>JBKPAF010000046.1:0-8813 GCA_046726275.1 Actinomycetota bacterium
CCTCTATCTCGTCGGGTACGACGCGCCGCTGCTGGAACGCCTGACCGTCCTGATCGTTCCGGCCGGCGGCTCGCCAATCCTCATCGTCCCCGAGCTGGAGCGCCCGCGAGCCGCGACGTCGCCCACCGGGGCGCTTCTGGACATCGAGAGCTGGAAGGACGGAGAGGACCCCTTTGCGCTGGTCGCCCGGGTCCTCCCCGGCGCGGGCCGGCTCGGCGCGGGAGATCGCATGTGGGCGATGAACCTGCTGGGATTCCAGAGCGCCCTCCCGCGGCTCGATGTTGTGCTTGCGTCCATCGTGATGGACCGTCTCCGTGTCCGGAAGGACGAGGGCGAGCTCGAGCTCCTGGTCCGGGCCGGCAGGAGCGCCGACCGGTCCTTCGATCTCATCGTCGGGGAAGGCCTGGGAGGCAAGAGCGAACAGGATGTGTCGCGCCGGCTCTCTCAGCTGCTCATCGAGACCGGCTGTGAGTCGGCCGCGTTCGCCATCGTCGGGTCGGGCCCGAACGGGGCCTCACCGCATCACGAGGCGGGAGAGCGCACCATTCGCGCGGACGACCCCGTCGTCCTGGACTTCGGCGGTCGAGTCGGCGGGTACTGCTCGGACATGACCCGGACGGTGTCGGTGGGCGAGCCGTCTACGGAAGCCAAAGAGGTGCACGAGATCGTCCTCCGGGCCCAGGAGGCGGCGTTCCGCGCCGTGAAGCCCGGTGTGCCCGCGCAGGAGGTGGACCGGGCGGCCCGTCGGGTGATCGATGAGGCCGGGTACGGGGACCGCTTCATCCATCGCACCGGCCACGGCATCGGCCTCGAGGAGCACGAGCATCCGTACATCGTCGAGGGAAACGCCGACCCGCTCGAGCCCGGGATGTGCTTCTCGATCGAGCCGGGCATCTACCTCGACGGGCGCTTCGGTGTCCGGATCGAGGACATCGTGACGGTGACCGACGATGGCGCCGCGCGCCTGAATCATGCTCCCCGCGACTTGACCGTCGTCGGGTGAGCTAGTCGCCAGTCGCCCCGTCGATCAGCTCACGCACGACATCCAGATGACCGGCGTGCCGGGCCGTTTCCTCGATCATGTGGACGTAGACCCAACGGAGGTTCGGACGCTTCTCTGGAGGCCGGTCGGCAGGCCATTCCGCAGCCAGATCGTCGAGTGTATGGTCGGCAGCGATCTTTCGGCTGCGCTCGCACTGGTCACGATAGAACTGAAGGACCTGCTCGGTGGACTCTCCAGGCTCGAGGTGCATGTCGGCGTCCGGATCCTCGTCCGTCCACGGAGCGGGAAGCTCCTTCTCACCGGCCATCTTGCTACGGAACCAGTTCTGCTCGACGTAGCCCAGATGCTTGACCATCCCGAGAGGAGACCAGCCGGACGGAACGATGACCCTGCGGAGATCCCCGTCAGACATGCCGCTGACCTTCCATTGAATGGTCTCGCGGTAGAAGTCGAGGAAGGTCTCGAGCATTTCGCGCTCACCGACCTGGCGAGGAGGGTCGAGGCGAGTGTCGTCTCCGTGCGCCATGGCGTGGACTCTACCCAAGGCGATCGGGTGCGGTATCCTTGGGTTCAGTAACCTACGGTTCGGTAGGTTACGCCCGTTCTCCACGTGGAGGTTTTTCCTGTGACGCGTTCGCACATCCCAGAAGAGCTCCTGGAGCTGCGACAGACGCTCCGCGACTTCGTCGACCGCGAGATCCGGCCGCTCGAGGAATCGCACCGGCAGGAGATCCAGGAGACCGGCATCTTCGAGGCCTATAGGGACGAGCGGCTGAAGATCCGCAAGCGCTCGGCCGAGCTCGGATTCTGGACGCTGCACATGCCGGAGGAGGTCGGGGGAGCGGGCCTGTCCTATCTCGGCCAGGTCCTGCTCCACGAGGAGGCCAGCCGGACCGGGCTCCTCCTGGCCCACTTCGAATCGATCTTCCCCGTCGTAACTGGCCCGACCCCGATCTACCTGGACTGCACCGAGGCCCAGCGGGAGAAGTATCTGTTCCCACTGATGGCGGCCGACAAGGTGACGTGCTTCGCCCTGACCGAGCCCGGCGCCGGATCCGACGCCACCGGCATCCAGACCAAGGCCGTGAGGTCGGGCGGCGGGTGGGTCATCACCGGCCGCAAGCACTTCATCACGGGAGGCGACTCGGCGGACTTCGCCCTGGTCTTCGCTGTGACCGATCCCGAGAAGCGAGCCCAGGGCGGGATCACGGCCTTCCTCGTCGATGCCGACGCGCCCGGCTATTCCGTCTCGCGCCTCCAGCGGACCATGTCCCCGTACCAGAACCCGGCGGAGCTGACCTTCGAGGACGTCCCGGTCTCCGAGGGGAACGTCCTGGGCAAGGTCGGTTTCGGTTTCTACTCGGCGGTGAAGGGGATCAACGGCGCCAGATTGCAGATCGCGGCCAGCGCGCTAGGCATCGCCCAGAACCTCCTCGACCGCTCGCTCGAGTACGCCCGCGACCGCACGGCGTTCGGCCAGCCCATCGGGAAGAACCAGTACGTCCAGGGGATGCTTGTCGATTCCTTCGCGGAACTGGAACAGGCCAGGCTGCTGGTCTACAAGTGCGCCCAGGAGATCGACGAGGGTGCGGACGGCAGGCGCCAGGCCGCGCTGGCCAAGCTCGTAGCCACAGAGATGGTCGGGCGGGTGGCCGATCGAGCGATCCAGGTGCACGGGGGCAACGGGTTCATGACCGAGCTCGGGCTGGAGCCCTGGTACCGGGACGTCAGGGCAATGCGCCTGTACGAGGGAACCAGCGAGATCCTTCGCACGAACGTCGCCAAGACGCTCGGTCTGTAGGGTCTACGCGGGGATGTGGCCCCCCAGCCCGTAGCCGAACCGGTCACCCCGATCGGCCGGACCGGCCAGATCGTCCTGCGTCCAGTACTGGCTCCCTTCAGGTCCTAACCCTTGCGGGCTTCCGTACGCCACGTTGATGGCGCCAGCGTCCCTCTTGGTCAGCACGTCCTCCGCCGGAACTCCAATGGCCAGGTCGGCGGCATCCCCCTTGCCGTATTGACCCGACACGAGGGAGAACGCGAACGTGTCCCACAGCTCGTTCGGGCTGCCCCCGAACCCCTCCTGGGTCCACAGCCGATTCCCGGCTGACCGGAGCCCCTCGGGTCGGCCGTTGATGGTGGCCACGGCGCCGGCGTTCGTGGGCGGATCCTCCCCCGGAACCCCGACGGCCAGATCGGCCGAGAGGTCCTCGTTGAAGTCACCGGCGGCCAGGGCGAATCCGAACTCGTCCCTGGCGTCGGCCGTATTGACGATCCCGGAGCTGTCCTGGGACCAGAGCTGGTTTCCGCGGAAGTTCAGACCGGAATCGGATCCGTAGATCACGTTCACCGCTCCGGCGTTGGCCTTGGCGCCGATGTCCTCGAACGGCACCCCCAGGGCGAGGTCGTCGAAAGCATCGTGATCGAAGTCCGCGGCGACCAGGGCAAATCCGAGGAGGTCGTTCGTCTCGGAGTTCCCGGCGATCCCCGGGCGGTCCTGCCCCCAGAGCTGCGTGCCCGCGGCGGAGAGCCCCGAGGCCGAGCCGTAGATCACGTTCACGACTCCCGAGTCCAGGCCGACCTGATCCTCCCTGGGGACCCCAACCACGAGATCACCGAACGTGTCGCCGTCGAAGTCCCCGGCTGTCAGGGCGGAGCCGAACGTGTCTCCTTTCTCCGACGCACCGATGATCCCCGGGCTGTTCTGTGTCCAGAACTGATTCCCGTCCGAGGTGAGGCCGGTGGGCGAGCCATAGAGGACGTTCACCGCACCGGCATGACCGCGTTTGTTCACCCGCTCGAAGGGCACCCCGATGGCAAGGTCAGCGGCTCCGTCATGGTTGAGGTCGGCCGCCGCCAGGGCTCGACCGAACTGGTCTCCGGGCTCGCGTACATCCCGGATCCCTGCGCTGTCCTGCGTCCACACCTGGCTTCCGGCCGAGTTCAGTCCGGTGGGCGAGCCGTAGATGACGTTCACCACGCCGGAGTCCTCGGGGGAGTCCTCGAGCGGAACCCCCACGGCAAGGTCGTCGATTCCGTCCCCGTTGAAGTCGCCCGCCGCCGCGCTGAATCCGAACTGGTCCGAGGCCTCCACGGAATCCCCGATCCCGGAGCTGTCCTGGGTCCACCACTGATTCCCGGCCACGGCGAGGCCGGTCGCGGACCCATAGACCACGTTGACCCCGCCCGCGTCGATCGTGCCCACGACATCCTCGTTCGGCACGCCGATTGCGAGGTCCGAGAACCCGTCCCCATTGAAGTCACTCGTCGGCCTGGTCACCGGTTGCACCGGGCCTGGTCTCGGCTGGGGAGAGAGCGACTGGCGCCCTCCCGACTCTCGGGCTTTCGGAGTCGAAGAGGAATCCGAAGCCCGCGTCCCCGGTGCGCTTGCGTAGCCCACGAGCGCAAGGGCGAAGGCCGCGGGGAGGACGGCGCGACGAAACGTTCTCATGCTGCGGCGCCACGCTACTACACGCCCGGCGCTCCTTTCGACAACGTCTCTGGCGGGCGATTCGCCAAGGATTGACATCTCGCGCGACCGCCCGATACGTTGCGACCTCACAGGCCCTTCCCCATGATCCCCGAGGAACAGGGACGGACCCATCGTGAACGTGGCTCGCAGCGCCCGGCTCGACCTGCTGACTCCCACGTTCTTCGCCGTAGCCAGTCTGCTGATCGTCTCCGGAGTGGCCAAGCTCAAGACCCCTGGTCCGGCGCGCGCCGCCCTCGGTGTCCTGCACCTTCCGTCCAGGCCTTCGATCGTTCGGGGCGTCGGATTGGTCGAGATCGGGATCGGGATGTGGTGCCTTTTCGGGCCGAGCGCGACCTCTGCCCTGTTGCTCGCACTGCTGTACGCGGCGTTCGCCGGCTTCATCGCCGTTCTCATGAGATCGGCCAACCGGGTGACCTCCTGCGGTTGCGTGGGGGGCAGGGACTCGCCTCCGAGCCTTGTCCACTTCGTGGTGAATACCGCGGCCGCCGCCATCGCGGCCGTTCTCGCCACCGCACCGCCGGCCGGAGTCCTCGCCACAGCCGCTCGCCTCCCCGTGGGCGGCGTGCCATTCCTCGTGGGCACCGGGCTGATCGCGTACCTGGCCCATCTCACCGTCACCTACCTTCCGGCCGTGTTCTGGTCCTACGGGGGTTCGACGTCCGGCCGGTTCAGCGGCGGCGCTCCGCGCCGGTTCGCCGTCAGACCCGGGAAGGCTCCGTGAGCGACCGGTTGTTCAGAGCAGCAACCGCTCTGCTGGAGCGCCGCGTGAGCAGGCGGAGCGCGCTCGTACGCATGGCCACCGCCGGTTCAGCCCTGGTCGTCGCCCCCATCCGGTACCTGACCCGGCCGGTCGCCGCCGCGCCCCTGATCGCGTGCAGGAACTGCGGCGGGGGAACCAGGTGCTGCGACGGCTACACGGTGTTCTGCTGCACGCTCACCGGGGTGAACGCGTGTCCCTCGTACACGTACATGGGTGGGTGGTGGAAGTGCACGAGCTACAACGGAAACGGCCCGTGCTCGGGGGAGGGAGTCCGCTACTACATCGACTGCAACCGATTGCTCGACGAGAGCTGTCCGGGCGGATGCAAGTGCGCCTTCAACAAGTGCTCGTACCGGCAGACGTGCTGCAACGTCTTCCGGTACGGGCAGTGTCACACCGAGGTCCCTAGGGTCACAGCGATCGCGTGCCGGGTGATCAAGTGTGTGAACCCGTGCACGCTCTATTCGTCCTGCAACTGCACCTACAAGCAGGACAACGTCACATGCTCCCATGAGGAGGATGCCATCTGCCTGTGAGCCCACTTCACCCATCGAGCGCAAGGAGGCTGCCTTGCCCATTCTCGTGACGATCGAGACGATCGCCCTGATTCTGCTGAGCCTGCTGGTGGCGGGATTGCTCAGAAGCCACGCGGAGATCCTCCGGCGGCTCGCCACCTCCGATGAGCGGCCGGAGGCACCGGCCATCGACCCGACAAGCCTTGCGGACCGGGATGCGGCGCCCGCGGAGGACATCAGGGGAACGACCCTGGCCGGCGAGCCCGTCAAGCTGGCCCCGGCCGGCGGAGGCCGGAGCAGCCTGATCGCCTTCCTCTCGAGCGGCTGCTCGACGTGCGGAGCGTTCTGGAAGGCGTTCTCCGATGACCTCACGGAGACGTTGCCGCCAAGCGCCCGCCTCATCGTGGTAACCAAGGACTCAAGCCACGAGAGCCCATCGAGGTTGCGCGAGCTCGCTCCCCCCGACGTCCCGGTGGTCATGTCCTCGGCGGCGTGGGACGGGTACGGGGTGCCGATGATGCCGTACTTCGTGTACGTGGACGGGGCGTCGGGCCGGATCGTCGGGGAAGGAACGGCCGAAGCATGGCCTCAGGTGGCGTCGCTGCTTCGGGACGCCATGCTCGACGCGGAGATGGCTCAGGCGAGGAACGGGAAATCGACTCCCAGCGACGGATGGGCCGAGAACGGCCATGGCCTCGTCCCGGAGGCTCCGGTTCCTTCCTCCCGCCCAGCCGGAGCAGCAGGTCGCTCCAGCCGCGCGGACGAGGAACTGCGGGCGGCCGGGGTCGGGCCCGCTCACCCGAGCCTGTACGGTCCCGGCGACCCGACCGCGCGGTGAGAGGGAAAGGAGGGAGATGCCTTTGCCTTCGGCCCTGGTCGGCTTGGGCCTGGGACTGGCGCTGATCGGGGCGTTCCGGTCCATGTGGTCCCCCTGAGGGGAGTCGCTGCTCGGCAGCATCACCCCGCTCGGGGAGCGGGGACGCGGGTCCCACTGGGCGATGACCGTGCCCTGGTACATCACGGGGTCGGTGATCGGCGGTGCCGCCCTCGGCCTGGCGCTGGGAGTCATCGGCGGCTACGTGTCCCAGCCGCTCGGCCTGTCCGCCGGCGTCGCCCTGGCCGCGCTGGCCGCGGTGATCGCGGCGGGGGTTGCCCTCGACCTCGGTGTCTTCGGGGCCCGGCTGCCAACCGTCCGTCGGCAGGTGAACGAGGAATGGCTCCATCGCTATCGGGGATGGGTCTACGGGCTCGGCTTCGGCGTCCAGCTCGGCGTCGGGTTCTCCACGGTGGTCACCCTTTCCGCGGTGTATGGCGCCTTCGCCGCGGCGCTGCTCTCGGGGTCTCCGCGCGCCGGCCTGCTCATCGGGGCGACCTTCGGCCTCTTCCGGGCGGGCACCATCCTCTCCGTTGCCACCGTCCGCCGCGGCTCGCAGCTGGTCGCCATCGACGCTCGGCTGCGTCGGTGGGACGCCCCGGCCCGGGGCCTGTCCATCGGACTGGAAGCGATTCTTCTGGCGGCGGCGGTTGCCGCCCTGGTCAAGTGAGGGGTCCTCGGTAGTGGAACTGTCCGGCTACGGGATCACGGTGGATCTGCCGTCCCGCTGGGAGGGGCGCATCTACAAACGCCCGGAGGGCGATCCGACGCTGCACGCGGCCAACTTCCCCCTTCCCCTCGAGGATGGCGACTTCGGCAGCGGGGCGCTCGCGGCGATGCACGCCGGCGGCGCCTTCCTGGTCGCGACCGAGTACGAACGTGCGCTGGCGGGACGAGGACTGTTCTCGCCCGTGGCGCCCGCCCCGCTCCCGGCAACGTCCGAGCTCGATCCCTGGGCGCTGCTCAGGGTGCGTCGGGGCCAGTTCGGCATCCAGCGGTTCATCACCATCGGAGGCCGCCCGTTCTGCGTCTACGTTGTGGTTGGAAGCGACCCCAGCCCGAGCGCCTTGCTAGCCGAAGCGAACGGGGTCCTCCGAACCCTGTCCGTGGTTCCCGCGGCACCCGGAGAGGAACGCATCCCGGTGTTCCACCAGGCTCCGCCCCCCGGGCGGCCGGTCGGCCCGGGCCCTCGCCGGATCGTGTGAGGTCAGTCCAGCTTGGGGCGGACCCTCGTTCCCTCCGGGGTGTCCATGACCTCCCAGCCCATCTGGGTGAGGCGGTCCCTGATCGTGTCTGACCCCGCGTAGTCCTTGGCTCGGCGAGCCTCGTCCCTCTCCCGAACCAACGACTGGACGTCCTCGGGAACCTCGAATCCCTCCCGGGCCAGGCGGTCCAGATCGAGGCCGAGGACCTGGTCCCAGGAAGCGAGCAGAGCGAACTTCTCGCCGCCCGGGACCTCGCTCGAAGCCCGCGCTTCCTCCAGCACCACGAGCGCCGCGGGCAGGTCGAGGTCGTCCGCCACGGCATCGCGGAATCGGCGGTCCAGCTCCTGCCCGGGCTCGGAGAGACCGTCCGGTCTGGGCTCCTCCGCCCAGTCGGCCATGCGCTGACGCATGTGCGTGAGGCGGAGCTGTGCACCCTCGAGCGCCTCCCAGCTGAAGTCCATCTCGCTCCGGTACCGCGTACCCAGGCACGCCAGGCGGTAGGCCAACGGGTCGATACCCTGCTCGGCCAAATCGACGACCCGTTTGATGTTCCGGGCCGACTTCGCCATCTTCTGCCCGGACTGCTGCAGGAACCCGCCGTACACCCAGATCGACACCACCTCGTGCCCGGCCACGCCGTTCGACTGGGCGCGCTCGTCCTCGTGGTGGGGGAACTTGAGGTCGTTGCCGCCCGTGTGGACGTCGAACCGGTCGCCGAGGTACTTCATCGACATCGCCGAGCACTCCACGTGCCAGCCGGGGAACCCCTCGCCCCACGGGCTCTCCCATTTCATGAGCCGTGCCGGGGCGGCGCCCTTCCAGAGGGCGAAGTCGGCGGGGTACCGCTTGTTGGGGTCGATCTCGAGGTCCTGCCGATGTCCCGCCTGCAGCTTGTCCAGTGTGTTGCCCGAGAGCCTCCCGTAGTCGGAGAACGAGCGGACGTCGAAGTAGACGGTTCCGTCG
>JBKPAF010000047.1:0-20698 GCA_046726275.1 Actinomycetota bacterium
CCGCGAGGCTGTGTACCGCCAGCGGCGGGCAGTGGCCTGGGACACATTCTCGCCCCATGGGCGACCCGCCGGCGTATCGCCAGTTCCCCCCCAGTTCGGGGAGCGGTATATCCCCCCGTGGGCAGCGCCGGCGTACATGACGTTCGGAGATGACGGTGCGATCGCAACGGCCTCTGGGTAGCCTCCATGCGGACCATGAGTGGTCCAGGAGCCCATTTCCGGGGAGGCAGCGGGCGCGCCGACCGGGGCCAGCGCGACGAACCCCAGAAGGCATCCTGCCAGCCCCAGCCGTGCCTTCCGCCCCACCCTTACACCTTCCTGTGAGGGCGATGAACGCCGGGGTTACGCGCGCCGCAGAACGTTTGGAGCGGACGACGGGATTCGAACCCGCGACCCCCACCTTGGCAAGGTGGTGCTCTACCAACTGAGCCACGTCCGCGCGACCGCCATTCTATCAAGGGCCTCCGAACGCTCACGAACCCGAGGAGCCGAACCCTCCTTCTCCGCGCTCCGAAGGAGGCAACTCTTCGGACCAGGTCGAGGTGACCAGCACCACCGGGACGATCACAAGCTGCGCGATCCGATCCCCCTTCCGGATGGTGACAGGGCGCTCCCGGTCCAGGTTCACCACGGCGCACGTGACCTCGCCTCGGTATCCCGCATCGATGAGCCCCGGCGCGTTGGCCAGCGTCAGGCCCTCACGCGAGGCCAGACCAGAACGGGGAAGCACCAACCCCGCGTGGCCCTCGGGAATGGCCACCGCCACTCCCGTGGGGATCATCACCCGTTCCCCCGGCCGGACCTCCGCGTCGACGGCCGAGGCCAGGTCCAGGCCGGCGTCGCCCGGATGGGCGTAGGAGGGCAGCCGAGCCTCGGGCCTGAGTTTTCTGAACGGCACCTCCATGCGATCGCCGGTCAGGTCACGCTCACGACGAAGGAGAACTCCCGGGCGATGTCCTCCGGGTCCTCCTGGGGCCCGTACGTCAGATGCACGGTGACGCTCCCCGGGCCTACGGCCTCGAACGTGAGGACGGCCCGGCCCGGTACCTCACTGCCCCCCAGTGGCGGTCTGTATCCGGTCGAGGCCAGCCTCAAGACCGAGTCGTCGAGGGCGTCCGCCACTCGCCAGATGTATCCCCCCGGCGCGTCCGACGGCAACTGCACGGCCACGGTTCCGCCGGGGGTCAGGCCGACCGATCGGTTGTCGTCGTCCTGATCGAGGACGATGGCATTGCGCCCCAGACTGTCCTTGGGAAGGTCAAGCTTTGGCCCGCCGGTGGAACACCCAACCAACAGGCTCAGGGCGAGTGCGAGCCCTGCCCAACCGATCCTCATTTCGGCCGAGCATACCGCTGCCCAGAAACTCGCGAGACTCTACGAGCAGCCGCTGGTCGAGCCGCAGCCGGTGCACACGTAACAGGACCCCGCAGGCTGCATCTTCGCCCCGCAGGCGTAGCAGAGCGGCGCGTCGAGGACGCGAGCACCCGGCGACGGGGTCTGCTTGCGGCCTGCCTCCAGTTCGATCAACCTAGGGGCCGGCCCCGCGCCCGGAATGCCTTCGTCCGAAGCATTGGTCTCGTCATTCGACTCCGTTTCACCCGAAGCCCCACTCGAGCCGTTCCCGTACTCCTTCGCGTATTCCATCCGCTCGGCGATGGACTGGATCCCAAGCTCGGCCCGCCGCTCGGGAGACAGATACTCGAGCGCCAGCCGCCGGAAGATGTAGTCCATGAGTGAGCTGGCGAACCGGATGTCCGGATCGTTGGTGAGACCCGACGGCTCGAACCGGGTGTTGACGAACTTCGACACGTAGTCCTCCAGGGGCACGCCGTACTGCAGGCCGACGGAGACCGCGATGGAGAACGCATCCATCAGCCCCGACAGTGTCGAGCCCTGCTTCGACACCTTCAGGAAGATCTCGCCGATCCCGTCATCCGGGTACTCGCCGGCGGTGATGTAGCCCTCGGCGTCGCCCACTCGGAACGAGAAGGTCCTGGCCGGACGGTTCTGCGGAAGGCGCTTCTTCGAGGACCACGCAAGCTGCCCGGGAGCCGCCTCGTCCGAAACACGCTCCGGCGCCTTCTTCTTGTCGGCCGACAACGGCTGAGCAACCTTGCAATTGTCGCGGTAGATCGCGATGGCCTTCAGGCCCAGCTTCCACCCTTCGATGAAGAGCTGCTCGACCTCTTCCACCGTGACGTGCTCGGGCATGTTCACGGTTTTGGAGATGGCCCCGGAGATGAACGGCTGCGCCGCCGCCATCATCTTGACGTGTCCCATGTACTGGATGGCTCGGTCGCCCATCGAGCAATCGAACACGGGGTAGTGCTCTTCCTTCAGGAACGGCGCGCCGACCACGGTATTGTGCTCGGCGATGTAAGCGACGATCGCCTCGCTCTGGTCCTCGTCGTATCCCAGCCGGCGGAGAGCCCGCGGCACGGTCTGGTTCACGATCTGCATGGTCCCCCCGCCGACCAGCTTCTTGTTTTTCACGAGCGCGAGGTCTGGCTCGATTCCCGTGGTGTCGCAATCCATGAGGAACGAGATCGTGCCGGTCGGTGCCAGGACCGTGGCCTGGGCATTCCGGTACCCGTGCTGCTCGCCGAGGGCGATGGCGTCGTCCCACGCGGACTTCGCCGCTTGGAGCAGGCCCTCGGGCACGAGCTCGGCGTCGATGTCGTCGGCGGCAGCGCGGTGCTTTCGCATGACCCGGAGCATCGCGTCGCGGTTCGGAGCGTATCCGGCGAACGGGCCCATCTCCTTTGCCACCTTCGCGCTGGTCCGGTACGCCCAGCCCGTCATGAGGGCCGTGATGGCGCCACCCCAGGCCCGACCGGCGTCGGAGTCGTAGGGCACTCCTCGCGCCATCAACAGCGCGCCGAGGTTGGCGTATCCCAGCCCGAGCTGACGGAACGCCTTGGCGTTGCGCTCGATCTTTTCGGTCGGGTAGCTGGAGTTTCCGACGATGATCTCCTGCGCGCCGAACACGATCTCCACCGCGTGCTTGAACGCCGGCACATCGAAGATCCCCTCGTCGTCCATGAACTTGAGGAGGTTCAGGCTGGCCAGGTTGCACGCGCTGTTGTCGAGGTGCATGTACTCCGAGCACGGGTTCGACGCGTTGATCCGGCCCGATGCCGGGCACGTGTGCCAGTCGTTGATCGTCGTGTCGTACTGAAGGCCCGGGTCCGCGCACTCCCACGCGGCTTGGGCCATCTCGCGCATCAGGCCCCGCGCGCGAACGGTCTCCAGCGTCTCGTCGCGAGTGACGGCCTTGAGCTTCCAGTCCCGGTCCTCGGCATAGGCGCGCATGAACTCGTCGGTGACCCGCACCGAGTTATTCGCGTTCTGATACTGCATCGAATAGGAGTCGCGGCCGTCCAGGTCCATGTCGTATCCGGCATCACGGAGCGCCCGCGCCTTCTGCTCCTCGATCGCCTTGCACCAGATGAAGTCGCGGACGTCGGGGTGGTCCGCGTTGAGCACCACCATCTTGGCGGCTCGCCGGGTCTTCCCACCGGACTTGATGGTCCCCGCGGAGGCGTCGGCTCCCCGCATGAACGAGACGGGGCCGCTCGCCGTCCCACCGCCGTGGAGCTGCTCTTTCGACGAGCGGAGCGGCGACAGGTTGATGCCGGACCCCGACCCGCCCTTGAAGATGGTCCCTTCCTCGACGTACCAGTTGAGGATCGACCCCATCGTGTCCTCGATGGCGAGGATGAAGCATGCGCTGCACTGGGGGTTCGGTTCCGCGCCGACGTTGAACCAGACAGGCGAGTTGAACGCGGCCTTCTGCGTGACCAGGAGATGGGTCAGCTCTTCGGCGAAGATACGGGCATCCTGTTCGCTCGCGAAATACCCGTCATTGATCCCCCAGCCGGCGATGGTGTCGACGACCCGGCCGATCATCTGCCGCACCGAGGACTCCCGCTCCGGCGTTCCCAGGGGTCCGCGGAAGTACTTCTGGGCGACGATGTTCGTGGCGTTCTGCGACCAGGTCACCGGGAACTCCACGCCGCGCTGCTCGAAGGCGTTGCCCCCCTCCTTGTAGTTGGGGATGACGGCGTCGCGGATCTCCCATTCGACCTCGTCGAATGGATGGGTCCCCTCCTTGGTGAAGTGGCGCTTGAACGAGAGCTTCCCCGGCTTGACCCGAACGTCCTTTTCCTGCGTGGCCACCGTCACCCTCCTCTTCGAGATCCGGGGAAGGACCCTGGACCGACGACCCAACCTCTGCTGGGGAAAAACAGTGGAAAATCACACCAGTGTGATTCGGCCCAGATTCTTGCCCAGCCGTCAGGAGCTGTCAAGCGCCCGTCCCGATATTGTCCCACATCTTGTGGACCTCGGGGCCGGGACGGCGCGGTGACCACAACATGTTGTGGTTCGGGCACGGACCCAAGAGCCGCGTGGGTCAGGTCTTCGTTCGGGTCCGGCCCGCAGCACGCTTCGCCGAGGCTTCCCGCTTCTGGAGCATGATGCCGAGCTCCCGCTCGAAGTCCGTCAGCTCCTGGAAGTCCTTGTAGACGCTGGCGAAGCGCAAGTACGCAACCTCGTCGAGCCTCCGCAGGAGCGCGAGGATCTCCATGCCGACCTCCTGCGAGGTGACCACCGGACCCTTTTTCCGGAGCTTCTCCTCGACCCGCTCGGCCAGCCGCCCGACCTGCTCTTCGCTGACAGGCCTGTTCTTCGTCGCCTTCAGAACCCCGGCGGCCACCTTGCCCCGGTCGAACGGCTCCTTGCTGCCGTCCCTCTTGACCACGGTGAGCCCGATCTCTTCGATCCGCTCGAACGTGGTGAAGCGCCGACCGCACGCCAGGCACTCACGGCGCCGCCGGATGGCGCCGGCGTCCTCGGCCGAACGGGAATCGACTACCTTGTCTTCGGCATGTCCGCACCACGGACAGCGCATCGACGCCCCCGGGAAGGTGAGGGGAACCACAAGATGTAGTGGGTCCAACCAGAGTATCTCCCGAGATATTGTCGGTCAAGGTCGCTGTTCGAGCCGTGCGCCGGGCGGCAGCTCGAGCTCCTGACCGGGCCAGATGAGGGCTCCGTCCAGGTGATTCACCTTGATCATCTGATCGACCAACGGCCGAGGGTCGGCCCGCGGATCGGATCGGCTGCGGATGATGCTCCACACCGTGTCCCCGGGCCTGACCACATAGGTCCGCGAGGCGGCCGGCTCGGAACCGCCCGCACCCGCCGTCGAGGCCACAAGAGTGATCGTCATCGTTACCCCCAGGACCAGCCCCACCACCCGAGCCCACCGAACGTGTGTTCGTCCCATGCGCTATTATCTTCGAACGCGTGTTCGGTAGTCAAGGGCTTATCGAACACATGTTTGCCCCAGGCAGGGCCCCATGCTAGCGTTCGGGAGAGCTCAGGGAGGAACCATGGACGACATGACCGCACGTCAGCGGCGAATCATCGAGTTCATCAGGAAGACGGTTCGGGAGCGGGGTTACCCCCCCACAGTACGGGAGATCGGCGAGGCGGTCGGCCTTGCCTCGAGCTCCAGCGTGCATGCTCAGCTGGCGAACCTCGAGAAACGAGGTCTGGTCAAGCGCGATCCGACCAAGCCCAGAGCGATGGAGCTTCGCGGCCCGGGCTCATCGCGACGCGGAGGAGTCGACGTTCCACTCGTCGGCAGGATCTCAGCGGGAACCCCGATCCTGGCCGACCAGAACATCGAGGAGTACCTCACCGTGCCGACCGGATTCGCCGGGGCGGACGATCACTTCGCGCTTCGTGTGTCGGGCGATTCCATGATCGGGGCCGGGATCCTGGACGGCGACATGGTGGTGGTGCGCCGTCAGAGCTCGGCCGCCGAGGGCGATATCGTGGCCGTCCTCCTGCCCGGAGCCGCCGAAGACGAGGCCACCGTGAAGCGTCTTCACAGGGAAGACGGCCGCGTCGTGCTCGTGCCCGAGAACCCGGCAATGGAGCCGTTCGAGATGACCGACGGAAGCATCGTCGGGAGGGTGGTCGCGGTCCTCAGGAAGGTGTGAGGGCCGCGTCTACGAGCCCGCTGAGGACGCCTGCGTTCGCGTCGAGAACTCGGCAAGCGCGGCGAGCTCGGATTCGGGAACGAGCGCTACTACGTGGGTGCCGTCCGGTCCTTCGTTCGTGTCCATCACGACCCCGGTTCGGTACAGACGTGGGACGACGTCCGGCCGGTCGAACGGAACGAGGAGCGAAACCTCCACGGGCGGCCGGGGCAGCGTCTCGGCCACGCGTTCCAGGAGCGCCTCAGTCCCTTCCCCGGTGAGCGCGGACACCGGCGCGCCGTCCGGGTGCCGCCGGAGGATCCGCGCCCGCTGGACCTCGTCCAGGAGGTCCCACTTGTTCAAGGCGAGCACCTCCGGGATGGCCGCCGCACCGATCTCGCCCAGCACCTCTCGGACGGCCGTCATCTGGCCTTCGAGGTCGATGGCCGTCGCATCCGCGACATGCAGGACCAGGTCGCCCCGGGCGACCTCCTCGAGCGTCGACTTGAACGCCTCGACCAGATCATGCGGGAGCTTCCGAACGAAGCCGACCGTGTCGGAGAGAGTGACCTTGCGCCCGCCGGGAAGGGCCAGGCGCCTGGTGGTCGGGTCCAGCGTGGCGAACGGCTGATCCGCCACGAGCGTCTGGGCGTCGGTCAGGGTGTTCATGAGCGTGGACTTTCCCGCGTTCGTGTACCCGGCCAGTGCGACCTGCTGCACCCCCGATCGCTCGCGACGCGACCGCTTCACTCCCCTGCTCTTGGAAAGGTCCTTGATGTCGCGCCGGAGCTTGGTGATCCGGCGCCGGATGTGCTGCCGGTCGACCTCGAGCTTCGTCTCGCCGGGACCGCGTGTCCCGATGCCGCCTCCCAGCCGCGACATGGCCTCGCCCCATCCTCGAAGCCTGGGGAGCAGATAGTTCAGCTGGGCCAGCTCGACCTGGAGCTTCCCTTCGCCCGACCTCGCGTGCAGGGCGAAGATGTCGAGGATCAAGGCCGTCCGGTCCAGCACTTTCACTTTGAGTCGTTCCTCGAGGTTCCTGAGCTGGCCCGGAGACAGCTCGTCGTCCAGGATGATGGCGTCGGCGTCGGTCGAGTGCACCAGGTCGTGGATCTGGGCGATCTTGCCCTTGCCCACGAACGTCGAGGGGTCCGGGGTCGACCGGGACTGGACCACGCGACCCACCGGTTCTGCGCCAGCGGCCTGGGCCAGCGCGGCCAGCTCGTCCAGCGAATCTTCCTCCAGCCCGTTCCCCAGGCCGACCAGCACCGCCCGCTCCTGGACGGCCGGCCTCCATGTGGCGGATAGGGGAGACTCGGATTGGTACCGATCAGGCATGGTCGAGCCCAAATGCAAGAGACGCCGGCCACGAAGTCCCGGGAAGCGCCCCTTTCCCCGGAATCTGTTGCCCGGCGTCTCTGGCCCGCTCATCATTCCCGGGCCTTCGCGGGCCGAAACTCGGGATACCCCGGGATTTGTCGAACCCTGAGTGACGGATCGGCACGAGCATCATCCGGAGAAGGCTCACGTCAGCCGGTCGCGGATGCGGCCCATGGCTTCCTCCAGGCGCGCATCCCCGACTGTGAGGGAGATCCGCACAAACCCTTCGCCGTGCTGCCCGTACCCCGTCCCGGGGGACACGACCACGGCGGCCTCCTGGAGCAGCTCGTCGGCGAAGTCCGCCGCCGTACGCCCGTGTGGCGTGGGCACCCACACGTACACGGACCCCAGTGGGGGCTCGAGGTCGATGCCCATGCTCTGGAACGTGGCCACCACGACGTCCCGCCGCTTCTGGTAGATGGCCCGCATGCTCTCCACGTGGTCGAGCGGACCATCGAGCGCGGCTACACCGGCCCGCTGGATCGCGTTGAAGATGCCGGAGTCGAGGTTCGTCTTGAGCGTGGCCAGGGCCCGGATGGCGTCGGGATTCCCCACGGCGAACCCCAGGCGCCAGCCGGTCATGTTGTACGTCTTGGAGAGCGATCCGAACTCGATCACCACGTCCTTGGCCCCCGCGGCCTGAAGGGCGCTCGGGGCGGTGAATCCATCGAACGTGATCTCGCTGTAGGCCGCGTCGTGGCACAGCAGCAGCGAGTGCTCGCGAGCGAAGGCCACCGCTCGCTCGAAGAAAGGAACCTCCGCGACCGCCGCGGTGGGGTTGCTCGGGTAGCCGAGCCATATCAGCTTCGCGTTCCCTGACGGCCGGATTCGGTCGAAGTCCGGCCGGAACCCGTTCGAGGCATCCAAAGGCATCGATACCGCCTGTCCCCCAGCGAGGAGCACGCTGGTCGCGTACACCGGGTACCCGGGGTCCGGCACCAGGGCCTCGTCTCCGGGGTCGACGTAGGCGAAGGCGACGTGGGCCACGCCTTCCTTGGAGCCGATGAGCGGTAGGACCTCCGTGGAGGGATCGAGCTCCACTCCGAAGCGTCGCGCGTAGAAGCGGGCGATCGCCGACCGGAAGGAGGGCAACCCGTAATACGAGGGGTACTGGTGCGTCGTCGGGTCCTCGGCCGCCTCCTGCAACGCCTCGACGACGTGCCGGGGCGTGGGGAGATCGGGGTCGCCGACCCCCAGCGAGATGACGTGCTGACCCGCGGCGCGCTTGGCCTCGATCTTCTTGTCGAGTTCGGCGAACAGGTACGGAGGGAGGGCGCGGATCCGATCGGCTACCCTCACCGGGCGGATCCCGTCGGCGCCGATCGGAGCCACGACTCGTCCAGCTCCCCGTCGTATACGCACACGGCCGGACCGGTCAGGAAGAGGTGATCGTCCGAGGCCCACCGGACTCCCAGCAGCCCGCCGGGAAACTCGACCTCGGCCTGCCTGCCGACCAGGCCTGCGAGCTCACTCGCCACCAGAGACGCACACGCTCCGGTGCCGCACGCCATGGTCTCCCCCACCCCGCGCTCCCACACCCGCATCTTGATCCGCCCGTTCGAGGGCTGGATGAACTCGACGTTGGTCCGATTCGGGAACTCCGGTCGCACCTCGATGCTCGGTCCGAGCGTGGCGACCGGCATCTCGGCCAGGTCCTCAGCGGGATCCACGAACAGGACGACGTGGGGATTCCCCATCGACAGCGCGGTGGCGACGAAGGTCCTGCCGTCGATTTCGAGCTCCTGTTCGATGAAGGTGTCGGTCGGCTCTCCCGTCATCGGGATCGCCTTTCGCTCGAACGCGGGCGGCCCCATGTCGACGGTAACGCTTCGGACCGTTCTGTCGCTTGCTTGCAGGACCAGATGCTTGAGCCCGGCCCTGGTCAGAACGTCGATCTCTGTCTCCGGCGTGAGTCCCCGGTCATAGACGTATTTGGCCAAGCATCGGATGCCGTTGCCGCACATCTCGGCCGGCTCCCCCTCAGCGTTGTAGTAGTCCATGAAGAAGTCCGCCTCGGGAGCTGGCGCGATGCGGATCAGACCATCGGCACCGACCCCCTTCCGGCGGTCGCACAGCGCCGCGATCGACGCACGGTCCAGGCGGACCCGGTCCTCGACGTCTTCGATCATGACGAAGTCGTTTCCCGTCCCGTGGTATTTGGCGAACCTCATCGTGCCCCCTGCGCGTGTACCGCCACCGTCAGATCCGCTCGTCGCGCGGACTGATCCCCTCGAAGATACTTCACCATCTCCGGAACGAGCGCGGGGGCTCCTTCCTCCCCCGCGCGGAACCAGCGGATCCGAGGGTCTCGCCGGAACCAGGCCGCCTGCCTGCGCGCCAGGGCCCTGGTCCGGCGTATCGTGACCGCCCCGACCTCGTCGAGCTCGATGGCGCCCTCCAGGTAAGCGACCGCTTCCGCGTAGCCGATGGCCTGCGACGAGGTCAGGAACGAGGCGAATCCTCGCTCTAGCAGGGCCCGTGTCTCGTCGATCAGCCCCGGCAGCATGGCGTGCACGCGCCGCTCGATCCGCCGGTGGAGTGCCATCCGGGGAAGCTCAATGCCGGCTGCCCGCACGGCGGTTTCCGGGTACTCATCCCACGCCCTCGCGTAGGAGGAAAACGCCTTCCCGGTGAGCGCGGCCACCTCCAACGCCCGCACGGTGCGCCGTGCGTTGGCTGGCTCGATCTTGCGAGCGGCGTCGGGATCGATCGCCTCCAATCGCCGGTGGAGGACTTCGGCACCGAGCACCGAGGCCTCAGCCTGGAGGAGGGCTCGGGTAGCGGGCAGGGTCCCAGGGAACCGGAGCCCATCCACGACCGCCCGGTAATACAGGCCACCGCCACCAACGAGCAGGGGACGTTTTCCTCTCGAGCGCACGTCGGCGATGGTGTTGCGGGCCAACTGCTGGAACGCGGCCACCGAGAATCGTTCATCCGGACCGACGAGGTCGATGAGGTGGTGCGGGATGCATTGGCGCTGCTCCAGGGTCGGCTTGGCAGTCCCAACGTCCATGCCCCGGTACACGAGCATCGAGTCCACGCACAGGATCTCGGCGCCCAGGGCTTCCGCGATCGCCACCGAAGCCTCGGTCTTTCCCGAGGCAGTGGGCCCAACGAGGGCGAGCAGTCGCCCGGGCGAGATCACGCCTCCCCATCCAGATGATGAGGGTGCGCGGCTGTTACGACTGCGTCGGCGAAGGTCCCGGCGACCATGTCGCCCTCGAAGTGGATGAGCTTGTTGGTTCGGGTTCGGCCCTGGAGCTTGCCCTTTCGCCCCCGCCCTTCGACAAGGACTTCGACGCTCTTGCCGACGAGTTCCTGGTTCTTCTCCAGAGAGATCCGCTCCTGGAGCTCGCACAGCCGGTCGAACCGCTCCTGGACGATCTCCTTCGGAACCTCGCCCGGGAACGACGCCGCCGCGGTTCCGGGGCGAGGCGAGTACTGGAAGGTGAACGCGGCGTCGAATCGCGCCGTGTCCACGACCCGCATCGTTTCCCCGAAATCGTCCTCGGTCTCCCCGGGGAACCCGACGATGAGGTCGGTGGTCACAGCGACCTCGGGAAGGGTGGCTCTGATCCGGTCGAGCCAGGAAAGGTATCGCTCGGATCGATAGGAGCGCTGCATCTGCCGGAGGATCCGGTCCGATCCGGACTGCAGAGGGAAGTGGATGTGCTCGCACACCGTCTCGCACTCCGCCATGGCTTCGATCACGTCCTGGGTGAAGTCGTGTGGGTGAGGGCTGGTGAACCGGACTCGACGGAGGCCCCGGACCTCGTTCACGGTCCGGAGCAGATCGGCAAAGAGCGGGCGGCGGCTGGATCCTGGAACCGTGAAGTCCCGCCCGTACGTGTTCACGTTCTGGCCGAGCAGGGTCACCTCGATCACCCCATCCCGGACCAGTCCCTGCACCTCCGCCAGGACGTCCCCGAGCGACCTCGAGAGCTGCGGGCCCCGGACTAGCGGAACGATGCAGAAGGTGCAGCGATTGTCACAGCCCACGCTCACGGACACCCATGCGTGCCAGGGCGACTCGCGGCGGGCGGGGAGGGCGCTGGGAAACACCTCCGTGTACTCACGCACGTCCATCTGCGGACCTTCGCGGTCGGCCGCACGGATGAGCTCGAGGAGCGACGGCAGCGCGTGCGTCCCGATCACCACGTCCACCCACGGAGCGCGGCGCTGGATCAGCCCCTGGTCCTTCTGGGCGAGACAGCCCGCGACCACGATCCGCATCCGCGGGTTCCGCGCCTTGAGGGGCTTCAGATGTCCGAGGCTGCCGTACAGGCGGTTGTCGGCGTTCTCCCGGACCGCGCACGTGTTGAGGACGACCACTTCGGCCTCCGCGGCGTCCTCCGCTCGAGCGTATCCGTCCGATTCGAGCAGACCAGAGATGCGCTCGGAGTCGTGCTCGTTCATCTGGCACCCGAAGGTGCGTACGAGATAGCGGCCGGTCACGTTTCCGAATCTAGCAGAGGCGTGACCGGCCGCTTCGAACGGTGGCCGTTTCGAGAGTTACGCCTCGACGACGGTGGTTCCGGCAGGAGCCACCACCGCAGTCCTCGTGCCGAAGAAGCCTCCGATCAGGGCGACGATCCCGCCGGCCAGGCACACCCACGCGCCGACCTGCACATCGGCCACGGTCTGGTCCGCGCGATAGACCTGGATCAGGAACAGCACGAACCCTGCGATGGCCAGGGCTCCGGCGAACCGGGTGAGCCACCCGGACCGAGGGGCCAACCCGACGATGGCGAGGAGTCCGAGCACGATCATCACGAACCCGACCGTCGCCACGAACGTGGACTCCTGCTTCTGGAAGGTGGTCTCCCAGAACGCGCGGACATCCAGATCGACTCCGCTGTTGCCCTCGAACCAGTCGAGGAATGCGCCGATGATGAGGCCAGCCGCACCGACCAACGTGAGGATCATCCGGACGGCCAGTCCGGCCGCTCCCCATCCGGGCCGGGCAGCTACCGGCGTGGCCCTCGCGGGCTCGTACGCCGGCTCGACGTGCTCGTGTTCGTGGGCAGGCTCAGCCATGATTGCCCCCTTTCTTTACCTCGCCTAGGTGTACCCAACGCAAAGCAAGGACTAACGAGAGTGCGCCGCTGGGTACGTGGCCAGAATGCGGCCGAACGGGAGCGGAAACCGTGCCCCGGCCGACGTCTACTTGGCGAACTCGACCGCTCGGGTCTCCCGGACGACGGTGATCTTGATCTGGCCGGGGTACTGAAGCTCCTCTTCGACCTGCTTCGCGATGTCCCGCGCCAGGACCTGCGCGGCCACGTCGTCCAGTTCCTTCGGTTTGACCATGACCCGGACCTCCCGGCCCGCCTGCATGGCGAAGGTCTTCTCCACGCCCGCGTAGGAGGTGCAGATCTCCTCCAGTCGCTCGAGCCTCTTCACGTAGGTCTCCAACGACTCACGCCGGGCCCCGGGGCGGCCGCCCGAGATGGCGTCGGCCGTCTGGGCGAGGACAGCCTCGATGGTGCGCTGCTCCACCTCACCGTGGTGCGACTCGATGGCGTGCACGACCTCGGGCGACTCCCGCAACCTGCGGGCGAGCTCCGCACCGATAAGGGCGTGCGAGCCCTCCACCTCGTGCGTGACGGCCTTGCCGATGTCGTGGAGCAGGGCGCACCGCTTCACCAGCTTGGGGTCGATCCCCAGCTCCGCGGCCATGGCGGCTCCGATGTGTGCGGATTCCACCAGGTGCCTGAGGACGTTCTGCCCGTAGGACGTCCGGTACTGGAGGCGCCCCAGCACCTTGATCATCTCTGGATGGATGTCGGTGATCCCGACCTCCGCCAGCGCCTCCTCCCCCGCTCGCTTGATCTGCTCGTCCACCTCGGCCAGGGACCGGTCGTGCATCTCCTCGATCCGGGCGGGATGGATCCGGCCGTCGGAGACCAGCTTCTCCAGCGTGAGCCGCGCCACCTCGCGCCGAACCGGGTCGAAGCACGAAAGCACCACAGCTTCAGGTGTGTCGTCGATGATCAGGTTGACGCCCGTGAGCGCCTCGAACGACCGGATGTTCCTTCCCTCTCGCCCGATGATCCTGCCCTTCATGTCGTCGGACGGAAGCGGGAATACGGAGACCGTCGACTCGGCCGTCTGCTCCGAGGCCACCCGCTGGATCGAGATGGTGACGATCTTCCTGGCCCGTTTCTCCCCTTCCTCCCGGGCCCGCTGCTCGATCTCCCGCACCGTGGCCATCGCATCGCGCTTGGCCTCGTCGACGACCTGGGCGATGAGGCCGTCCTTGGCCTCCTGTGCCGTCAAATGACTGACCCGCTCCAGCTCCCGGCGCTGCTCCGTGGCCGCACTGGAGATCTCCTCACGGAGCCGCTCGAGCTCCTTCTCCGTTCGATCCAGCCGCTGCTCTCTGGACGTGACCTCCTGGAGCTTGCCATCCAACTGTTGTTCCTGCCGGGTGATGCGGTCCTCGTTCCTCTTGATCTCCTCCCGCCGGAGGCGGACGTCCTCCTCCGCCTCCTTGCGCATGGCGGAGATCTCCTCCTTGACCTCCACCAGGGCTTGGCGGACCCGGGTCTCCGCTTCGAGCTCGGCCTCGGCCACGAGCTTCTCCGCCCGGGCCTCCGCCGTATCGAGCCTCCGGGCGACCATGGCCTTCCGGGCGGCGAACCCCACGGCGAGGCCCGCCACCAGAGCGAGCACCGCCACCAACGCCGTCGTCATCGCTGCCTCCTCGTCAAAACGCAAAACGCCGAGCCGGAGGCCTCTTCGGCCACCTGCTCGGCGACGGTATGACGGGTATGGAGAACGAGACGAGAGCTACCTAGATGGGCCTGCTCGCCGCCTCACTCGTGCCTCCGCGAACCTCTCGTCCAGGAACTCTGGGCAAAACGTGTCGTTGACCCGAACTGGTGTTTGTCCGATTCAGCCTCTCAAATTCACAATCTACGGCCGAAAGGCCCTTGATGCAATAGGTCCGAGGTCGCCCTTCTCATGGATCCTGGCCCGTCGGGCCCTCTCCGAACACCTCGAGAAGCGCGCTTCGGCACGCTTCCCTGGCGATCCCTGGTCCGTAGCCGCGCCGGAGGAGGAACGCGTAGAGACGGCGGTGGGCCGCGTCCGGGCCGAGGGTTGCCAGCCGTACCGCCCGTCTCCGGGCCAGCTCGCCTGCGCGCTCGGATTCGTCTCCGGCCTCCTCCAGGGCCTCGTCCACGAGTTCCCGGCTGACGCCCTTTTGGAAGAGGTTCGCTCGGATCGATCTGTCGCCCACCAGCCGCCGGGTGGCCTGATCCCTGACGACCTCCCGAGCGAACCGGCGGTCTTCGATCAGGCCCGCCGCCTCGAGCTCTACCAGCGCCTGCTCGATGTCCGGGTGCTCGAATCCTGCCGATCGAAGCCGTCTGCTGATCTCCTGGCGGCTCCGCCACCTGACCGCCAGCAGCAGGAGGGCGCGATCCTTGGCCGAGCCCCTGGGCTTCTTCGGGGCGCTCGGATCCGATCGGGCCCTCCGGGGGCCGGCCAGCCCCTTCCCCTTAACCGGCCGGCGCCCCGGCGGGCTCGCTTTCGGCCTGCTCGACCTGGATGACCTCGTCCTCGCCGAACGAAGTCAACCCGACGGCCTCGCGGACCCTCCGCTCGATCTCCATGGCGATGTCCATATGCTCGGCGAGAAAGGCCCGGGCGTTCTCCTTGCCCTGGCCGAGCTGGTCGCCCTCGTAGGTGAACCAGGCGCCACTCTTCTTGACGATCTCCGTGGCCACTCCCATGTCGAGCAGGCTGCCCTCCCTGGAAATGCCCTTGCCGTACACGATGTCGAACTCGGCCAGCCGGAAGGGCGGAGCCAGCTTGTTCTTGACCACCTTGACCTTGACCCGCGACCCCACGACCTCCTGGCCGTCCTTCAGGTTGTCGATCTTGCGGACGTCCAGCCGGACGGAGGAATAGAACTTCAGGGCCCGGCCACCCGGCGTCGTCTCGGGATTGCCGAACATCACGCCGATCTTTTCCCGGAGCTGATTGATGAACATGGCCGTGGTGTCGAACCGGGACAACGAGCCGGCCAGCTTCCGCATGGCCTGGGACATCAACCGGGCCTGCAGGCCGACGTGGGAATCCCCCATCTCGCCTTCGATCTCGGCCCGGGGCACCAACGCCGCCACCGAGTCGACCACCACGATGTCGACCGCTCCCGAGCGCACCATCAGGTCGGCGATCTCCAGAGCCTGTTCACCGTTGTCGGGCTGGGAGACCAACAACTCGTCGATGTTCACTCCGAGCGTCCGAGCGTACGTGGGATCGAGGGCGTGCTCGGCGTCGATGAACACCGCGATGCCCCCCATGCGCTGGGCCTCCGCCAGGATGTGCAGGCAGACGGTGGTCTTGCCCGAGCCTTCGGGGCCGAAGACCTCCACGATCCGCCCCCGGGGGATGCCGCCGATACCCAGGGCGATGTCCAGGGCGAGAGATCCCGTGGGGATGACCGAGATCCCCTGCCCCGCCGGATGCTCGCCCAGTCGCATCACGGCACCCTTTCCGAACTGTCGCTCGATCTGCGACAGCGTGACGTCGAGCATCTTCTCCCGCTCCATCCCTGGAACCTCCTCGATCCACCGGGCGTCCGCCGCGATGCCCTTGGCCGGGGAATCACCCGACGCCTTCTTACCGGTGGGGACTCTAGCGGCTCGCTCTGACATAAATTACACCTCTGTAGTTCGAAGCGCGAACCCGCCGATCCTACTCGAACAGGTGTTCGAGGTCAATAACCACCCGCGGCGAGGCCGCAAGCCAATGAATCGACGTACTCATGGGTATGGGGGAACGTTCGGGGATCGCTCTGATCCTGATCCTTCTAACCAGTTGCGCGACTCGATCAACAGCGAGTGACGCGCCCCCCACTCCGCCACCCGCAACCCCATGCGAGGAGGTCATTCCCGACTGCCATGCGGAACGGCTGCCGAACGTCATCGTCTCCGCGGAAAGTCCTCCTCCAGGGGAGCTGATCCTGGGCCCGGTGAACGGCTCGATCGAGGGAACCATCGACTTCGACGAGGCTCTCCGGCGGGCTTGGCACGAGCACAGCTACAACTCGAAGACAGTCCAGGTAGTGCTCGGATCCGCCGATCCGAAGTCCATGAATTGGGACTCTGAGAATCGCCTCTTCTACGGGGTCATCTGGGGCGGGGTCTGCCTGCATTCCAGTTCGCTCTTCCCGCCTGAATCGCCTGAGCCCTGTGACGCAACCACGGCCGGAACCATCATCGATGCCTTCACAGGGGCTTTCGTTGTCGGAAACTAAGGGCTCTGCCTCGAAATCGCGTTCACCCAGGCTCGACGCCCCCGCTCTCGTCGATCCACACCAGGTCTCCGTACGCCTCCCTCAGGGTGCGACGCTCTGAGGAGGTAAGTGGGTCGGTCATGAGCCACACTTGGCACCTCGCCTGCGCGAGCGAGAGGCCGAAACCGAAATCCCGGTCTGTCCACCACTTGCGGAGACTAAGGCCAACCTGAACCTGACGTAGCTCGAGCAGCGAGACGGGACAGGCCTTGGTTCGGTAGGGACGCCCTCTGGCAGCCCACTCCAATTCGTCCGTCCACTTGCTTTCGTCGATGCCGGGATTGAACACGAAGACTGGGGGATCCTCGAGAACGTCCAGGCCGACAAAAACCTCCGGGTGCAGCGCAGCGAGTTCACCCATCGGAGAATAGCCAGCGTCGATACCAGTCTCCACATGAGGTATTCCCCGGTCTCCACCACTGACCAAGGCGACGATGGAAGTAATAGGCACGGTCTCGCTCGCCGCCGGAATGGTTCGCACGACGAAACCCCCAGGATAGGCCTTCGGGTCGTACTCAATACGCGCAACGAGGTTCGCTTCACGTATTTCCATGAGCGCATCCTCCATTGCCCTTCCCACCACATCTGGTATCTCAACCTCACCGAAGGTCGGAAGAGAGCTCGGGATGTTCTGTGGGCCAAGGGCCTTGGCACACCCACCGCACAGGAGGGCGCAAAGGGTGAGTCCAGCCACCATTGCTTTCTGCGCGGCCCGTTGCTTCACAGACGAATTCTAGGGTCGGCCCATGTGAGTGGGGTAGGGATCTTGCTGGATCAACCCGTAACGCCCCCGGTGTCAGGTCCGCGTCCCCAGCGGTGCCTCCACCAGCGACTCATACGTGGCGCCTTTCGGTGAGAGGTGGCTCCGGTACAGGACCAGCCGATCGACCGCGAATGGCTCGGAAGGGACCGGCGTTCCCACGAGGTCCGTCGTGAATTCCCGGATATTGCGAGGGGGGTTCAGCCGGGCCAGGGTGAGGTGCGGGGTGAAGGCGCGCTTCTCCGGAACGAAATGCTCCACGAGCAGATCATCAAGGGTCTTTACCAATGCCGAAAAACGGCCTTCCGCATCCTCCAGGCCGACCCATACAACTCGAGCTCGTCCGGGGCTGGGGAACACGCCGATCTCGGTCACCTTCGTTTCGAACCTGTCAGCCGTCGCCGATGCCGAACGCACGCTCGCCAGGACTTCGTCCACCAGCCTGGGCCACGTCGCCCCGAGGAACTTCAGCGTGACGTGCCAGCCATCGGAGCGGGTCCACCTCGCGCCGGGGATGCGCTCGCGGAACGGCTCGACGGCGGATGCTACTTCCCCTTTCACTCGGTCTGGAACATCGACCGCGATGAAGAGCCGAAGCGGCTTGGCCTCAGGGCGGGATGCTCGGTCTCGCGCCATCTCCTACGAGGGGGTCCCCGTGACGGCGCCGGTGGCAGGACCGAGCTCAGCGGGGGCCGGCGCACCTTCCAGATACCGTCGCACCAGATCCAGGCCGGCCTGTTCGGCCCACCGCCTGACCTGCTCCCTGTCCCCGGGGGCGCCGAAGCATCGTGACTCCTCCCGATCACTCGCGGAAAGCCCGATGCACACCGTTCCCGGCGGCTTGCCGTCGTGGGGCTCGGGGCCGGCGACCCCGGTGAGGCTCAGCCCGACGTCGGATTCGAAAAGGTCCCGGGCCCCTCGCGCCATCTCGACGGCACACTCCTCGCTCACCACGCCCGGCCCATCGATCGTTTCCTGCCGGACGTCCAGGACTCTCCGTTTCGCCTCGGCCGTGTAGGTAACGGCCGAGCCCTTCAGGTATTCGGACGCGCCGGGCGGGGTGGAGAGCCGTACGGCGACGTTCCCCCCGGTGAGCGACTCGGCGCAGGCGATGGTCATCCCACGCTCGACCAGGAGGTGCCCCACCACCTGCTCCAGCTCTTCGTCACTGGTCGAGAACACGTACTGACCGAGACGCTTCCCCACTTCCTCCGCCAGAGGATCGATGAGCGCTTCAGCGTCGGGTTTGCCCCGGGCCTTTGCCGTCAGCCTGACCTTCACCTCACCCGAGGAGGCGAGATAGGCCACAGTCGGATTCGTCGATGCCCGAAACAGGTCATCGAGCAGTTCAGCCACCCTGGATTCGGCCATTCCTGTGACCTTGATCGTCCGGCAGACCAGTACGGCGGGGCCCGACAGGACCTCCAGCTCCGGCAGGATCGTCTCGGTCATCATCTCCCTCATCTCGGCGGGAACCCCCGGAACCGCGTACACGCGTTTTTCGTCCCTCGTCTCATAGATCAGGCCGGGGGCCGTTCCTCGACCCGGAACGATGTACCGGGCGCCCTCGGGGACGTCCGCCTGGATCAGGTTGATTTCGGGCATCTCCCGGCCGAGGCGGGCAAACTTCTGCCGCAGCAGGTCCTCGATCTCGCCGTGGCGAACGAGGCGTACTCCGAGCGCCGCCGCCAGGCCCTCCCGAGTTATGTCGTCCTGGGTGGGACCGAGCCCTCCTGTGGCGATGACCACGTCCGCGCGGGAGAGGGCCTGCCGAAACGCGGCCTCGATCCGCTCCACGTTGTCCCCCACCGCGTGGTGATGCATCACGTCCACACCGATCTCCGCCAGTCGCCCGGAGATCCACTGCGCGTTGTTGTTGCAGATCTGGCCGAGCAGGATCTCGGTCCCGACCCCGATGATCTCTGCCTTCACCCGGAGACTCCTGGCGTCTCCCGGGGCGTGGCCATGGCTTGTATCCCATAGAGGATCCCGGTGAAGACCGTGAAGAAGAGCGCCGCGATGAGCACGGCGAGCCTGAGCCCATCCGCCCAGCCCCCGAGGGGCAGGATGTACAGCGTGATGGCCACCAGCTGAAGCGTGGTCTTCACTTTGGCCGCGCGGGAGGCCGGCATGCTCCTCCCACGGAGGCCGAGGACCACCCGCAGGACGGAGATCGCGATCTCCCTGGCCACGAGGATCACCGCGGCCCAGACCGGGAACTCGCCTAGCACGGCGAGCGTGATCACCGGCGTAGCCACGAAGATCTTGTCCGCGAGCGGGTCCAGCCACATCCCGGTGCGCGTGGTCGAGTCGTACCGCCTGGCGAGGTAGCCGTCCAGGCCGTCGGTGGCCGCGCCCACCACGAAGATCGCCGCGGCCAGATAGGAGGCCGACCGTTCGTCCGCCACGATGAGGATCACCAGGAGCGGGGCGAGCAGGATCCGCAGCACCGAGATGGTATTCGGCCAGCCGAGCCCGAGTGGGGTCAGGGACCGCTCGCGGATGGGGTCCCCCTGAAGTCCTGTGGTCTGAACGTCGCCGTGAAGGGCTGGTCCTTCCTGCCCGGCTTCTTGAGGTCGCGGCCGTTCACCCGCAGGCGGGTCGTCCCGCCGTGATCGAGATTCACCACGATCCGGGTATTCCCTTCGAACGTCCGGCCCTCCCCCGGTCGAAGCTCGAACGTGCGGGGCTTGGCATTGTCCGTGCGGATGATGGCCGTGACCGCCTGGTCCGCTCGAAGGACCACGGTCACGGTCGGCGGAAGGACAGGGATGGACGCCTGGGCTCCCGTGGGGGTCCCGGCGCCCGGGGTCGCCCGCGACCTGGAGAGGAGGCCCACCGCCCCGAGGATGGCCAGTAGGAGCATCGCCACGCCGATCAGGAAGGTCCAGCTCGGATGGTGGCGCACGAGCTGTGGGATGTGGGGGTGTCGAGGGCTGCGGATGGGCGCCGGGGTCGGATCCGGGAGAAGGGGCCGGGGTCCGCCGAAGTGCTGGTTGTACACAGTGACGACCTTCGTGGGATCGAGCCCCAGATAGGACGAATACGACCTGAGCATCCCGCGGACGTAGACGTCACCGAGAAGCGCGTCGAACCGCTCCCTCTCGAGAGCTTGAAGGTATTCGGCGCGGATCCGCGTTTCCCGGCTCGCTTCCGCGATCGACTTCCCGCGGAGGAGTCGGGCCTTGCGGAGCGCCGGACCGATCCCGATCCCGATTCCCTGCACCCGCTCATAGTAGCCATGCGACTGAGAGCCGCGGA
>JBKPAF010000048.1:0-10273 GCA_046726275.1 Actinomycetota bacterium
CGCCAGCTGGCCTGATCTGGTCATGGATCTGAAGCCGCCCAGGGGCACCCAGGACTTCGTGCCGCCCGCAGGAGACGAGATGCACGCTCTCTACGAGCGGGCCGGCGCCCTGGCCGCGCTCTACGGCTACCGGTACGTGGAGACTCCCGTCTTCGAGTACACGGAGCTCTTCAGCCGGACTTCGGGGCAGTCCAGCGATCTGGTCATGAAGGAGATGTACACCTTCGAGGATCGGGGTGGACGTCAGCTGACGCTCAGGCCGGAGGGGACCGCGCCGGTGATGAGGGCGTACCTCGACCGGATGCACGATCTGCCCTCGCCGTTGAAGGCCTACTACCTGACCCGCATGTATCGGTACGGACGGCCGCAGGCCGGCCGCTATCGGGAGCACCGGCAGTTCGGGATCGAGGTCATCGGCGTCGCCGAGCCGTCAGCGGACGTCGAAGTCATCGTGGTGGGGGACCGTTTCCTCCGTGACCTCGGCCTTCGCCGCTACCGCTTGGAGTTGAACAGCATCGGGGACGAGAACTGCCGTCCGGCGTATCGCGCAGAGCTCCTGGACTACCTTCGGGCCAATCGGGATGGCCTGAGGGACGAGCACCGCGACCGGTTCGAGGACAATCCGCTCCGGGTGCTGGATTGCAAGGACGATGCATGCCGGGCAGTGGCGGCGGGCGCGCCGAAGATCCCGGACCGACTCTGCGATCCCTGCCGGGAGCACTTCGAGGCGGTGCAACAGGGGTTGAAGGAGGAGGGGCTCGAGGCGGCGCTCACACCGACACTGGTGCGGGGCCTCGACTATTACACGAGAACCGCGTTCGAGTTCGTCAGCGACGTCCTTTCGCAGGCGCAGGCCACGCTGTTCGGCGGAGGCCGGTACGACGGGCTGGCCGAAGCGCTTGGAGGACCACACGTCCCCGGGGTCGGTTATGGGTTGGGGCTGGAGCGGGTCCTGCTGGCCCTTCAGGACGAGGGGCTCGAGCCGCCTCGAACGGTGGGCCTCGATGTCTTTGTGGTGGCCATCGGAGAGGAGGCCATGGCTCGAGCTCGAGAGGTGATCCGAGCGATGCGGGACGCTGGTCTGTCCGCGGCCCGGTCGTTCGAGGATCGACCCCTGAAGGCCCAGCTTCGGATGGGCGGTCGAGCCGACGCCAGGTTCGCGGTGATCCTCGGAGAGCGGGAGGCGGCGGCCGGTACCGTGAAGCTCAAGCGCCTGTCCGACGGTCACGAGGAGGAGGTAGGTCTGGACCGAGCCATAGAACACATCGCCGGGCAAACGCGAGCCGCCCCATGAGTGAACGCGGTCACCCGCTGGCCGGTGGCCGGACGCACATGTGCGGGGACCTCCGCCCGTCCGATGAAGGTCGGGAGGTCGTGCTGGCTGGGTGGGTGGCTCGCAAGCGAGATCACGGAGGGGTCGTGTTCGTAGACCTCCGGGACAGAGAGGGCCTGGTCCAGGTGGTGGCGCACCCTCAGGACGCACCGGCTGCCCACGCGGTCGCCAGCGAGGTCAAGCTCGAATCCGTGGTGAAGGTGTCGGGCCTCGTTCGCGTCCGTCCTGAGGGGACGGCCAACCCCGGCCTTCCGACCGGAGAGGTCGAGGTCGCCGCCACGGACGTCGAGGTCATCACGGAATCCGCGACGCCCCCATTCCCGATCGAGGACCGGGTCGACGTGGATGAGCTCGTCCGGCTGAGATACCGGTACCTCGACCTGCGGAGGCCGGAGATGACGAGGGTCCTTCGGCTCCGCCACCGACTCATCTCCTCGATCCGGCGGTTCTTCGACGAGCGGGGCTTCGTCGACGTGGAAACCCCCATGCTCACCAAGAGCACGCCCGAGGGAGCCCGGGACTTCCTGGTTCCGTCGCGCTTACAGCGGGGGAAGGTCTACGCGCTCCCCCAGTCGCCGCAGATGTTCAAGCAGCTCCTCATGGTGGCGGGGTTCGACCGTTACTACCAGATCGTCCGCTGCCTTCGGGACGAGGACCTCCGGGCCGATCGGCACTGGGAATTCACCCAGCTCGACGTCGAGATGAGCTTCGCCTCCGAGGAGGACGTGTTCGAGCTGATCGAGTCGACGTTCGCCCGCGTCTGGAAGGAGCTGCTGGACGCGGAGATCGAGAAGCCGTTCCCCCGGTTGACGTACGAGGAGGCCATGGGCCGGTTCGGCTCCGACAGGCCCGACACCCGCTATGGGCTGGAGCTGGCCGACCTGACGAAGACGTTCGCGGGCAGTGGCTTCCGCGCGTTCGCCAAGGTGGTTGCCGACGGAGGAGCGGTGAAGGGCCTTGCCGCCCCGGGCGCGGCCTCCTGGCCGAGGAGGGATCTCGACGGCTTGATTCAGGAGGCCAAGGCTCGGGGGGCCGCCGGTCTGGTGTGGATCGCCGTGGAAGGTGGAACGTTCCGTTCGCCCGTGGAGAAGCACCTCTCGCCGGAGGAGCTCGGCAGCGTCCAGGAGGCGACCGGCGCGGAGGACGGAGACCTCATCCTGCTGGTCGCCGACCAGGCGTCTCGGGTCAACGTGGCGCTCGATGGGCTCCGCCGTCTCATGGCGACCCGCCTGGGTCTGGTTCCGGAGGGGAAGTGGAACTTCCTGTGGATCGTCGAGCCTCCGCTGTTCGAATGGGGCGAGGAGGCCCAGGCCTGGGTACCTGCGCACCACCCGTTCACGTCACCGTCCTCCGAGGATCTGAACCCCGAGACGGCGAAGGCGCGCGCCTACGACATCGTCCTGAACGGGTACGAGCTGGGGAGTGGAAGCATCAGAATCCATCAGCCGGAGCTGCAGCGAAGGATCTTCCAGGCGATCGGGCTCTCCGACGAAGAGGTCAAGGAGAAGTTCGGATTCCTCATCGAAGCCTTCACGCACGGAGTGCCTCCGCATGGCGGCATCGCTCCGGGGCTGGACCGCATCGTCATGCTGCTAGCCGGGCAAGAGAACATCCGTGACGTGATCGCCTTTCCGAAGACGGCCTCGGGGCTCGAGCCCCTCACCGGAGCGCCCACCGAGCCGTCCCGTGATCAGCTCGACCTCCTCGGCATCAGGTTCCTTCCTGAGCCGAAGGATCCGAGGCCCTGAGTTTGATCTGCCGCTGACGCCGTTCTAGCATCGCGACCACGGGCCGCCTCGGTTCGTGGATTCGCAGAATCAGCATCGTGGTATCAGGGAGCCTGGCTTCGGCAGTGGAGCAGCGCCCCGCGAGGGGTACTCGGAAGCGGCCGGGAGGGCACCCACCTGCGTGAGCGCAGGTTCGCGACGAAGCGAGCAGGGGCGGCTCGCTCGTCCCGGCTGTTTCGCCCGGTCCGTCCGTCGGGAGACAGGTGGCGAGGCATCACCGGCGATGCGCGGCCGGCGGATTCGCCCTCACCGTGACGATCGCACCGGCCAGCACGGTCGGCTGAAGGGAAGGATGTGGCTCCGGCTCACCAAGCGCTCGTGATGCCTTGCTGGGATCAGGCCTAGTCGGTACGGTGGCCTCACGGAAGACCGATCCTGGGGGAGGACGTGGCCAAGCTCGAATTCTCTGCCGGTTGGCCCGCCGCTCCGGTGCCACGGCGGTCGAGCGCGCGCGCGGCGCTCGCGGAGCGAGAGGGGGCCCTCGTCCGGGCGCCGCTGTTCGCGTCCCTGCCCAAGCGACACCTTCGGGCGATCGCCAAGGTAACCAGCGTATGGACCTACCCGAAGGGAAGCGTGATCGTCGAGGAGGGCAAGCGCGGGATGTCCTTCTTCGTGATCCTCCAGGGCCGGGCCAGGGTGGTGAAGTGGGGCCGGTCGATCGGCAGTCTGTCGCCCGGTGAGTTCTTCGGCGAGGTCTCGGTGCTCGATCCCGGGCCGCGGACGGCGTCGGTGATCTCGGACGCGGAGGTGAAGTGCCTGGAACTCTCCGGGCAGGACTTCCTCGATCTGGTCGGGAAGGAGAACAGGATCGCCGAGGCCCTCCTCCGGGTCATGGCCAGGCGACTGAGAGGAAACGAGCGACAGCTGGTCGACTGATCAAGTCGGGGGCCGGCGCACCACGTCGCGTGTAGGCTCACTTCGCATGGCTCAGGTCCCACTCGCGACGCGGATGCGTCCAACGTCCCTCGACGAAGTCGTGGGCCAACGCCATCTGCTCGGGTCCGGCAAGCCGCTCTCGGCCTTAGTCGAGTCAGGTCACCTGCTGTCCGTCCTCCTGTGGGGTCCCGCCGGCAGCGGCAAGACGACGCTCGCTTTCATCCTGGGTGCGAGCGTGGGAGGCGAGATGGTTCAGCTCTCGGCGGTGGCCTCCGGCGTGGCCGATGCCCGAAAGGTCATGGGCAGGGCCAAGGACAGCATGCTGCCCACCGTCCTGTTCGTCGACGAGGTCCACCGGTGGAGCAAGTCGCAACAGGACGTGCTGCTCCCGACGGTCGAGGACGGCACGATCGTCCTGATCGGCGCGACCACAGAGAACCCCTATTTCTCGCTGGTCTCGCCCTTGCTCTCCCGGTGTCTGCTCCTTCATCTGGAACAGCTGTCGTCCGACGACATCCGGACTCTGCTCGACCGAGCGCTCGCCGACCCGGTTCGTGGACTGGGTGAGATCCACGTGAAAGTCGACGAAGAGGCGATGGAGCACCTCGCCACGATCGCCGGGGGGGACGCCCGGATCGCGCTCACCGGCCTGGAGGCGGCGGTGCTCGCGGCCCAGGCCAGAGGCGTCGGCGAGGTGGACAGGACGCTGGCCGAGGAGGCCATCCAGAAGAAGGCCATCGTGTACGACCGTCAGGGGGACGCCCACTACGACGTCATCTCCGCCTTCATCAAGAGCATCCGGGGCTCCGATCCCGATGCTGCCCTGTTCTGGCTGGCCAGGATGATCGAGGCGGGGGAGGATCCTCGCTACATCGCGCGGCGGATGGTCGTGCATGCCTCCGAGGACATCGGCCTGGCCGATCCTCGAGCCCTGCTGATCGCGGTAGCTGCGGCCCAGGCGGTCGAATACGTCGGATTGCCCGAGGCACGCCTCAACCTGGCAGAGGCCGCCATCTATCTTGCCCGGGCGCCGAAGTCCAACAGCGTGATCACCTCTCTTGGCCTCGCCACGAAGGACGCCGCCTCGACCGACCCGGTGCCCCTCCACCTGAAGGAGGCGTCCGGCCATCCTGGACTCCGGAAGCTGGGATACGGCAAGGGCTACAAGTACCCGCACAACTTCCCGGGGCATCGGGTCGATCAGGAGTACCGTCCCCCCCAGTTCGAGGGGAACCGCTACTACGAGCCGTCGGATCAGGGCGAGGAGGCCCGGGCAGAAGGAGAAGCCGAAACGGGCGACCCGGCGCAGTAGCCCGGTTATGATTCCGCCCTCAAACCACGCGAACCCATGGAGAAGGGAGAGCGAACGTGGTCGGATCGATCAGTGTGGGTGGTGCGGCCGGCCTCATCGCAGCGGTCGCTTGGGCGGTCCTGGTGCTCCTTTTGGGCCTGGTCATCGTCAATCTCTTCCGTGTCCTCGAGTCCACCAAGATGCTCATCGACGGCATCCGGCAGGAGACCATCCCTCTCCTCTCAGAGGTGAGGACGACGGTGACGGGCGTGAACCGCGAGCTGGACCGGACAGACGGGTTGCTCGAGTCGGTCGGTAACATCGCCAAGGTCGGGGAGCGGCTGGCGCACGTGGTAGAGCAGGTGGTTTCGAGTCCCCTGATCAAAATCCTCGCGTTCGGGGCCGGAGCGTCGCGAGCCTTTCGACGGCTGAGGAAGGACGGGGAATAGGCCGTGCGGCGGATCTTCTGGGTGGCCCTCGGCCTCGGGGCGGGCGCGACCGGCGCAGTGATTGCGGCACGATGGTTCGAGCGTCAGACCCGGCGCATAGCTCCGGCCAACCTCGCTCGTCAGGCAGGGGGAACGGTCCGGGACTTCTCGATGCTGGTCGGTGAGGCCGTTCGCGAGTTCCGCCGCGGGATGGTGGAAAAGGAGTCCGAACTCCGAGCCTCGCTGGAGGGATAGCCGTGCCCGAGATCGTGCCCGAGGTCACCGACCTCCTCCAGCGGCTGATCCGCAACGCCTGTGTGAACGACGGGACGGAGGAGTCCGGAGGCGAGGTCCGGAGCGTCGATCTCCTCGAGTCGTACCTGGACGGGACCGGGGCCGACATGGAGCGCTACGAGCCGGTCCCGGGCCGGGCCAGCCTGGTGGCCCGGGTCGAGGGTAGCGACCCGCAGGCGCCCAGCCTCCTGCTCATGGGGCACACCGACGTCGTTCCCGTGAACGCCGATGGCTGGCGGCGCGACCCCTTCGGGGCCGAGTTGGTGGACGGTGAGATCTGGGGGCGGGGGGCCGTCGACATGCTGAACGAGACCTCGTCGATGGCCGTGGCCTTCCGGAAGCTGGCCGAGGAGGGGTTCAGACCGAGAGGGACGCTTTCCTTTCTGGCGGTGGCGGACGAGGAGGCGCTGGGAACCTGGGGCGCCGACTGGCTGCTGGAGCATCGAGCCGACGCCGTCCGCGCGGACTTCGTGGTCACCGAGTTCGGTGGCTTCCGGATGCCGTTGCCGAGCACCAGCGGGGCAAAGCTCCCGATCATGGTCGGGGAGAAGGGCAGCTACTGGTGCTCGATCCGGGTCCGCGGAACACCCGGGCACGGATCGATGCCATTCCGGACGGACAACGCTCTGATCAAAGCGGCGGAGGTGGTCAGGCGCATCGGCGAGTACCAGGGCGAGACCACCATCATCGAGGCCTGGAAGCGCTTCGTCCAAAAGGCCGATCTCCCACCGGAGCTTGCTACCCTGCTGCTCGATCCGGGCCGGCTCCGGGAGTTCTACGAGACCTTTGCTGATGTGGGGCTTGCCAGGATGGTTCACGCGTGCACGCACACGACCTTCGCTCCGACCATCATGCACGCCGGCATCAAGACGAACGTGATCCCCGACAGCGTGGAGCTGCAGGTGGACATCCGCACCTTGCCCGGCGTGAGCGGGGAGGACGTAGAGAAGATGCTCGGCGAAGCCCTGGGCGACCTGAGAGAGGACGTGGAGATCGTGGCTCAGGACGACAACCCTGCCACCGCGTCACCGGTCGACACGCCATTGTGGGAGTCCATCACGCGGGTGATCGAGGCGTTGGTCCCGGGCGCCACGACGGTGCCCTTTCTGGTCGTCGGGGCGACGGACGCGAGGTTCTTTCGACGGGCCGGGTCGGTCGCCTACGGGGCCGGCCTGTTCAGCGAGCGGATCCCGTTCGCCGAGTTCACCTCGATGTTCCACGGCGACAACGAGCGCATCGACCAGGAGTCGCTCAGGCTCTCGACCGAGTTCTGGATGGCGCTGGCGAAGGACCTTGTCGGGTAGGGACCGGGCGGCGGGGTCCCGACCGCGACGCTCGCTTCAGGTTTCGCCTCACGGCGCCGAAGCCTCAGCCGTGGAACCGCAGGCCGATCTCACGGTCGATCGTCATCCCTGGCGCGCGGCGGTCATCATCGGCGTGGGCACCATCGCGCTGGGAATGGCCTACACGATGCTGTTCATGCCGGCCACCACCCACATCCGTGGGTGGTGGGTGATCGGCGACGTCTGGCCGCCGATGCTCGCCGCGAGGTTCGTGGCCAACGGCGCCCTGGGCTACATGTACGAGGCGACCCCGTTCTTCACCGCTGGCCCGCTCCTTCCCATCCTGCTCGCCCCCGTGGCGGCCGTCGGGGACGCCTACCATCTCACCGATAACTACCGGTACCTGGTTCCCCACCCCTCGCTGTGGCTCGTGTATGGGCCCTACGCGATGGCGTTCGGGATCGCGCTCCTGTACGCGGCGCGGAGCCTGGGTCATATGTTCTGGCTGAAGGAAGGGCTCGTTTTCCGCGAGGCCACGCCACGACCCTTGTGGACGCAGATCGCGACGGCCGGCCTCGTGCTTATGCCCGTGGCGATTGTGTACGGGCACTTCGCGGATGTACTGGCACTCGCGTTCCTTCTTCTTGGGATCCGGTCGATGGTCTCGAGTCGGTTCGTCCAGGCCGCGCTGTGGTTCGGCCTGGCCATCGCCACCCAGCCATGGGCGCTGCTCTGTCTTCCCGTCTTCATCGGGGCTGCCCCGGCAGGCTCCCGGACCCGGACCCTCGTGCGCAGCCTGCTCCTCCCTGGGGTGCTGGTCGGATACACCCTGATCACGGACTGGACCAACGCGTCCACCGCGTTTTTCCGTCCCCGGGCTTTTCCCCAGTTGGGTCACGCTGCCCTGTGGGTGTCGCGCTCGACCCAGATGATCGTGGGGTCGCCCGTGCGCCTCGGCTCACTGGCCGTGGCCGTGACCCTGGGCTGGTGGCTCCGCGGGAGGACCCGGCCCCGGTTGCTCCTGGCAGGGTTTGCCCTCGCCCTCCTGGCCCGCCCGCTGTTCGAGCCGGTGGTCTTCGCGTACGACCTCGCCCCCGCCCTGGCCCTGCTGTTCCTTCACGAGCGCTCCGCCGGCGCCACCGGCCTTCGGTCGGCCATCGGTGGAGGGGCCATCCTGTTCTTCTTCCTCCTGCATCCCGATCCGTGGCTGTGGTGGGGCGTGACGGCCGTCGCGCTCGTGGTGCTCGCGGCGCCGGCGTTCCGAGACGTCGTGCGCAGAAAGGACATCGACGCCGCGGCGGAGGAGCCGGCGCCGGAGACGTCTCCCGCGGCCGATCTGACCCCCGCCTGTACCTAAGGCAGCGACGGCGCGTCGCTTCGAAGTCGGGCCGAGACCGGCCGGTACACTAGCCCTTCGGTGGAAGGGAAAGAGATCCGGAGGCTGTTCCTGCGTTTCTTCGAGGAGCGCGGCCACCGGGTCGTGCCGTCCTCGTCGCTGATCGCGCCGCCCGAGACGGGCCTGCTCCTGACGACGGCCGGGATGGTTCAGTTCATCCAGTATTTCCTGGGGGTCCAGGATCCTCCGTACGCACGGGCGGCTTCATCCCAGAAGTCGTTTCGGACGACCGACATCGAGAACGTGGGTCACACGGCAAGACACCTTACGTTCTTCGAGATGCTCGGCAACTTCTCGTTCGGGGACTACTTCAAGAGGGAGGCCGTCGCCTGGGCGCACGAATTGATCACGGAGGGCTACGGGATCGACCACGACCGGCTGTGGGTCACCGTCTACGAGGAGGACGGCGAGGCGGCCGCCTATTGGGGCGAGGTCGGGGTCACCGGGGAGAGAATCGTCAGGCGCGGGAAGGTGGACAAGCATGGGGAGCCCGCGAACTTCTGGTGGACCCACGCCGCCGGGCCGTGTGGTCCGTGCTCCGAGATCTATGTCGACCGCGGAGCGAAGTACGGCCCCGAGGGTGGTCCGGATGTCGACGAGGAACGGTTCCTGGAGATCTGGAACCTCGTGTTCATGCAGTACGAATGCGACGACCAGGCCAACATCATTCGGGATCTGCCCAAGCAGAACGTCGACACCGGGAGCAGCCTGGAACGCGTGGCGATGGTCGTCCAGGATGTCGATTCCTTCTACGAGACAGACCTCGTGCGGCCCTTGCTCGATACCGCCCAGCGCCTGAGCGGCAGGCGCTACGGGAAGGACGAGAAGGACGACGTGAGCCTGAGGATCATGACCGAACACGGCAGGGCGACCACGTTTCTGATGGCCGACGGCGTTCTCCCCTCCAACGAGGGACGCGGGTATGTGCTGCGGAGGATGCTTCGCCGTCTGGTGACCCATGCCCGCAAGCTCGGCGTCGATGAGCCGGTGATGCCCGATCTGGTCGAGGCAACCGTCGAGCTGATGGGGGACGACTACCCGGAGCTGGTGGCGAACAAGGCGTTCGTCCTGCAGCTGGCGGCCTCGGAGGAGGAGCGATTCGTCTCTGCCATGCATCAGGGGCTGGACGTGTTGCGGGATGCGATCGTCACGCCACAGACGGTAGAAGCTAAGACTGAGATCTTTGCGCCGAAGGTCGTCACGGGTGACGTCGCCTTCAAGCTCCACGACACCTACGGGTTCCCCCTGGAGCTGACCTTGGAGCTGGCCGAGGAGCAGGGCCTCACCGTGGACACCGAGGAGTTCAACCGGCTGATGGAGCAGCAACGGGCCCGAGCCCGGGACGCGCAGGGGAAGACGGGCCTGGCAGAGGACATATTGGCGGACGTTGCCTCCGCGGTCGGCCCGACCGAGTTCCTGGGCTACGAGCGCTTGGACGCCGAGGCTCGCCTGGTCGGGCTGGTGACGGAGGGCGAACGCACCTCCGCGGCCGATGAGGGTCGGCGGGTGGAGGTGGTGCTCGATCGGACGCCGTTCTATGCGGAGGGCGGCGGCCAGGTAGGGGATCGAGGATCGATCAGGACGG
>JBKPAF010000049.1:0-7058 GCA_046726275.1 Actinomycetota bacterium
CCCCCTCTAGACCACGCTGAGCAACTTGTTGAGCCTGGCCAGCTTTCCAGGGTGTAGGAGCAGGCCTCGCACCCTGAGCCGGCGCTTCAGGAGCTTCCGGTTGACCTCGCGGCCCTCCTTCGTGGTGACGTCCGGCAGGCCGAACTTGAGCGGTACCGAGGATAGCCCGACCAACGTGTCGGCGTCGGTCTCCACCATGATGTCCGGCTTCCCGATGATGCCGTTGCGCACCGTGATCTTGCCGGGAGCCAGCCGGAAGGACGCTTCCACCCCGATGTCCGCCGCCCTGACGCCGTACGTGGCAACGTTCGAGAGCAGGCGCTCCCGCTCCGGGTGCGCCGCAACGTTGGCTTCGAAGAGACCGCCGAGCATCGACGCCAGGCCGTTCGGCTCCGGATCCGGGTACTCCACGGTGACCGTCACGGCCTGAGCACGACCTTCGTCGCCCGGTGAGAATCGAAGAGCTCGTAGCCTCGAACCGCATCCTCCAGGGGGAGGGTGTGGGAGATGATCGGGAGGGGATCGATCCTCCCCTCACGGACGGCCTCCAACGCCCGTTCCCACCACGCGTGGATGGGGCACATGCCCGCGAACAGGACGCGTAGGGCGCGGGCCCAGTACACCCCCAGAGACACCTCGACCTGCTCGGTCACGTACACGCCTACGACCGACACCGTCCCGCCGCCCCGAACGACGTCGAGAGCGGTCTCGTAGGCCGAGGGATGGCCGACGGCTTCGATCACCACGTCCGCCCCTCGTCCTTCGGTCAGATCGCTCACAGCCATGTGGGGGTTGGTCTCGTCGACGTTGATCGGGTGTGCCCCAACCTTCTCCGCCAGGACCAGGCGGTCCGGGAGCTTGTCGAGAGCGAGGACCTGACGGGCCCCGTGCACCCGGGCAGCCTGGACACAGAAGAACCCGACGGGGCCAGCTCCCACCACCGCGACCGTGTCCTCCGGCCCGATCCCAGCGATCGCGGTCCCGTAGTACCCCGTCGTGAGGATGTCTCCCACGAACAGGGCCCGCTCGTCCTCCATGCCGACCGGGATCGGGAGCAGGTTCACGTCGGCGGACGGCACCCGCACCTTATCCGCCTGGGCCCCGACCAGATGGCCGCCGAACACCCCGCCGCCGAGCATTTGGAACCGTTCGCACAGGGCGGTCTGACCGCGGCGGCAGTACCAGCAGTCCCCGCACGCGATATCGAACGCGATCACCACTCTGTCCCCGGGCTGGAATCGTTGGACCTCGGGTCCCACCTCCTCGACCACGCCGACCCCCTCGTGCCCGATGGTGTCCCCGGGAAAGAGCGGGGCCTTGCCGTGCAGGAAGTGCAGATCAGAGCCGCAGATCCCGGCCGCCGAGATCCGGACCACGGCGTCGCGGGGTTCCTCGATCGTGGGTTCGGGGACGTCCTCGACCGCCAAGCTGTCGACGCCTTTGAAGACGACCGCCCTCACCGATCGCTACCTCCCCGCGCGATGACGAGCTCAGCTCTTCTCGTCGATGAATTCGGTCGGCACGCTCGCAGCCAGGTTGACCAGCTCGTTGGCCGCTTTGACGTACCTGACGATAGTGGGGAGATCGCCCTTCAGCTTGAGCTTCCCCTGCATCATCCCCTTGACCGGGTCCAGCTCCTTCTTGATCACTTCCTTCCACCGGGAGTACGGGGCCCGGATGATGAACGTGGCCTTCTCTCCATCCTCGGGGCCGATCCCGTACTTGGCGTCACGACACTCCCCGTGCCACAGGTCCAGCCAGGCCCAGATCTCCTCGCCGATGCCCTTATCGGGCTCCGGCTCGAAGACGTAGCAGACATCGCCCTCCCAGGTGGCGGCGGCTTCTCTGTATTCGGGGCTCTGATTGATCCGCTCCATGTACGTGTCCAGCCATTCCTCGCTGGGAAACAGAGGCATCCGGGTCCTCCTTCTGGAATCACGGGGCGAGCCGCCGACCCTCCTTGGTCACGTCGAGTGTCGCGCAGTAAATCACGCAGTGACCGATCCATTCCAACCGCGGAAGCTTGGGCCGGGCCTAGGGGCCCTGCTTTCATCTCCGCAGGGCGATCGCCAGGTACCCGACCAGGTTGAAGGCGGCATGGGCCGCCATCGACGCGAGCAGGCTCCTCCGGCGTTCGAACACGAGCGCGAGCCCGATCCCCACGGCGATGAGCGAGGGAACGATAAGGAAGAACGCCACTCCACCCAGGTGCACCAGGCCGAAGAAGATCCCGGAGAGGACGGCTGCCGGCCAGACCGAGAAGCGTCGCCGAAGGCTCTGATAGAGGAATCCCCGAAAGAAGATCTCCTCCCCGAAGGGTGCGGCAAGGATGACGATCGGCGCGAGGAGGGCCAGCCCCACACCGCGGACGCACGCTACGACCTGCTGGGGCTCCTCCGGGCTGTGACCGAGGATCCTCGTGGCGACGCCCTGGACCACCGCCAGGACCACGCCGGCCACCACGACCAGGAGCAATCCCGCGAGGATGCCGGTCCCGAGATCCCCCCACGGTCGCCTGGGCACGCCGAGGGTCCGAACCGGAGTCTTGCGGATGGCCGCGACCCACCACAAGACGGTACCCGCGAGCGCTACCTCCCCGGCCAAGACGGCCAGGTTGTATTGCGCGCTGCACGAGTCGATGAACGAGATTGGCGCGCTGAGCACGACCGCCACGACCAGGGCCAGGATGAACACGGGCACGGTCTCGATCGGGCGCCAAGAGACGACCGGAAGCTGTCCCTCCTTCCGGTCGGGAGGAACGTCAGGGCGAGGCGGAGTCGGCTGCCCCATTCCTCAGGATGGGCTGGGGGATCGGGAGAAGGGCATGGGCACGGTGTCGTGGAGCATCGCAGATTCACCCACGACCAGTCCCCAGATTCCCACTCGACTTCCGAGGAAACGGCCTCCCCCGGCTGTATCATCCGGCTCCCTATCATGCGGCTGGTTACCTACGACCGAGGGGGCGCGCGGCGCCTCGGCGCGTGGGTGGGCAGAAACGTGGTCGATCTACCCGATGCGGTGGGTCACCCTGCCTTCCCCACGACGATGGAAGCGCTGATCGCCCTGCACGGCGGCACGACGCTCGATGCCGCCCGGGATGCGCTCGCCCACCCGGCCATCGTGAAGGAATGCCGCGTGCCTGGCGCCCGTCTCCTCGCACCCGTTGTTCCGATCTCGTTGCTCGAGCACCGCTGGATCATCGGGCCGGAGGACAGGCTTCCCTGGCCACCCGGGGCGGATGAGGTCGACTACCAGGTCGAGGTGGCATGCATCGTCGGGCAGTTCTGCCGCGACGTCTCACCTGAGCAGGCCGATGAGGTGATCTTCGGCTACACGCTGATGAACGACTGGGCGGCCCGGAGCCGGCGAACCGGGACCGGCCGGCGCGGTCGGCGTCCCACCGAGGAACGGTTCGCCACCTCGCTCGGACCCTGCATCGTGACCGCGGACGAGTTCGACCCCGGTCGAGGCCGCCTGGTCGCGCGGGTCGACGGCGAGGTCTGGTCCGAGGGCGAGCTGCAAGCCGCCCGGGGAACGTTTGCCCAGCTCCTAGCGCAGTTCTCCTCGCAGCAGGACATGTACCCGGGCGACGTCCTGGGCTCGGGCACCTTTCCCGGGGGATGCGGGGTGGACGTCGGCCTGACCCTCGACCCGGGAGCGATCGTCGAGCTGGAAACGCACGGGATCGGAACCCTCCGGAACCGTGTCGGGTTCCCCCAGGAAAACCTCCAACCCGCTGCCGCGGAGAGCTGAGCCCTCACTCCCGCGGGGCGCGTCAATCGATGAGCCCCATCCCCTTGGCCCACGAGGTTGCGTACCCATCCACTTCGACCGCCGCCAGGGCCTCGTCTCGCTCGAATGGCTTGTCCGCCTCGACCATGAGCGCGTACTCGTCGGCGAACTCCTTCGTCTTCGAGGCCTCGATGGCTGCGGCCTGCGGTCCGTGCTGCAGGCCCTGTGGATGGTGGGTGATGAAGGCTTCGCCGATCCCCGCGCGGGAGAAGAACTGACCTTCGTGGTAGAAGAGAACTTCGTCTTTGTCGATGTTGGAGTGGAAGAACGGCACGCGCAGCGCCGTGGGATCGCCGGTTTCGGTCGGCCTGGGCGCGAACAGACCGATCTCGAACCCATCGGACTTCCACACCGCGTGTACGGACGGGGGCAGGTGGTACCTGGGGCTGACCACCGGGCGGAAGTCCTTCTTGTTGAGCCGGACGGGGCAGAGGTCCCCCTGCCAGCCGACCACGTCCAACGGGTTGAAGGGATACACCAGGGTCGTGTATTCGTCGTCGCGCTTGACCCGCACCTCGAATTCGCCGGACTCGTCATGAGGCTCGGGCTCGGGCGTTTCCAGAATTCCGGGATCGAACAGCGCGTGGCGGCCGAGCACCCCTTTGTCCGGTAGGCGGTATTCACCCCGCCCTTCCACGACGTAAAGGAACGTCTCCCCCTCGTCGGGGACGACGCGGTGGGTCGTGCCTTTGGGGAGCACGAGGAAGTCCCCGTCCCGGTACTTCAGGGGCCCGTAGTCGGTTTCCAACCGTCCCGAGCCCTTGTGGACGAAGTAGCAGACGTCCCCGTCGGAGTCCCGCAAGTAGAAGGGCATCGCTTCGGATCGCCGGGAGATGTAGATGGAGACGTCCTCGTTGTGCAGGATGCGCAGCCAGTCGCCGGTCGCCTCGGACATGTCCGGGGGCTTGAGCCCGTTCAGGTCGTACGCCCGTGGCCGAAGGGGACCCTCGATCCTGATCCACGCCGTCGGGGGATGGCTGCGATACAGGTGCGACGCACGGCCATCGAACGCCTCCCTGCCGTGTTCCTCCTCGAACGTGCCCTCCGGGAGGCCGACGTGCGCCTGCTTGGTCACCTTGCCCTTCGACAGCGGGAACATCGCTCTCCTCCTTCGCGCTCCACCCTCCGGTCTCTCTGGTCAGGACTTCTTCTTGGCGGCGGCCCGCTCGGCCACCTGACGCTTCTCCCGCTCCTTCTTCCTCCGCTCGCGATCATGCGCCCATCTCACCTTGTGCCGATCTCCTCTTCCCATTCTCGATCTTCCTCCTCGCATCGCTCGTTGCTGCTACCCCCCTGGACTCCCCTCATCCGGTTCGTGCCCGATGGCAAGCTCGGCGCTGCGTTTGCACGCGGCGTCGATGGCGTTCAGGAAGGCTGCCCGGACCCCGGCCTGTTCCAGATGGCGGATGGCCATGATCGTGGTCCCCCCGGGAGACGTCACCATCTCCCGGAGCTCGACGGGATGCTTTCCCGTGTCTCGGAGCATTTTGGCCGAGCCGAGCATCGTCTGGATGATCAACTCGGTCGCCACGTCCCTTGACAGCCCGAGCAGGATACAAGCTTCGATCATCGCCTCTGCCAGGAGAAAGAAGTACGCGGGCCCCGAGCCGCTGGTGGCCGTCACCGCATCCTGGTGCTTCTCAGGGAGCCGGATCACCCTTCCCACCGAGCCGAGAAGTTCCTCCGCCACGCCCAGATGCTTGTCCTCAGCGTTGGCGCCCGGAGAGATCACGGACATGGCCTCGTCCACGAGGACGGGAACGTTGGACATCACCCGAACCACCGGAGTTCCCTTCGGAGCGAAACGCTCGATGAAAGAGGTTCGAATGCCTGCGGCGAACGAGATCACCAGCTTGTCGTTGCTGAGAGATTCCGAGATCTGCTGGAGCAAGGCCTCCATGTCCTGCGGCTTGACGGTGAGCACCAGCGTGGAGGCCCACTTCACCGCTTCCGCGTTGGAAAGCGTTGCGGCGACCTCGAGCCGCTCGGCGAGTTCCCGGACCCGCTCCTCACGACGAGCGGTGATCATGATCTCGTCCCCGGTCCGCCCGCCCGCGCGGATAAGGCCTGATACCAGGGCCTCACCCATGCGCCCTCCGCCCAGGAACGCCACGTGTCGATCGGTCATGCGTTCCCCCTCAGTGCGTTCGATAGGAAGAACCAAACGTTGGCCGGGCGCTCCGCCATCCGTCTGGTGAGGTACGGGTACCACTGGGTCCCGTATGGGATGTACACCCTGACGGGCTCGCCCTGCCGGACCAGCCTCGCCTGAAGATCCCGGCGGATCCCGTACAGCATCTGGAACTCGACGCGATCCCTCGGAATGCCCCTCGATCGAATGAACCGCCGGGCGCCTTCCACCAGCCGTTCGTCGTGGGTGGCCAGGTGGACCACGGAGCCGGCCGCCAGCAGCGTGGCCGAGAGACGGGCGAAGTTGGCGCGGACTTCCCGCCGTGACCGCATCGCAACCTCCGGGGGTTCCAGGTACGAGCCCTTGGCCACGCGGACGATGGCCCCTGGGCCGGCGATGCGGCGGACGTCCTCGGCCGTCCGGTACAGGTACGACTGGACGCACACACCGACGTTCCGGAATCGACCCCGCAGGCCTAGGTACACGTCCAGCGTCCGGTCGACGTACTCGTGGGCTTCCATATCGATCAGGACCTGGATCGAGGAGTCGAGGCCGTTCGCCGCCTCCAGGACCCGTTCCATGTTCTCCAGGCAGGTTTCCAGGGAGGTGTCCAATCCGAGCTGGGTGAGCTTCACCGAGATGTCGCAGTCGAGCTCGGGGGATTCCCGGATCCTCTTGAGCGCGTGGATATACGCGTCTGCTGCGTTCGCCGCCTGCGCGGGGGAAGCGACGTTCTCGCCGAGATAGTCGAGCATGGAGCTGATTCCCTGTTCGTGCAGGGATCGGGCAGCCCGCATTCCTGCATCGAGGTTGTCTCCCGCTACGAACCTCAGTGCGAAGTGCCGCCCGAACCGGTGCTCCGTGACGAGCCGCCTCACCACCGCCCGTTCCGTGACCCACAGGGTGGGCCCCCTGAGCACCCCGGTCATCTCGAATCAGCCACGATGGTCACGAACCGCAGTATAGAAGTGGCCCGACGAGCGGCCGTGAGGGAGGCCGTGAGGGAGGAAAACTAAAGACCCGAGGGACCGCCGGCTCGTCGTCGGCCGAAGCCGGCGACCACCGTTGGCCCCTCGGGCCTAGTGCTCCGAGCAACCTGCCGCAGCTGTCTCGGTCTCCTTATGATGACGCCCTT
>JBKPAF010000050.1:0-20994 GCA_046726275.1 Actinomycetota bacterium
GAGCTGCTCGGGGCGTCCAGACCCAGGGTTAACGGGATCCTCAAGGAGTTCGAGCGAGATGGGTTGGTTCGGCTGACCTACCGGCGGATAGAGGTGCTCGACAGGAAACGACTGAACCGCATCGCCGCGTAGCGCTGACGCGCCCGGCCGCCACTCCATTTGCGGACAGGCCCCGGGGGAAGCCCCGGGGCCTGTCCGCGGTCGATGGCTTCCTACGACGCCAGATACCACTGGTTCATGTTCCAGAACATCCCGAGGTTCGATGGGATGTACGCCGAAACTGGGCCGGCGATCTTGTCCGTCCTCCACGCGCCGACGTTGGGAAGCACGTACAGCGGAAGAGAGACGAAGTCCGTCGCCTCGGCGTCATAGACCTGCGTGAGAAGGTTGAGCCGCTTGTTCTGGTCGAGCTCCCTGTCACTCTGATGCATCAGGTTCGTGGCCTCCTGGTCGCACCAGTGGTTCCAGTTTCCACCGGCGGAACTGGTTCTGCGAGGTTGGGATGTTCTCGCAGGCCAGCGTGCTGGTGATGCTCGGATCGACGGATCCGCCGGTCGCGTAGTCCGCGACGGTGAACTTGCCCTTCGGACCGACGTCGCCGAACAAGATGCCGGCTTCGTAGTTCTTGATCTTGAAGGCGAACCCGGCTGCGGTCACCTTGTTCTGCAGCAGCTCCTGTGTGGTGGTTCTCCGGGTGTTGTCGGCCACCGTTGAGTACTCGACAGACAATTGCTGCCCGTTCTTCGTGCAGGGGCTGGCCGAGCAGTTCCACCCGTCGCTCTCCAGGATCTGTTTGGCCTTAGCCGGGTCGTACCTGAACTGCTGGAACGGTTTCGTCTGACACCACGACCCGATGTTCGGGAATGCCACGAATCCGCAGTTCAGGACCTCCGCGTTGGGATTGTTCAACTTGACGATCGCATCGACCACGGCCTGGCGGTCGATGGCGTACATGAACGCCTCTCGAACCTTGGGGTCGTTCATCGGGGGCGAGTCAAGGTTGAACCACAGGGCCTCGAAGTACGCTCCGTCCGACCCGACGGCCTTGACGTTGGAGTTGGACGAGACCTGGTCGAGCAAGCTCACGTCGGACAATTGAGGGTAGATCGCAGAAACCTCGCCAGTCATCAGCGACTGGATCTCGGTAGCCTGGTCCGTGCGCGGCACGATGGTGACCTGGTCGAGGAGGGGGACCTGTCCGTAGTACTTGGTGTTGCGCACCAGCACGGCCTGATCCTTGCTCCAGCTCTTCAGGACCCAGGGCCCGCCGGAGAACGGGATGCTGGACTGCATCTCGTCCTTGAGGTTCGGCTTGGGGTCATTGGCGAACTTCGGAAACGCCGCCCTCTCCAGGATGCCCTGATAGACGCCACCGAATAGGTCGGGCCAGTCGACGAACGTCTTCTTGAACTTGATGACGGCGGTCTTCGGGTCCGTGGTGTCGATCGACGTGATCTGGTTGTACCCGACCGTCGTGTACGCGCCGGTTGTGTTCATGATGGCGCGCCAGGTGAAATCGAAATCCGCGGACGTGATCGGCTTGCCGTCCGCCCAGGTCGCCGTGGGATTGATCTTGAACCTGATGGTGAAAGGGTTCTGGGTGATCCCGCCGTTGTCCAGGGTCGGTGCTTCCACGAGCAGCGGGGACGCCACGAAGTTGCCCTGAAGGTTCAGGACCATCGCATAGGGCATCACGTGCTCCGCGACCGAGTACCAGTACCACGTGGCAGAGGAACAGCTCGTGATCGGGTTGACGCATTCCGGCCACTGCTCGGCGCCGACGACGATCGAGCCGCCCTGTCTGGGACGTGCGCTCGGGGTTGCCGAGGCTCCCGAGCTCGGGGTATTCGCCCCGCCACAGGCTGCTGCCGCGATGGCCAGGATCCCCATCACGGCCATAGCCCGCATGGATACGCGCATTCTTCTTCCTCCTTCCTCGACGTCTCGCTCCGCGAGCATCGAGAGGGCGGCGCACCGTCGGCCCCGGGTATCGGGGCCTCATCTCCGTATACGACGGCGACCTCACCAGAGCGGTGCGCGTTTGCGGGGATGGTGTGATGAATGTCGCTTTCGGAACAGAGATCAGGGCCGAGAGCGCCGTCAAGAGCGATGGGCAAGGTTCGTATCTCGGGCCGACCCATTCCCGTATCCTCGGTACCCATGCGCATGTCCAAGTTGTTCGCCCGTACCCTTCGGGAGGCTCCGGCAGAGGCCGAGATTGCCTCGCACCAGCTCCTCCTTCGTGCCGCGTACATCCGCAAGGTCATGGCCGGCGCGTACACGTGGCTGCCCCTGGGGTGGCGGACCCTCCGAAAGGTCGAGCGGATCGTCCGGGAAGAGATGAACGCCTCGGAGGCCCAGGAGATCCGGATGCCGATCATCCTGCCGGCCGAGCCCTGGAAAGAGACCGGTCGATGGCAGACCTACGGCGATCTGATGTTCAAGCTCACAGACCGCCACGATCGAGAGCTGGGGCTGGGTCCGACGCATGAAGAGGTCGTCACTCCGCTCGTGGCGGGGGAGTACACCTCTTACCGGGACCTTCCAGTGAACCTGTATCAGATCGAATGGAAGTACCGCGATGAGTTCCGGCCTCGATTCGGGTTGCTCCGGGGTCGGGAGTTCCTGATGAAAGACGCCTATTCGTTCGATCGTGACGAGGACGGCATGCGGGCCTCCTACCAGGTCATGTACGAGGCGTACCGACGCATCGCCGACCGGTGTGGACTTCGCTACCGCATCGTGGAAGCCGATCCTGGACAGATCGGCGGCGACGTGAACCACGAGTTCATCGCCGTCTCGGAGGTGGGTGAGGATCGGTTTGTGTACTGCGAGAACTGCGACTATGCGGCGGACCTCGAAGCTGCTTCCTCTCGAGCCCCGGAGCCGGCGGCCGCCTCCGACCTGGAGGAACCTTCCGAGGTCGCCACCCCGGGCCGCACGAGCATCGAGGCAGTGTCCGCTCTGCTCCACAGGGAACCCGCCGAGATGCTCAAGTGCATGCTCTACGACGCTGGGGGAGAGACGGTCGTCGTGTTGGTCCCGGGCGATCGCGAGGTGAACGAGGACAAAGTGGCGCGGGCGATGTGGCCGGCGCCCGTGCGCCCCTTCTCCGACGACGACTTCCAACGGCGAGGGGTGCTGAAAGGCTTTGCCGGTCCCCAGGGTTGGCCCGACGACGTGACGATCATCGCCGACCATTCCGTGCGCGCGGGGAAGAACTGGATCACCGGAGCGAACAAGGTCGACCACCACGTGACCGGCCTCAACCCCTCCCGTGACTTCAGGGTCGACCGATGGGTGGACGTGTCGCAGGTTCGGGAGGGTGATCCCTGCCCCCTGTGCGGAGGAAAGCTGATCCTCGCCCGTGGCATGGTGCTCGGGCACATCTACCAGCTTGGTGCGCGGTACTCCAAGCCCCTCAAGGCCACGTTCGTGGACGAGGACGGGACCGAGCAGCCCTTCCAGATGGGGTGCTACGGGATCGGCGTGGACCGAATCGTGGCCGCCGCGGCGGAGCAGTTCAACGACGAGGCGGGACTGATGTGGCCGAAGGCGCTGGCTCCGTACGAGGTCGTGGTGATCCCGACCAACATGGACCAGCCGTCCGTGGTCGAGGCCGGAGAACGTCTCTACGGGGAACTCCATCAACGCGGGGTGGAGGTGGTCGTGGATGACCGAGAGGTGACGGCGGGCGTCAAGTTCGCCGACGCGGACCTGATCGGCTATCCGGTGCAGCTCGTCGTGGGCAAGCGGGGGATCGAAGCTGGAACCGTCGACCTCAAGGCCCGGTGCACCGGCCAGCGCGAGAAGGTCCCGGTGACCGAGGGCGTCGCCGCCGCGCAGCGCCTGCTGGCCACGGTTCCCTGAGGGTTCACGTCCCAGGTTGCGCGTTCGCCCCGGGTGCTCCTAGGCTCGTGGCGTGGCTGTTACGACGCCGAAGGAGCTTCGCGAGTTCGTCACCTACCAGCCGGACGTGGAGGCACTCCTCCAGCGCTGCGGGATCGACACCTACGACCTGCTCCTGATCGACCTCCGAGGAAATTGGACGCGGTGGATCTTCACCTCGGAGGAGGAAGCGGAGGCCGTCGCCACCATGCTCGGTGTCCCGCTTCACCGCACCTGGGACGTTCGCTTGGTCAGGCGGATGAACAAGCGGGACCACTGGAACGAGCCGGGCGGCCAGAAGCGCGCACTGTAGTCCGCGGTTCAGGCATCACAGCTCCAGGCTCGGATCCTTCTGAAAACTCGCAGTGCTATACTTCACTGCGGAAAACGTAGGGGCACTGACCGAACGTGGGCACGCGCCCACGTTCTTTTTCGATGGGGCGAAGCGAGATGGACCTGGAGGGCCTGGTCGGGTCCGTGGTCGAGGCCGCAGGGCTGGAGCTGGTTGAGGTCACTCTCCATCGAGGGAAGGGGCGCCAGGTGCTGAGTGTGACCGTCGACCGTGAGGGCGGCGTGGATCTCGACACCATCGCCCAGACCAGTGAGCAGATCAGTCGCCGACTCGACTTGGAAGGATTCGAACCGGGCCCGTACACGCTCGAAGTGAGCTCTCCCGGCATCGAGCGACCGCTGAGGGAGCCGAGAGACTTCTGGCGGCGGGTGGGCGAGACAGTGAAGGTGAAGGTCACGCGGCCAGAGAGCTCGCAGACCCTCACCGGAACGCTGGTGGAGGCAGGACCAGAGAAGGTCCGGCTCGCCACCGACGCAGGTGAGGTGGACGTGACGTACGACGCCATCCTGTCGGCGAGGATCGTGGCCGACTGGGGTGCCGAGCTGAGGAAGAAGGCTGAGGGAAGCAGGCGGTGAATCAGGAACTGATCCAGGCGCTGAGAGAGCTGGAGCGGGAGAAAGGGATCCCGTTCCAGACGATCCTGGCCGGCCTCGAGGAGGCACTGGCCAGCGCCTACAAGTCGTACAAGAGACAGCACGACCCGGACCTCGACGAGTTGACGACGGGCGCACGTGTCGCGCTCGATCCCGAGACGGGCGAGATGCGCGCATGGATGCAGGTACTCGACGAGGACACCGAAGAGGTCCTGTCCGAGAAGGAAGAGGAGGTCTCGCCCGACTTCATGGGCCGGATCGCCGCGCAGACCGCCAAACAGGTGATCTACCAGAAGCTCCGGGACGCCGAACGCGAGATGACGTACGAGGAGTTCTCCGGTCGCGAGGGCGACATCGTGACGGGGATCATCCAGCAGGACTCGCACCGATATACCCTCCTCGACCTGGGGAAGGTCGAGGCACTCCTGCCACAGGCGGAGCAGGTCCCTTCAGAGCCGTACCGCCACGGCGAGCGGTTGAAGGCTTACATCGTGGAGGTCAGGAGGACTACCAAGGGTCCGCAGATCGTGGTGTCTCGCACCCATCCGGGACTTCTCCGCAAGCTCTTCGAGTTGGAGGTGCCGGAGATCGCCGAGGGCATCGTCGAGATCAAGGCCGTGGCCCGGGAGCCGGGACACCGGTCCAAGATCGCCGTGGTCTCTCACGAGCCGGGAGTGGATCCCGTGGGGGCGTGTGTGGGAGCCAAGGGCTCACGGGTCCGCCTGGTGGTGAACGAGCTTCGCGGGGAGAAGATCGACGTGGTGCAGTGGGAGCCGAACCTCGAACGGTTCGTCGCCAACGCGCTTGCCCCCGCGAAGGTGAAGGAGGTTCACGTGGACACGGCCACGGGGACGGCGCAGGTGATCGTCCCGGACTATCAACTGTCCCTGGCCATCGGCAAGGAGGGGCAGAACGCCCGCCTCGCGGCGAAGCTCACCGGTTGCCGGATCGACATCAAGAGCGAGACGCAGGCGGCTGAAGAGGAGCGTCAGCGAAAGGAATCTCGCAAGGGCGCATCCATCAAGCCGGAGGCCCCGACGTCAGAAACCGGGCCCGAAGCGGCGGTGCTCGCCCAAACGGCCGAAGCGCCGGAGGTGGAGGTGGCGGCGCCAGGCGATGGCTCCATCCCGCCCGACCCGGAGTCCGAGGGTCCGGAGCTTCCCGGGGAATCCGAGGCCCTCGGGGAAACCGAGGTGCCCGAGGGAGCCTCGGTCGCGCGAGAGTCCAACGGCAGCGCAGGAGAGAAGGCTGTCCAGCCGGAGGCGTCGGCCGGGCACTAGCGATGTCCCTGAAGCGGGAGCCCGAGCGCACCTGTGTAGGGTGCCGATCCAAGAGCGAGAAGCGCGCGCTCATCCGGGTGGTTCGCTCGCCGGACGGGCGAGTCGATCTGGACCTGACCGGAAAGGCTCCAGGACGAGGCGCCTACGTCCATCAGTCCCGGATGTGTCTGAAGGAGGCTGTCCGAAGGGGGGCGATCGCCAGGGCGCTCCACGCTCACCTCGGGCAGTCGGAGGCCGCTAGGCTAGTACTTGAGCTGGAGAGCTCGCTGGGAGAGGAACCTTGAGGATTCACGAGCTGGCGAAAGAGCTCGGCGTGCCGAGCAAGGAGGTCCTGGAGTCTCTTCAGGCGATGGGATACGAGGGTCGCACCGCGTCCTCGACCGTTCCTGAGGAGGCGGTTCCTCGCATCCGCGCGGCCGGGGGGAAGGTGAAGCCCGGGAGCAAGCCGCGCGCGGCCACCGCTGACCAGCTGCCGGCTCGAAGGGCGGTCAAAGCGAAGGAGGAGGCCCGGAGGGACTCGGGTGACGGCGAGGTGGCCAGCGTGGCCACTGCGGTCGAGGCGCCCCCCCAGCCTGCGGCCGCGCCCCAGGAGGACGTCACGGTTCCGGAGACGGAACCGGCGGTCGGCGTCGCGGCCCTGAGGGTGCCCCGCGGGGCGACGGCCCAGGATCTGGCCGAAAAGCTGGAGACCTCGGCTGCCGAGATCGTGAAGGTCCTGTTCTCCGCGGGGGAGATGGTCTCGGCCACCCAGTCCCTGTCAGACGATGCGATCGAGCTGGTGGCGACGGAGCTCGGCAGGCCCGTGGAAGTCGTTCGTCCCGAGGAGGAGCTGGAGGAGGAAGAGGAAGAGCCCGTCGACGAGTCCCGCCTCGTTCCACGGCCTCCAGTCGTCACGGTCATGGGCCACGTCGATCATGGCAAGACGCTGCTGTTGGACGCCGTCCGGCGTACGGACGTGGTGGCACAGGAGTTCGGTGGGATCACCCAGCACATCGGGGCGTACCAGGTGCATCACGATGGCAGGGAGATCACCTTCATCGACACGCCCGGACACGAGGCCTTCACGGCCATGCGGGCCCGGGGCGCGCAGGTGACCGACATCGTGGTGTTGGTGGTGGCGGCGGATGACGGGGTGATGCCGCAGACGATCGAAGCGCTCAACCACGCCAGGGCAGCGAAGGTGCCGATCATCGTGGCGGTGAACAAGATCGACAAGCCCGAAGCCGAGCCCCAGCGGGTCAGGCAGCAACTGACCGATCAGGGGATCGTTCCGGCCGAGTGGGGTGGCGAGTACGAGTTCGTCGACGTATCCGCCAAGACTCGGGAGAACCTAGACCGCCTCCTCGAGACGATCCTTCTGGTCGCGGACATCCTCGAGCTCAAGGCCGACCCGCAGGCCCCGGCGAGAGGGATCACGCTCGAGGCGCACCTCGACCCGGGCAGAGGTCCCGTGGCCACGGACCTGGTGCTTCGCGGGACGCTTCGAGTCGGCGACGCCGTCGTCTCTGGCGCGGCGTACGCCAAAGTCCGAGCGATGTTCGACGAGTGGAGCCAACCCGTCTCCGAGGCGCCGCCGGCGAAGCCGGTGCAGGTCCTTGGATGGAAGCCCCACGTGCCGGCGGCCGGCGACGAGGTTCGCGTCGTGGCCGACGAGCGGGAGGCCCGCCACGTCGCCCAGGAGCGGGAAGCGCGCCATCGGGCCGCCGAGCTCGCCGCGGCCCGCCCCCAGGCCTCGTTGGCGGATCTCCTGGTGCAGGCCCGCCGGGGCGAGCTGCCGGCCCTCAACCTGATCGTGAAGGCCGACGTGCAGGGGTCGCTCGAGGCCATCCTGGACGCCCTCGACAAGTTGCCCCAGGACGAGGTGCGCGTCGACGTGATCCACAAGGGCGTCGGGGCCATCACTGAGAACGACATCGCCCTGGCTACCGCGTCCGGGGCGGTCGTCGTCGGCTTCAACGTCCGGCCAGACGTGGGGGCCCGTGAGCTCGCCGAGGCCGAGGGTGTCGACGTGCGGCTGTACAGGGTCATCTACCAGGCGCTGGACGAGATCCGCCAGGCCCTGTCCGGCCTGCTTGCCCCCGAGGAGCAGGAGGTCGAGCTGGGGCGCGCCGAGGTGCGGGCCCTGTTCCGGGTGCCGAAGCAGGGCGTCGTCGCCGGATGCATGGTCACCCACGGAACGATCACCCGCGGATCCCTGGCCCGACTGGTCCGCGATGGCGTCATCGTGTACACGGGCCGGGTCGGATCGCTCCGGCGATTCAAGGACGATGTCCGAGAGGTGGCCGAAGGCTTCGAGTGTGGGATCGGGCTGGAGAACTACCAGGACATCCACGAGGGCGACGTCATCGAGGTGTACGAGGTGCGTGAGGTCGCCCGGACCCTGGCCTGAAGTCTTCACAGGGGAGGTGCCGTCGTGCTCGTGGCGCTGTGCCGGTTCGACCTCCGCATCCCTGCCGTGGGGTCGCTCAAGCAGAAGCGCCACGTGGTCAAGACGCTGACGGCTTCCCTCCGACAGAAGTTCAACGTCGCGGTCGCGGAGGTGGATCATCAGGACCTCTGGCAACGGACGGCGATCGCGGTCTCGTCCGTCGCTGAGGAGGCTTATCACCTCAGAAGGGTCATGCACGAGGTGGAGAAGCACGTGGATCGGTGGCATGAGGTCGAGATCATCGACGTGAACCTGACCCTCCACGGACCGGACGACTGACCAGGGGAGGCGGAGCCTGACGTGAGCGGAGGAACTCGACCGGAACGGGTGGCGGAGGAGTTCAGGGAGATCCTCGCTGAGGAGATCCCTAGGCTGAAAGACCCCAGGGTGGGATTCGTCACCGTGACCCGCGTGGAGGTCAGTCCGGATCTTCGGAGAGCCACTGTTTATTACACGGTACTCGGACAGGACCGCGACCACAGGGCCACCCGGGCCGGACTTCGCTCCGCCCGTTCGCACCTGCGTGGGGTGCTCGGTCATCAGGTCCGGATGAAGTTCACGCCGGACCTCGAGTTCGAGGAGGACGTAGGGCTGGCCCAGGTGGAGCGGGTGAGTGAACTGCTCCGCGAGATCGGCGCGCAGCAGGCACCCGAGGATCAAACGGCCAAGAGTGAAGGCGACGAAGAGAGTGACTGAGCCCAGGACCCTCGATGAGGAGTACGCCCGCGCCGCCTCGGCGCTCGAAGGCGCTTCCAAGGTCGCCCTCGCCTGCCACGTCAATCCCGACCCGGACGCGGTCGGATCGATGCTCGGTCTCGCCGGGTACCTCTCGGATCGCGGCAAGCAGGTCGTGTGCTCGTGGGGCAACGAACCCCTGGTTCGCCCTCGATGGCTGGCCGTCCTGGACGGCGCGGGGTATCTGGTTGAAGCTAAGGATTTTCCGGCCGAACCCGAGCTGCTGGTGTCGCTGGACACGGCCGCCCCTGACCGGCTGGGGATCCTCGCCGCCAGCGCGGACCGAGCGGCCGAGGTGGTCGTGATCGACCATCACCGCACCAATCCGGGGTTCGGGACCATCGTCGTCCTGGACCCCGCGGCGTCGTCCACCGCCGAGATGGTCTTCCGACTCATCGAGCGGATGGGCGGACGCCTTTCCGACGGGGCGGCAGCCTGCCTCTACGCCGGTGTCGTCGCCGACACGGGCAGGTTCATGTACGAGGCAACGACGCCGGAGACGCTTCGGGTCGCCGCCGAGCTCAGGCGCTACCGGTTCGACCACGCCCGGGTGGGCCAGGCCCTGTTCGAAGATGGGTCCATCGGATACCTGAAGGTGGCAGGGATCGCCCTTAACAGGGTCGAGCACGTCCCTGAGGCCGACCTGCTGTGGACGTACGTGCTTCAGGCCGATCTGTCTCGCTCGCACATCACGATGGGAGACACGGACGACCTGATCGATCTCGTTCGCATGGCCCGCGAGGCCGACGTCTCCTGCGTGATCAAACAGCAGCGGGACGGGCGGTTCAAGGTGAGCCTCCGCTCGCGGGGGAGCACGGACGTGGGCGCGATCTGCCAGGCCTTCGGAGGAGGTGGCCACCGGCTGGCGGCCGGGTACACGTCCCCGTCCGGCCTGGAGGAAACGGTGAAGCCTCTCATCGAGGCCCTCACCGCGGGCCGAGCCGACGCCGGTCGAGCCCATGCCGATGGCTGAGGTGGTGGCGGGGCCCGGGTCGGAGCAGGACGTTGGGCCCACCGGCGTCCTGCTGATCGACAAGCCTGCGGGCATTACCTCGCACGACGTCGTCGATCGGATCCGCGCGGCGCTCGGCACGCGGAAGGTGGGGCACGGGGGCACGCTGGACCCACTCGCCAGTGGGCTGCTGCTGATCGGGGTCGGCCGAGCCACGCGTCTCCTGCGATTCCTCATCGGCCTGCCGAAGGTCTACGAGGGGAGCGGGCTGCTCGGAGTGGAGACCACGACGCTCGACGCCGACGGCGAGGTGGTTCGTCGCACGACTGTTGACGTGTCCGAGCGGAGCCTTCGCGAAGCCTTCGGGCGATTCATCGGCGACATCGAGCAGGTTCCGCCCGCTTACTCCGCAGTCAAGGTGGGGGGCCGCAAGCTGTACCAGGCCGCACGGCAGGGAACCCCCGTTGAGGCTGCTCCTCGGCGGGTGCGGGTCGATGCGTTCGACCTGCTGAGTCTGATCAGCCCCCGATTCGACTTCCGGGTGCGGTGCTCCGCGGGGACGTACGTGCGGTCGCTCGTGGCCGACGCGGGGCGTGACCTCGGCTGCGGGGCTCACCTCGTGGCCCTCCGAAGGACGGCGATCGGTCCCCACCGGGTGGAGGACGCCCGACCGCCGGATTCGCCGGGTCCGCTGCTTCCCCTGGACCGGGCGGTGGACCATCTCGAGGCCGTCGACCTCACAGAGGACGAGGCAAAGGCGGCGATGCACGGCACCATCCTGGGACCGGCCGGGATGGGGGGGCCGTACCGGGTCCTTGGGCCCGAGGGCGCCTTGATCGGCATCTACTCTGACCGCGGATCGAAGGCGGTGCCGGAAGTGATCCTGGCCACCGCCTGACCTCCTCAAGTCGGCGGAGGGCAGTGGTCCATCTTGTACCCTGCCCCCTGGCATGGAAGTCGTCCACGGGCTGGGGTCGTTGCCGCTCGCCACCGACCGAACGTCGGCGACGATCGGTTTCTTCGACGGCGTCCATCGAGGCCATCAGGCCGTGATCCGTCGGACGGCGGACGTCGCAACGAAGCAGGGTCTGGTGCCCGTCGTCATCACGTTCGACCGGCATCCGAGAGAGATCCTTTCACCCGGCGCTGAGCCCCGGCTGCTCACCACCCTCGAGCGGAAGACGTCCCTGATCGCCGGTCTCGGGATCGATACGTTGGTCGTTCTCGAGTTCACCGAGGAGTTCTCCCGCTGGCCCCCGGAGGACTTCGTCAGGCGCGTGCTGGTGGAGGGCGTTCTCGCCGACCACGCCGTGGTGGGCTCCAACTTCACCTTTGGCCACAAGGCCATGGGCAACCTCACCATGTTGACGGAACTGGGGGCGGCCGACGGCCTGACCGTCGAAGCCGTTTCGCTGCTGAGACTGGACGGCCGCCCCGTCTCGTCCTCGTCGATCCGCGAAGCTCTGGCAGCGGGAGACCTGGCGTGGCCGACAGAGGCCCTGGGGCGTCGCTACATCCTGGACGGCACGGTCACCTCCGGGGCGGGGAGAGGGAAGGGCCTGGGATTCCCTACCGCCAACCTGTCCGTGCCTCCCCGCATGCTGCTTCCCGGCGAAGGCGTGTACGCGGGACGGGCATATCTTGGCGAACGAACCTTCCAGGCGGCGATCAATGTGGGGACGAATCCCACGTTCGGGGGTGAGCCCCTGCACGCGGAGGCGTTCCTCCTCGATTTCGAAGATGACTTGATCGGGCAATCCATCGCCCTAGAGTTCTGGGAGCGCCTCCGGGACGAGACCCGTTTCGACTCCGCCGAGGATCTGGCTCGCCAGATCAAGGATGACGTCGAGCGGACCAGGTCGCTGGTGACCTGAGGTCTGCCCGGTACGCCGAGAAGCACGAGGAGAGATGTCTCGCCGAGGACTGCACCGCAGGCCACCCCGCGTGTCGACGAGATGGGTGCTGCTTCTCGCCGCGGTCCTCATCGTCACCGGCGTCTCCGTCCGGCTGCTCACCGACCGCGATGCGTCGACGGCGGCCCAGGGCGACGCTCCCTCCTCGAGCGCTCGATCACCTGCCTCCGCACTGCCCTCGGTTCCCGCGACGCCGACGTCTCCTGCGCCGAAGTCTCGGAGCTCACCGCCCCGGGGACGGCTGGTCATCCACGGGACCGGTGACGTCAACGTCGACCCTGGCTACATCCCGAACCTCCAGTCGAAGGGTTATGCATGGGCCTGGTCCGGCCTGGGTGGCATGTTCCGACGGGACGACCTGACCGTGATCAACTTGGAGTGCGCGGTCTCGCACCTCGGCAGTGCCGTCCCGAAGCAATTCAACTTTCGATGCGACCCCGCAGCCCTCCCTTCGATGAGGAAGGCGGGCGTGGAGGTGGCAAATCTCGGCAACAACCATGCCTACGACTACGGGCCGGCCGCCCTCCTGGACAGCCGGAAGAACCTGCTGAGGAGCGACATCGCTCCGGTGGGCGCCGGCAGAAACGAGAGAGAAGCCCTGAAGCCGGCTCTGTTCGAGGTGGAGGGATGGAAGATCGCCGTGGTCGGGTTCGACAAAGTGGTGGATCCCTGGCCGACCGCCGTGGCAGGGCCGGACAAGCCGGGGACGGCGGCCGGCCACGACGAGAGCGCCATGGTCCAGGCGGTCCGGGCAGCGAGCAGGCAGGCCGACATCGTCATCGTGGCCATCCACTGGGGAGTCGAGCTGGACACCCGACCCCGGGCCGCCGACGTTCGACTGGGTCATCGCCTGATCGATGCCGGGGCCGACGTCATCTTCGGAGGTCACTCGCACCGGCTCCAGCCGATGGACGTCTATCGGGGCCGCCCGATCTTCTACAGCCTGGGCAATTTCGTGTGGCCGCGGCATTCCATCGCCGGGGCCACTACAGCGGTGGCCGAGGTCACCGTCTCGCCGAAGGGCACGTTCAAGGGCCGCCTGATCCCGGCGTTCATCCAGGAGTCCGGCCATCCCGTGCTGAGCGGGTCCTGAAAGGGCCTTGATCAGGGCGTGTGGTAACCTTGCTCGGTCCCAATGGCACTTCTCAAAGAGCAGAAATCCGCGCTGATCAGCGATCACAGGCGAGGCGAGAGCGATACCGGCTCGCCCGAAGTGCAGATCGCGCTGCTGACCAAGCGCATCGAAGACCTCACCGAACATTTGAAGTCCCACCAGAAGGACCACCACTCCAGGCGTGGTCTGCTCCAGATGGTCGGAAAGAGGCGTCGGCTGCTCGACTACCTCAGGCGGGAGGACATCGAGCGCTATCGGGCGCTCATCTCGCGCCTGGGGCTGAGGCGCTAGGGCTCGAGGGGCGGCGAGAGCCGGCTCTTCAGTATGAGGAGGAGTGGAACAGGACAGGAACCTCGTAGGACCACCCGAGGGAGCCGGTGTGCTGGGGGTGGTCAGTTATCAGTCGCGGACCCCGGACGACCCTTCCGAGGCCCACCACTGACAACTGGCCGCGGGGCCCCGCGCCGCAAGGCTCCTTGACCCATCCGGCGCCGTCAGGCAGCCGGGCGTTCAAGGAGGAACGCCAGTGATTCGGAAAACCAGGACCATCGGCGGGTCCGAGTTCGTCGCCGAGACAGGCAAGCTCGCCAAGCAGGCGAAGGGTTCGTGCGTCCTCACTCTGGGAGAGACCCAGGTGCTGGCAACCTGCACGACCGCCGCTCCCCGGGAAGGGATCGATTTCTTCCCCCTCACCGTGGACGTCGAGGAGCGCATGTACGCGGCCGGGAAGATCCCGGGCGGCTTCTTCCGCCGGGAGGGGAGGCCGTCCGAGACGGCCATCCTCACGGCTCGTCTCACTGACCGGCCGCTCCGGCCCACGTTCAAAGAGGGATTTCGGGACGAGGTCCAGGTCGTCATCACGGTCCTCTCGGCGGACCTCGCCAACGCCTACGACATGCCCGGCATCAACGCGGCCAGCCTCTCGGTCTGTCTAGCCGGCCTGCCGTTCGACGGTCCTGTCGGCGCGGTACGGCTGGGGCTGATCGGCGGCCAGTGGAAGTTCAATCCGACCTACCAGGACCTCGACCTGGCCACGTTCGACGTGGTGGTGACCGGTCGCCGGAACGATCAGGGCGGCATCGACATCCTCATGGTCGAGGGCGAAGCGCCGGAAGGCGCCTGGGCTCGCATCCAGGAGGGGGACACCTCGCCCACCGAGGACGTCCTGGCTGAAGGCCTCGAGGTCGCGAAGGGGCCCATCGGCGAGATGATCGAGCTCCAGCGCGAGGTCCTGTCGGAAGCGGGCGTGGAACCCTCAGAGTTCGAGCCGAGGCACGTCTACTCGGACGAGGTGTTCGCGGCCGTGGAAGAGTTCGCCGGCCCGCAGCTCTCCGAAGCCCTGGTCACCGATAAGTTGGAGCGGGAAGCCAGGCTCGACGCACTCAAGGAGCGGCTGAAGGAGCACCTGGCCGAGCGATGGGACGCCGAGGAGTTCGCCGCGAGCGCTTCCCAGATCTCTCCCGCCTTCAAGGACCTCCAGAAGAAACAGATGCGCCGGCGGGTCCTCACCGAAGGCATCCGTCTCGACGGACGCAAGACCGATGAGATCCGGCAGATCAGCTGCGAGGTCGGGCTGATCCCGAGGGCGCACGGATCGGGGCTGTTCCAGAGGGGGGAGACTCAGGTCCTGAACGTGGCCACCCTCGGGATGCTCCGTATGACCCAGATGATCGACACGCTGGACCCCGAGGACACGAAGCGATACATCCACCACTACAACTTCCCGCCGTTCTCCACGGGGGAGGTCGGGCGGATCGGGAGCCCCAGGCGCAGGGACATCGGTCACGGCGCGCTCGCGGAACGTTCCCTCCTGCCGGTCGTCCCCGACGAGGACGAGTTTCCCTACACCCTCAGGCTGGTCTCCGACGTCCTCGAGTCCAACGGGTCGACCTCCATGGGCAGCGTGTGCGCCTCGACCTTGTCGCTCATGGACGCCGGGGTACCGATCAAGGCTCCGGTCGCCGGGATCGCCATGGGCCTCATCGCCGAGTACGGCGAGTACGTGACGCTCACCGACATCCTCGGGGCCGAGGACGCCTTGGGGGACATGGACTTCAAGGTCGCCGGGACCAAGGACTTCGTGACGGGCCTGCAGCTCGACACGAAGGTCACCGGGCTCCCGGCCGAGGTCCTGAACGGAGCCCTCAAGCAGGCGAAGGAGGCCCGTCTGTTCATCCTGGAGACGATGCTCCGCACCATCTCCGAGCCGCGTCACGAGCTCTCGCTGAAGGCGCCGCGGGTGATCATGAAGCAGATCCCCGTGGACAAGATCGGGGAGGTCATCGGGCCCAAGGGCAAGCGGATCAACGAGATCATCGCTCTGACCGGGGCGGACATCGACATCGAGGACGACGGTCGTGTGTTCATCGGTTCTCGGGAGGGTGAAGGGGCAGAACGCGCCGTGGAGATGATCGAGGCCATCGTGAATCCCCGGATGCCGCAGGTCGGTGAGCGCTACGAGGGGACGGTGGTCAAGACCACCACGTTCGGGGCCTTCGTGAACATCCTCCCCGGGCGAGATGGGCTGGTGCACATCTCCAAGCTCGGCAGGGGCAAGCGCATCTCCTCGGTGGAGGAAGCGCTGAACACCGGCGACAAGCTCATGGTCGAGATCGACTCGATCGAGACGGACAACATGGGAAGGACGAAGGTGAGTCTGAAGCCCGTCGGCGAGGGTTGGGACCCGCCTGAGGGCGGCTGGCCCCGCGAGGACGGCGACGGGGCGCCCAGCGGGGAGCGTCGTCCCCGAGCCGAGGGCGAAGGACGCGATCGCGGCCGGGGCTCCAGGCCGCGCCGGGACCGGGACCGGCGCGAGCCTTGAGCCCGAAGTCGCGCGGCCGCGCCACCGAGATCTCCCGGAGCGAGTACGCCTCGGGTCTCCGTGTGGTAACCGAGGACATGCCGGGCCTGCGCTCGGTGGCCCTGGGAGTATGGGTGGACGTCGGATCGCGCGACGAGCGTCCCTCCATCGCCGGGGCTTCACATTTCCTCGAGCATCTGCTCTTCAAGGGCACGAAGAAGCGAACCGCCACGGACATCGCGGAGGCCTTCGACGCGGTCGGAGGAGACCTGAACGCGTTCACTGCCAAGGAGTACACCTGTTACTACTGCCGGGTCCGGGACCAGGACCTCCCCATGGCCGTGGAGTTCATGAGCGACATGCTCCAAAACTCCATCCTGGCCAAGAAGGACTTCGAGGCGGAGCGCATGGTGATCCTCGAAGAGATCAACATGCGTGACGACGATCCCGGGGATCTGATCCACGACCTGTTCGCCGAAACCGTGTGGCAGGGTCATCCTCTCGGACGGCCCGTCCTCGGCAGCAGGGAGACCGTTGCGGGAGTCTCCAGGGATCAGATCAAGCGATTCTACAATCGGCTGTACGAGCCCCGGCACTTCGTGATCGGGGCTGCGGGCAATCTCCGGCACGAGGACGTCTGTCGTCTGGTCGAGGAGCACATGGATACCGGCCCGATGATCTCCGACGGGATAGCCCCTCGGGTCCGGGCCGGAGGAGACGTCCCCCCGCTCTACGCCGCGACCGTGGTCCGGAACCGTCCGACCGAGCAGGCGCACATCGCCATCGGGACGGGCGGCTACTCCCGGAAGGATCCCCGCCGTTTCCCATTCGGGGTCGTCAACTCCGTCCTGGGGGGCGGGATGTCGTCACGTCTCTTCCAGGAGATCCGGGAGAAGCGAGGACTGGCCTACTCGGTGTATAGCTACCACTCGATGTTCGCCGAGACGGGGCTCTTCTCCGTGTATGCCGGAACCACTCCCTCGAAGGCCCACGAAGTGCTGTCGATCATCAACAGGGAGCTGCGGAGGATCGCCGAGGGAGGGCTGACGGACGGCGAGCTGGACAGGGCCAAGGGTCACCTCAAGGGATCGCTGGTCCTCTCGTTGGAGGACACGAGCGGTCGGATGTCTCGCATCGGACGCTCCGAGATCAGCCACGGCGAGATCCTCTCGGTCGACGAAGTGTTGGAGCGAACGGACGCGGTGACCAAGGACGACGCGGTAGACGTGGCTCGCGAGGTCTTCTACCGGCCGATGGGCCTGGCCGTGGTGGGACCCTTCGAGGACAACGCCTTCGACGAAGCGATGGGGGAATCGGCGGCGGAGGCGCCGGTCGGCCTCGCGGCGCATTCGGAAGGCCGTCCTTGATCCGGGTCGGGGTCCTCGGTTGCGCCGGCCGGATGGGCCGACTCGTCTGCCAGGCCGTCGCGGATGACCCGGACCTGGCCCTCGTGGCCGGGGTGAACCCATCCTTCGGCGGTGAGCACCTCGGTCGCATGATCGGGCACCCGGACGTAGATGTGCGGATCTCCAACGACCTCGAGACCCTCCTCCAGGCAGAGACCGAGGTAGCCGTCGACTTCACGACGCCCGATGCGGTGATGGAGAACATCCGGTGGGCCATCGAGCACGCCATGCACATCGTGGTGGGAACGACCGGGCTCAGGGAGAAGGAGCTCGACGAGATCCGAAAGCTGCTGGAGGACGAGGGCAACGAGTCGAACGTGATCGTGGCGCCCAACTTCGCCATCGGCGCCGTCCTCCTTCAGAGGTTCGCGCTGCAGGCGGCCAGGTACTTCCCCGCGGCCGAGATCATCGAGCTCCACCACGAGGGGAAGGCCGACGCGCCCTCGGGAACCGCCCTGGCCACAGCCGAGATGATGGCGAAGGCCCGGCGAGAGTCCTGGGAGGGCCCGGCCGACGAGAACGTCAAAGGCGTGCGGGGCGGCGACGTGGAAGGCATCCGGGTCCACTCGGTCCGCCTCCCCGGGCTGGTGGCCCATCAGGAGGTCATCTTCGGTGGACTCGGCCAGACCCTCACTCTGCGCCACGACTCCTCGCAGCGGGTCTCGTTCATGCCGGGGGTGCTGCTCGCCATCAAGAAGGTCGTTGATCGTCCGGGATTGACAGTCGGGCTGGAGCCCCTGCTCGAGCTGCCTGAAGTCACCTATAAGTGAGCCGCCGACTCGCTGCCGTCTTCGCTCATCCTGACGACGACACGTTCGGACTCGCGGGTACGCTCGCCCTGCAACAGGGGAACGTCGAGTACACGGTGATCGTGGCCACGAGCGGGGAGGCCGGGCCCATCAGCGACCCTTCCCTGGCCACGAGGGAGAACCTCGGGGAGGTTCGGGAGGGTGAGGAACGGGAATCCCTGCGGGCGGCGGGAGCCGATCGCGCCACTGTGCACTTCCTCCGCTACGCGGATGGCGGACTCAAGGACGTGCCCCGGGAGCAGCTGGTCGAGAAGGTGTCGGGCCTTCTGAGCGAGGCGCGCCCGCACGTGGTCGTGACGTTCGGGCCTGAGGGCATCACCAAGCACGACGACCACGTCACGATCGGAGCGGCCGCCACCGAGGCATTCCACAAGGCTCAATCGGAAGTGGACGTGCAAGCCGACGATCCCGACTGTCCTTTTCAGCGCCTGCTGTACGTGGCCATCCCGAGCTCGGAGATCGATCGGTTCTGGGAAAGCCTCCGCGCCAGGGGAATCGAAGTCGGCGACCCCGAAGGGCCATTCATGCCCCGGGGCGTTCCAGATGAGAGCGTCAGCCACCGCGTCGATTGCACCAGCGTGTTGAAGCCGAAGATGCAGGCCCTGCACGCCCACCGCACACAGCGCGATGAGGTCGACCAGATCCCTGAGGATCTGCAGGAACGCATGCTCGGCTACGAGTGGTTCGTCCAGGCGTTTCCGCCCGTCACGTCCCCACCGCCGCGCCCGGCCGGGAGCGTGTTCCAAGGCCTGATCGACTGATCCTCCTGCCGAAAGCTCGGCTCCTGGATCAGTCCGTGAGCAGCACCACGAGTTTGTCGGTACCTGACTCTGCTCCCCAGACCTGACCGGGAACGCCCAGGAGCTGGCGAACGGACGCTCCGGACGTGGGGAAGCGCAGGACCCGGAAGCGTTCCGTTCCCGGGTCGAAGCGGACCAGCGCGTTGGCCCCGAAGTCGGTGACCCACACGACGTCGCGATCGTCGACGTAGACGGCGTAGGGCTGGGGATTCCCGCCGGGGAGGTCCCACTCCCTCCATGACCGGCCCACCGGGTCGTAACGGGCGAGCTTTCCTGCGTACCATTCGGTGACCCATAGCCGGCCCCTCGAGTCGCTCCACACCCGGCGGGCGCCGCCACCGCTGGTCGGGACGTCCACGACCTCGAGCCGGCCGTCCGAGGTGTCGATGCGGGCGATGTAGCTCCCTGCGAGGGAGGCCAGCCAGACCGTCCCGTCCGGTGTCGCGGCGATCCCATACGGACCGGCGCCGCGGGGAGCATCGAAGACATCGACCCGCCGGCTCCGGGGGTTCACCCGCCCATAGACCCCACTCTGTCCGGTGAACCACAGGACGCCGTCGCCATCGAACGCGGCCGTGTTGAGGTTGGCCCCGGGACGGGAGAGGGGGAACCGCGAGACCTCGAAGCTCGTCGGGTGGACGCGCACGATGGCGTTGAGCCCGCCGTCGGTGATCCAGGGGGCGCCGTCCGGCCCAACGATGACCCCATGAGGCGCGGAGCCGCGCCCGAGAGCGATGTGTCGGGTTCGCCCCGTGTTCACATCGAGCAGCCCCAAAGCTCCGGACCTCTGTGCGGTGTACCAGACACGTCCATCCGATACGGGCGCCACGTCGTGCGGATGGGTGCCAGCCGGTACGGGAAACTCGCGGAAATCGAGGTCGGCCTTGCCCTCAGGGGTTGCCGGAGCGGTGGTCTCCGGTGCAGGACCGGTTGGGCGGGGCGAAGAGGGCGAAACCGCCGTCGGTGCCTTCAGGGAGGACGTCGGGGCGGCGGAGGTGCAGGCGCCGAGCGCGACGAGCGTCGCCGCCAGGGCCGGCCACCGCCTGAGCCGCACCTGGGCACGCATACGACCATCCAGTGTGCCACCGAAGGGAGGAAACGGGGAAGCTCAGGATCCCAGCGCGGTGGCCTTCGGCGAGTCGGTGCTTTCCCTGCTGTAGTCCCAAGTCAGAAGGGTCTCGGGGACCAACCTCAGCAGCACGCGGTCGGGCTCGTTCATCGCCTTGGCGGTCCACCGGCGGCCTTCCGCGTCGCCGTAGCGGGTCGAGAGCGCGAGCAGCAGCTCTTCGGTCTTGTCGACCACCTCAGGGCGCCCGTGGGCGAGGACCGCCCGATAGGGACGATCCTCCGAGGCGATCGAGACCGCGACCCGAAGGCTCGATCGCAGGTCCCGCCCGGTGTGGCGAGCCTCCGACCGGGTCGTGAACAGGAACTCCCCGCTCCGCCACAGATACCAGAGGGGCCGAACCCGGGGGGAGCCGGTGTCGTCGACCGTGGCGAAGTGGCAGAGTCGCGGGGCGGCCAGGAACTCGTCGATCTCCTCTCGCGTCATCGGCATGGGAACTCCCTCGGTCGAATTCTTGGGGCTGTCTACTTGACGATGTGCTCCTCGACGAACAGGAGGCCAAAGGCGTCGGTGAAAGTGCCCAGATCGTCTGTGGACACTTTCGCCGTCTCGCTCGCCATGTCGGCCTTGAACCCGTCGCGGTCCTCCCAGGTCAGCACGGCCACGCCGTCGTACGGAGCTGTTTGCCCTTCGGGGACTCGCGTGACCAGCTCGACTCTGTAGCCGAGGAGATGCTCATAGCCCTCTCCGGCGATCGGAGCGTGCTTGGTCAGCCAGTAGTCACGGAACTCCTCCGCCGACATCCCATCCTTCCTGCGCAGCCATATGTGTGCACGCACCATGGCACCCCTCCCGTAG
>JBKPAF010000051.1:0-7270 GCA_046726275.1 Actinomycetota bacterium
CTCCTACACCCTGGAAAGCTGGCCAGGCTCAACAAGTTGCTCAGCGTGGTCTAGAGGGGGGAGCGAATGGCTCGAGGGATCCCGAAGCAAGTCATCCAGCACTTCCAGGCCGTGCCGCTCTTCTCCTCGGTGTCGGCCAAGGGCCTTCGATCCATCATCCAGGCGGCGACAGAGGTCGACGTCCGGGCGGGGAAGGTGCTGGTGAGCGAAGGGGAGTGGGGTCGGGAGATGTATGTGATCCTGCGGGGCACCGCAGAGGTCACCAGGGACGGCCGCAGGCTTCGCGAGCTGGTGCCGGGCGACTTCTTCGGCGAGATGGCCTTCCTCTCCCCGGCGCCCCGAACCGCAACCGTCACCGCTCGGTCGGACATGCGGGTGATGGTCCTCGACTCCAGGGCGATGAGCGGGGTGGTGGAGCAGGAGCCGGCCGTGGCCAGGAAGCTTCTGGCCGCGATGGCGGACCGGATCCGGGCGACCGAACGCTCGGCCAGCCACTAGGGAACGACACGAGGGGCACCCGTGCCCGAAACCCGCTACGCCAGGAGCGGCTCCGTCAACATCGCGTACCAGGTCGTCGGCGAAGGCTCGATGGATCTCGTCTTCGTGTTCGGCTGGATCTCGAACGTCGAGCTCGCGTGGGAGGAGCCGAACCTTCGCCGGTTCTTGGAGCGGCTCGCGTCGTTCTCTCGGCTGATCCTGTTCGACAAGCGAGGCACGGGTCTGTCCGACCGGGTGCCCGAAAACCAGCTCCCCACACTGGAGGAGCGGATGGACGACGTCCGGGTGGTCATGGATGCGGCGGGGTCCCATCGGGCAGCACTGTTCGGGGTCTCCGAGGGCGGCCCGATGTGCATCCTGTTCGCAGCGACCTTCCCCGAGCGGACCACCGCCCTGGTCACGTGCGGCACGTACGCCAAGCGCATCTGGTCGCCGGATTACCCGTGGGCGCCCACCCTCGAAGAGCGCCAGAGGTTCTTCGACGCCATCGAGCACGAGTGGGGACGCGAGTTGGGCCTGGACAGCCTGGCTCCCAGCGTGCAGGAAGACCCCGCGATCCGCCGGTGGCTGGAGACCTACGTGCGACGAAGCGCCAGCCCGGGTGCGGCCCTGGCACTGGCCCGGATGAACACACAGATCGACGTCCGGCACGTCCTGCCGGCGGTGAAGGTTCCGGCCCTGATCATGCACCGAACCGGAGACAAGGACTCCCGGGTGGAAGAGGGCCGATACATCGCCGAGCACATCCGAGGAGCGAGATTCGTGGAGCTTCGCGGCGAGGATCACCTCCCGTGGATCGGGGACCAGGACGCGCTGCTCGATGAGGCGCAGGAGTTCCTCACCGGCATCCGTCCTGGTCGCCAAATGGATCGGATCCTCGCGACCATCCTCTTCACGGACATCGTCGGATCGACGGAGCGGGCCAACGCCGTCGGCGATCGAGCCTGGCGCGACCTGCTGGAGAGGCACCACGAGATCGTGCGGGGGGAGCTGCAGCGCTTTCGCGGCCGGGAGATCGACACGGCCGGGGACGGCTTCCTCGCCGCGTTCGACGGTCCGGCTCGGGCGATCAGGTCCGCCTGCGCCATCCGAGACGCCGTGCGCCAGCTGGGTCTTGACGTCCGCGCGGGCCTCCACACGGGAGAGTGCGAGGTGATGGGGGACAAGGTCGCCGGCGTGGCGGTCCACACAGGAGCGAGGGTGTCGGCCGAAGCGAGGCCGGGTGAGGTGCTCGTATCGAGCACCGTGAAGGACCTGGTGGCGGGTTCGGGGATCGAGTTCGAGGATCGGGGCGTTCATCGGCTCAAGGGCGTTCCCGGCGAGTGGCGCCTCTTCCGCGTGGCTGGTCTCGCCTGACCGTTCTACCGGGGTACCCTTGCCGGCGGTGGACGCCACGGTGCTTGCCCAGAGGGTGCTGGCGGGAGACCGGCGAGCCGTAGCCAGGGCGATCTCGCTGGTGGAGGACGGGTCGCAGGACCTGGCCAGATTGTCCGACGCGCTGTACCCGAAGACCGGCCGGGCTTACACGGTGGGCCTGACGGGCTCGCCGGGCGTGGGGAAGTCGAGCCTCGCCGAGCAGCTGGTCCGGGCAGCCCGGACCCGTCAGCGCTCGGTGGCCGTCCTGGCCATCGACCCCACCTCGCCCTTCTCCGGAGGAGCGCTCCTGGGAGACCGGCTCCGAATGCAGGCCCACGCCACCGATCCGGAGGTCTTCATCAGGTCCATGGCGACGCGGGGGCACCTGGGAGGAATGGCCCTGGCAGCCCCGGAGGCCCTCAGAGTCTTGGACGCTTCGGGCAAGGACTTGATCATCGTGGAGACGGTCGGCGTGGGGCAGGCCGAGGTGGAGGTGGCCACGGCAACCGACACCACGCTCGTAGTGGTGGCCCCGGGGTGGGGCGACTACGTGCAGGTCGCCAAGGCCGGCATCCTGGAGATCGCCGACGTGTTCGTGGTGAACAAGGCCGATCGTGACGGCGCCGACGAAGCCGCCCGGGACCTCCGGAACATGCTGCGCATGGGGCCCCCGATGCAATGGACGCCGCCCGTCGTGAAGACCTCGGCCGCGGACGGGGAGGGCCTGGACGAGTTGTGGGATGCCATCAGCCGGCACCGGGACCACCAGGAGGAGTCGGGGACGCTCGAGGAGAAACGGCGGCGGAGGATCGTGGAGGAGGTCAAGAGCATGGTCGCGTTCCGGCTGAGGGAACGAACGGCGGGCCTGCTCGAGGGCGATGGAGTGGACCCCCTGGTCCGGGACCTCGCCGAGCGCCGGGTCGATCCCTACCGCGCGGCTGACATACTGCTCGAGAGGGTCGGTGGCGGCTAGGGGAGGCCATGGACAAAGAAGAGTTCGAGCGCTGGCAGGACCACTACCGGCGCGCCGGTGAGCGGGACGCCGACTTCCAGACGCTCTCCGGCGAGCCGCTGGAGGCTCTGTACACACCCGAACACGTCGAGGACCTGGACTACGACCGGGACCTCGGCTACCCGGGCCACTATCCGTTCACCCGGGGCGTCTACCACACGATGTACCGGGGCCGACTGTGGACGATGCGCCAGTTCGCGGGCTTCGGGTCGGCGCAGGAGACCAACGCCCGGTACAAGTTCCTTCTCAAGCAGGGTCAGGGCGGCCTGTCTGTGGCGTTCGACATGCCGACCCTGATGGGGCGGGACTCCGACGACCCGAGAAGCGAGGGTGAGGTGGGCCGGTGCGGGGTGGCCACCGACTCGCTGGCCGACTTCGAGACGCTGTTCGACGGGATCCCGCTGGGCGACATCAGCACCTCGATGACGATCAGCGGCCCGGCCGTCGTGGTGTTCGCCTTCTTCCTGGCCGCGGCCGAGGAGCAGGGAGTTCCATGGAAGACGCTGGACGGCACCCTGCAGACCGACATCCTCAAGGAGTACATCGCCCAGAAGGAGTGGATCTTCCCGCCCCGACCGCACCTGCGGATGATCGGAGACCTCATCGAGTTCTGCGCCTCCGAGGTCCCCAAGTTTCATCCCATCAGCGTGTCGGGGTACCACATCCGGGAAGCGGGCTCGACCGCGCAGCAGGAGCTGGCTTTCACGCTGGCCGACGGGTTCTCTTACCTGGAGCTTGGTCGCGACCGGGGGCTGGACGTCGACCACTTCGCCCAGGGACTCTCGTTCTTCTTCAACTCCCACATCGACTTCTTCGAGGAGATCGCCAAGTTCCGGGCGGCCCGTCGCATCTGGGCCCGGTGGCTCAAGGACCACTATGGGGCCAAGGACGAGACATCCTTGCGGCTGCGGTTCCACACGCAGACAGCGGGATGCTCGCTGACTGCCCAGCAGCCCGAGAACAACATCGTGCGGACCGCACTGGAAGCGCTAGCGGCCGTGCTCGGCGGGACGCAGTCGCTGCACACCAACGCCCTGGACGAGGTCCTGGCGCTCCCAACCGAGAAGGCCGCCCAGATCGCCCTGCGCACCCAGCAGATCATCGCCTTCGAGACCGGAGCGGCAAGCGTGATCGACCCCCTGGGAGGCTCCTACTTCGTCGAGTCGCTGACCGACCGGATCGAGGAGGCGGCCGAGGAATACTTCGCGAAGGTCAAAGAGATGGGCAAGGGTTCGATGCTCGAAGGGATGCTGGTCGGGATCGAGCGCGGATACTTCCAGTCCGAGATCGCCGACGCGGCCTATCGGGAGCAGGCGCTGTACGAGAAGGGCCGGTTGGTCAAGGTCGGCGTCAACGAGTTCGTCGATCCGGACGAGAAGCCCATCGACATCCTGGTCATCCCTCCCGAGACCGAGGAGCGACAGATCGATCGAGTCAGGCGGCTCCGGGTGGAGCGCGATGGGCCGAGGGCCGAGGCGGCCCTGGAGAAGCTGAAAGGCGCTGCGGCGTCCGACGAGAACCTCGTGCCGCTGCTCGTGGACTGCGCCAGGGCCTACTGCACGGAGGGAGAGATCATCGGCGCGCTCAAAGACGTCTTCGGCGAGTACACCGAGACGCCTCGGTTCTAGGTTCACCAGGCCTGGGGCGCCTCGGCCGCGGCGGCGCTGGTCGCGGCGGCGTGCGTGGGGTCCTCCGGCGCGGCACCCTCGCCAGGGGCCGCATCCGCACGTGGGCAGCCCCCGGCCAGCCCTGTGCGGCCGGTGGGGTTCTCTCGCGTAGTCGTCCTGGTCATGGAGAACAAGGACTTCGCCCAGGTGATCGCGGATCGCCACGATCGTGGCGGGGCCGCAGGTCCGAAAGGGATTCCGGGGGTCGGTCAAGTACACCCACTACTCGCTGCTGCACACGATCGAGCTGAGCTGGGGACTGCCGTCGCTGATCCGGTCGACGTGCGCCTGCTCGTGTCGATGCGTCCCTTCTTCCGGACCTGGCCGTGACCGCCGCCCTCCGCCTCCCCTGATCCGACTTTCGGCGTCCCCCGGCGGGGTTCGAGGCAATCGCCTGACCGGCCGATTTGCGTCGGCCTCGCATCCACTTACTGTTGCCCCCGCTTTGGACAACCAAGGGGGACGGGCATGAAGCAGTGGGAGCTCACGGGCGTCACCATCGACTTCTCCGGTCAGGAGCGGCTCGTGGACGCGCCCGTCGGCCGTCCAGACAGGTTCCGAGTCCTGGTGGACCAGTGCCCCGCCCTGATCTGGACCACAGATCCGTCGCTCGTGTTCACCTCATCGCTGGGTGGGGGGCTGGCGGCCCTGGGGATCGGGCCGAATCAGCTCGTGGGGGTGTCCCTCCTCGAGCTGGTGAACGAGGAAGACCCGGACCCCAACCCCCTGGCCGCCCATCAGCGAGCGCTCCAGGGCGAGACCGTCAGCTTCGAGATGCGGTGGGGAGACCGGGTCTTCCAGGCTCGGGTTGGACCGCTGCTCGATGGCCGAGGCGCGTGCATCGGGACGGTGTGCGTCGCCCTGGACGCGACCGAAGCGACCCTCCAAGCCCGGGCTTTGGGAGTGGCCACGCCGGCCTGACCTACTCCTGGCCCTTGGCCTGCAAACCAGTTCCGAAGGCTCTCTCGATCGTCTCCAAGTGCTCGCCTCGGTGAAGCGAGCGGTCGACCAGACGCTCCCGGCCCTCCCGCAGCACCTGCGTGACGGTTTCTTCTTCGAGTGATTCGAGGAGGGCATCGAGGGCATCCGCCGCCGCCAGACACGCCTCGACGGCAGCCCGAGGTGCGATGACCAACCACTCAAACAGAGCCGCCTGATTCAGCAGTTCCGTCGCCGTGTCATCGATGGAGACCGGCAGGCTGCTTCCCGTTTGCCGGGCATGCAGCCAGCGAGCATGCACGAATCGGTCCCAGAAGGCCATGTGGGCAAGCAGCGCGGCGGCAGTCCATGGGGGATCGATCGGTCGGAGGAGCTGCTCGTTCGAAAGACGGGTCCCGACGGCACGTAATTGGTCTCGCGAGGCGAGATTGCGTCCGTGGATCCTCGGATCCATGGCAGCCCCTTTGCCGGATGGGCGCGTGAATTCTAAGGTGCCTCGGTCGCTGTCAGCTGAGACCCGATGTCGTCGTGGTTCCCGCCTCGTGCTTCGTCGGCGCCGCTTGCTGAGCGGAGTATCCACGCCCATACGAACAGGTTGATCGGGTAGACCACGTACCCGAGCCGGGCCGACGGGGCGAGCAGGATGGCCGTCGTGAACACGATGCCGGCGTTTCTCGAGGCCATCCAGGGCGTCGTGGGGGGCCACCTCATCACAACGAACATGGAAACAGCGAGCACCAGGCACGCCAGGAGCACGGTCAGCGGGACCTGCCACGACGGCAGGAGGGTGATCAGTCCGCGCCCCAGGGTGGGGGTCTGTGCCGGAGTCTGTTGCTCGCCGAGCCCGAACGGGAACTTGACGACGTCCTCCACGAACTCGGCGGGGCCCCACATCGCGAAGGGAGCCAGGCCGGCAGCCAGGATTCCCCCCGCGGGCAGGGAGAAGCGCACCCCAGCGCCTTTTCCCTCCCGGTGGACGACGGCCAGGGCCAGGAAGGGGAGGAGGATCCATGCGGTCTGCTTCGTGAGGGCGGCCAGGCCGGCGATCACCCCTGCCAGGCCCGACCGGCCATCCTGGGCAAGCACCAGTGCCAGCAGCATGAGGGCGAGCACCGGGAGGTCGTCCCCGCCCGTGACCATCAGGAGGGCCCCGGTGGGAAGAGCGGTCAGCACGAGCCAGGCGACTCTCCGATCGTCAGGTAGCGCTCGTCGCAGACCAGGGCGGGAAAAGGCCAGGGCGCCAGCCACCAGGGAGAACGCGGCGAAGGCCACGCGAGCGTCGGCCACGGGGCTCGACCCGTCGAAGGCTCGAGGCAGGCCGAACACGAGCATCGCGGGCAGATACGGGAAATGGATCTGGGTGCCGAGCGGTCGGGCCTCGAGGGGACCGTGCACGTACTCGGCCGCGTAAGGGTTCTCGCCTCGCCTGAGCGCTCTGGCTGCCTCCTCGGTCACGATCACCTCGGACTGCGCGTGCAGCCCGGGTGCGGTCCGGGCTCGCCACACCGTTTCCAGGGCCAACGGGACGAGCGCCGCGGCGACCAGGACGGCTAGGGCCAGCCAGCCCAACGCTCTCTCGTGGGAAACGCCGCGCCGCAGCGCCAGCCACCCGGCGACCAAGGCAGCCACCGCGTACGCGGGGGCGGCCATCCGCCCCCATTCCCGCTGCAACGGGATCGTCGCTCCAACGGCGACGGCGAGTGCGACCACGACCGAGCCTGCATACAGGAGGAGGTCGACGAGCGCCGGGCGGCGAGCGGCTTCCCTAACCGGCCCCACCTCCCGAACGGAACGAGCC
>JBKPAF010000052.1:0-60142 GCA_046726275.1 Actinomycetota bacterium
GAGGGAAACAACCCAGACCGTCAGCTAAGGTCCCGAAGTCTGTGCTAAGTGGGAAAGGATGTGGAGTCGCCCAGACAACCAGGAGGTTGGCTTAGAAGCAGCCACCCTTGAAAGAGTGCGTAACAGCTCACTGGTCAAGTGGTTCCGCGCCGACAATGTAACGGGGCTCAAGCACAGCACCGAAGCTACGGCATTCCGCGTATGGCTCGGCGTGTCCGGGAGACCGGCCACGTCCAGGCCGCGGGATGGGTAGGGGAGCGTTCCTACGCGAGTGAAGCGGCGGGAGAACCCAGCCGTGGACGCGTGGGACGTGCGAATGCCGGCATCAGTAGCGAAAGACGGGGGAGGAACCCGTCCGCCGAATGCCCAAGGGTTCCTGGGGAAGGTTCATCCGCCCAGGGTTAGTCGGGCCCTAAGCCGAGGCCGAGAGGCGTAGGCGATGGAAGACCGGTTGATATTCCGGTACCACCTCAATCGCGCCAATCCCCAATCCGAGCTGCTAAGGGAACCCCTCCACCGTGGAGGGGCTACCGACCCGCTCGGTAGTAGGGAAGCGAAGGGGGGACGCAGGAGGGTAGGTCGGCCCAGGCGATGGTCGTCCTGGGGTAAGGGTGTAGGGAGGTCCCGTAGGAAAATCCGCGGGACCGTCAATCCTGAGACCTGATGCCGAGCCGCTTGAGGCGAAGCGACCGATCCCACGCTGCCAAGAAAAACCTCTAGGGAGTGATTGAGGTGCCCGTACCCCAAACCGACGCAGGTGGGCAGGTAGAGAATACCTAGGCGATCGAGAGAACCCTGGTCAAGGAACTCGGCAAATTGCCCCCGTAACTTCGGGAGAAGGGGGGCTCCGGTAGGGTGAGGGACCTCGCGTCCCGAGCTCGATGGAGCCGCAGAGACCAGGCCCAAGCGACTGTTTACTAAAAACACAGGTCCATGCGAAGCCGTAAGGCGCTGTATATGGACTGACGCCTGCCCGGTGCTGGAACGTTAAGAGGATGGGTTAGGTACCGCCTTCGGGTGGTATCGAAGCCCTGAATCTAAGCGCCAGTAAACGGCGGCCGTAACTATAACGGTCAACCTTCTGGCCGTTAGAAAACCTGGCTATATGCTGGAACATCCCGCGAATCCTGCGGTACTGAGTCGTGTCAGAGGCGAGGTGTAGCCTCGCCGAGGACATGAACAGTGACAATCCGTCAGGTGGGGACGATCAGCAGGGAAGGCCGCGATGCTCGCTGACTCCGGATTACGTGGCGGGGTTCATTGATGGTGAAGGATGCTTCAGTGTGAGCGTTCATCCTCACCCATCAGTCCGACATCCGAGGCGGTGGCTCCTAGGACCTTGTTTCCAGGCCTATCAGCACCGCGACAATGTCGGGATCCTCGAGGCGCTGCATGAGTTCTTCGGCTGCGGCCGTATCTCAGCGAAGGGCCCGAAAAGCAGCGTTATGACCTACTCGGTCTATCGACGAAGCGATCTGGAGTCAGTGATCGTGCCTTTCTTCGAAGCCCGTCCATTGATCTCACGAAAACAGGAAGACTTCCTGAAGTTCGCCGAGATCGTGCGGATGATGCAGCGAAAGGAGCATCAGACGTGTGGTGGCTTCCGCCGCATCGTCGAGCTGGCATTCTCCATGAACCAGCACGGCAAGCAGCGGAGGTACAGCTTCGAAGAGGTAATGGCGGAACCCTCAGAGACTGTACGCCAGGGATCGGCTTCAGAGTCGACCAAGATACAGTCCGACCCCCATAGCGATATGGGGAGGGCGGCAGAAATGCCCGCCCCGCTGCTCGATCTCGCCTCTGGTACGGGTGAGTCGAGTGGTAGTAACAAACGTGCCTAAGGTAGCGAAATTCCTTGTCGGGTAAGTCACAAACTTGCCCCGCACGGGGGCGACTCCGTGCGCAAACCCGCTCATAACGGCGAACCCCCACCCGTCCAGCAGGTGGGCGGCGGGGAATGCCGTGGGAAGCCCTCTGCCTCCGCGGAGGTATGGCCCCGTAACGACTGATCCCTTCGGGGTGAGGCTTCGGTCACCGTCGCAAGCTGCGACGAATCTAGGGCCGGGGCAATACGCGGGCATCTCAGGAGGCCTGAGATGAAGGCATAGTCTGTCCCCCTGGGAACAGGGGAATGAGACGAAGTTCCGACCTGCACGAATGGCGTAACGACTTGGGCACTGTCTCGACCAGGGACTCGGCGAAGTTGCATTACGAGTAAAGATGCTCGTTACCCGCGGCAGGACGGAAAGACCCCGGAACCTTTACTGCAGCTTGGTGTTGGGTTTTGGTACGCGTTGCGTAGGATAGGCGGGAGGCTGTGAAGCCCGGGCTCTGGCTCGGGTGGAGCCAACCTTGAAATACCGCTCTTCGTGTGCTGGGACTCTAACCTCGACCCATTATCTGGGCCGGGGACAGCGCCTGGTGGGCAGTTTAACTGGGGCGGTTGCCTCCTAAAAGGTAACGGAGGCGCCCAAAGGTCCCCTCAAGCCGGTTGGCAATCGGCTGTTGAGTGCAAGGGCACAAGGGGGCTTGACTGCGAGACAGACATGTCGAGCAGGTGCGAAAGCAGGGCCTAGTGATCCGACGGCTCCTCGTGGTAGGGCCGTCGCTTAACGGCTAAAAGGTACTCCGGGGATAACAGGCTTATCTTGCCCAAGAGTCCATATCGACGGCAAGGTTTGGCACCTCGATGTCGGCTCATCGCATCCTGGGGCTGGAGCAGGTCCCAAGGGTCGGGCTGTTCGCCCGTTAAAGCGGTACGCGAGCTGGGTTTAGAACGTCGTGAGACAGTTCGGTCCCTATCCGCCGTGGGCGCAGGAAGCTTGAGGGGAGCTGCCCCCAGTACGAGAGGACCGGGGCGGACGGACCTCTGGTGTGCCAGTTGTCGCGCCAGCGGCACTGCTGGTTTGCCACGTCCGGCAGGGATAAGCGCTGAAAGCATCTAAGCGCGAAGCTCGCCCCAAGATGAGGCTTCCCATCCGTAACAGGAGTAAGGCCCCTCGGAGACTACGAGGTAGATAGGCCGGAGGTGTACGCACGGCAACGTGTTCAGCCGACCGGTACTAATAGGCCGAGGACTTGACTCTTGCTCGCGCTCGCCATTGAGTTCCGGGTCCGCCCGGGGCTCGCATCCTCGAGAACGTCCCGTGCGGTCGCTCCGACGCCAAGAGTCGGGGCGGTCGGGCGGGAACCACCGTTTCGGTGGCCATGGCGGAGGGGAAACACCCGGTCCCATTCCGAACCCGGAAGTTAAGCCCTCCCGCGCCGATGGTACTGCCCCGGTAACGGGGTGGGAGAGTAGGTCGCCGCCGAGACATCGTGAAAGAGAGGACCCCAAACGGGGTCCTCTCTTTTTTTTCGCTAAGGTGCCTCGATGAGCGAGCGAAGTTCTCGGGGCAGCTCTCGAGGCGCCGGTCGGTCGGCTCCTCCCCGCACCTCGAGGGGTAGGCAGACCAAACAGGCGGCGCGAGGGCCCAAGCCGACCGCAAGCAGATCAGCCTTGGTCGAGGAGGTTCGTTCGATGGCGCGCGCGCCCTACCGGGAACAGGCCGGCGCGACATTCGAGCAGGCCGTCGAGCTCCTTCAGAGAGGAAAGGCGGTCCAGGCCGTGGAGGCAGCCCGCGTGGCGAAGAGGCTGGCGCCGAGGTCCGGCGCCGTCCGGGAGGTTCTCGGTATCGCACTGTACCGGGCGGAGCTGTTCCGCGAGGCCCTGCGCGAGCTCCAGGCCTACCGGCGGATGACCGGGCGTCTGGACCAGAACCATCTCATCGCCGACTGCCACCGAGCTCTGGGAGCTCCGGAGAAAGCGATCGATCCCGTCCGCGAAGCGCTCCGAGGTCGGCTCTCGGACGAGGTCCGGGCCGAGTCGGCCATCGTGGGGGCTTCAGCCTTGGCCGACCTGGGCCGTTTTCCTGAGGCGCTGAGCATGCTGAGGACCTTCTCCATCAGCGAGCGGCTGTCCCGGGAATTCGACCTCCGTGTCTGGTACGTCCTGGGCGACATCCTGGAGCGGGCCGGACGCCTCACCGAGGCGGCTGAGGAGTTTCGTCGGATCGTGCGACACGACGCCGGTGCCTTCGATGCCGCCGAGCGGCTGGCTCGCTTGGGACAAGGCTAGCCCGCAGCCTCCCGCTCAGCGCGTTTCTTCCAGTATCGAATCAGACCGGAAGCATTCATCTTCATGCCGGAGAGGATCTCGTACCGCGCTCGATCGTCCGCCTCGACCGATCCGAACTCGTCGACCGTCCTCCGTTCCAGGAGCTCCGTCACCCGGTCGAGGTCATCGGTCTCCTCCAGGGCATCGTGCACGATGTCTGCCCATTTCCGAAGTCGGCGCACTGCGATGTCACAGAGTTCGTCGACGTCCGTCACCGGACCGAAGTGGCTGAAGAGAAGGATCCCTTCCGACCGCTCGGCGATGCGCTGGATGCTCTGCACGCCGAGTTCCACGTCGATGTCCGGGGGAGGAGTCGCCGGGCGCAGCACGCGGACGTCGGGCAAGTGGATCCCCAGCGCGTCTCCAGTGAATACCGCGCCACTCCTCGAGTCGACCAGGGCGATGTGATGCGAAGCGTGCCCCGGGGTGTAGAGAACCTCGAGGGAGCGGTCGTCCAGCGCGATCCTGTCTCCCTCGGACACGGCTCTCAGCCGTTCCCTCGGCACGGCCTCCACCGGCCCGAACAGCTCCCGGAGACGGTCCTCACCGTAAATGCGGGTGGCGCTATTCACGAGCTTTTCGGGATCGGCCAGATGGGGAGCGCCTCGTTCGTGGACCCAGACCGTGGCCTGGGGGAAATGGTGGGTGAGCGTCCCGACGCCGCCGGCATGGTCGAGGTGGATGTGGGTGACCACGATGTGGGCCAGGTCATCGGGGCCCAGACCCAGGGCGTTCAGACCGGCCGTGACCGCCTCGACCGATGTGGTTGGACCGGTCTCGACGAGCGCGGGCTGACTTCCATGGAGGAGGTAGGCGGACGTGACCCGGGTTCGTCCGGCCATCCACGTGTCCACGCCCGTGACGCCCGTAGCCGCGTCATACGTCTCGGGATCCGGAGCCGGCATCGCGCCCAGTCTATCGGCGCGAGCATTTCATCCGGTCGATAACCCAGGTGGGAGGACATGTCCGGCGGAGATGTCACTGGCGGGCGGTAGCGTTCGATCCCGAAAGGAGGGGGCCATGGTCACGGTCAATGTCGTGGTCCTCGCGGGACGGCTGTCCGATGCGCCCGAGGTCAAGGCCATGCCGTCCGGGGATCAAGTGGCCCGGTTCCGCCTCCACGTACCGGAAGCCGGCAAGCGAGTTCTCCCTCTCCCAGTCTCGGCCTGGGAAAAGGTGGCCCGGAAGGCGTGCGAAAACCTGGTCAAGGGCGACGCCGTCCTCGTGCGAGGCCATCTGGTCAGGCGGTTCTTCCGGGACGGCGGTGGGGGCCGGTCCGTCACCGAGGTTGTGGCAACGGAGGTGAAGAAACTGGAGACCGAAAAGTCCGAGTGAGCGCCAGGAAAAACTGAATATCCGGCGGTGGACCGGCCTTCAGACGGTCCTTCAAAGGAAAAGGGGTCGGATCACCAGGCCGGTACGGGGCTTCGGCCAGAAGTAGGTCGACTTCGGAGGGAGCTTGCCCCCCTTTGCCACCACCTCCCACACTCGTTCGACGTTCGTCGGGGGAAGCAGGTAGGCGGCGGATGCCTCCCGGGAAGCCACCAGGTTCTCGGCGGCGACGGCGTCGGGCAGGAACCTCAGCTGGATGGCCTGGACCCCGTCGAGGATCCTGTCGTGCAGAGCGCAGACCGTGGGAGGCTGTCCTTCCAGGCTGGCAACCCGATGGACCACCTCCCCGTCCTCCAGATGGGCGGTTCCGAAGGTCAGGTCCTCGTCCCGCAACGTCGCCAGGACCTCGGCGAGGTCACGGACGCGCTCGCCCTCGAACGTTGGAGGAGCCTCCCCAAGGACGGCGCGATGGATGGGAAGCACCGGTGGGTCTTCCGCGGTTGCGTCCACGACGAACATCATCATCCCGTCCCAGGGGCCTGGCCCTGCCCTCTCCCGCATCTCGTCGCGGTAGGTGAGGGCGACCGTGTAGCGATGGTGTCCGTCGGCGATCATGAGGCTTCGGCCGCCCATGGGCTCAGTGATCCGCTCGGGGTCGTGGTTCCAGATCCACAGGCGGTGGCGAGTTCCCGCCTCGTCCGTCGTTTCGCGAGCTGGAGGACCGGCCATGACCCTGTCGAGGAAGGCCGACAACGCGGCCGCTTTCTCACCCTCTGATAGAACCCCATAGATGGGGGACAGGTTGGCCTGAACCGCTCGGAGCAGCTGGAGCCGATCCTCGACCGGCCCTGGGAAAGTGCGCTCGTGCGGAACGATCGACCCACCCCACGGTTCGAGGGCTCCTTCCACGATGAGGCCTCGGACCCGGCGCCGTTCTCCGCCCAGATGGAAGGCGAGCTCGTACGGAAACACGGAGGGTCTGGGAGTTGGCTGGAGGACGCCCGCCTTCATCCACGAGCGGAGGTAGGAGGAGGCCCTCGTATACTTGTTGACGGAGGCGTTGTCGACAGGCTCGTCCTTCCCCAGGATCAACCGAACCACATTGTGCGGGCTCAGCTTGTAGTACCGATCCTGGTCGACCGGCGAGATGACGTCGTAGGGGGGAGCCGTGACCACATCGGCCGGTCCTGCCAGCGTCGGGTCGTACAGCAGGCCCCTGAAGGGGCGGATCTCAGGCACAGGGTTCTTTATAGGAGAGAATCGGTGGTGCGTGTGAAACCGTCCGAGGAGGACCGCGCGACCAGGGCGTATGACCTGCTCGAGAGGGCCCGCGACTTCTTGAAGAAGGGTCACCCTCACCAGGCGGCCATGCTCCTGTCCGAAGCGAAGCTCATCGAACCCGAGAAAGGCTCGATCCGCGAGGCGCTCGGGCGAGCCCTGTACCTGGCCGGTCGGACAGCTCAGGCCCGCCGCGAGTTCGCCAAGGCAGTGCAGATCGACCCGGTCAACGACTACGCCCACTTCGGGCTGGCTCTGTCGTGCGCCAGAACGGGCGAGAGGACCCGGGCGATCGCGCATCTCAAGCTGGCCATCGCCATGCGGCCCGTCGACGAGTACCGCCAGGCCCTCGCCCGCATAGCGGGATGACTGGCCCCGCCGGGCCGGACTCAGGGGAACTAGCCCAGCGATACGACGCCCTGTTCGTCGATCTCGACGGCGTCGTCTATCGCGGCGACCACGTAGTTCCGGCCGCGCCAGAGGTCCTCGTCCGCGTCCGGGACCTCAACGTCAAGCTCCTGTTCCTCACCAACAACTCGGCCCGGACCCCCCAGCAGGTGGCGGAGCGGCTGCGGAAGCTGGGCGTGGAGGCCCAGCCGACGGAGGTCCTGACCTCTGCGCTCGCCACAGCCGCCCTGCTGCGACGGGAGGCGTCCACGGGGAGGAAGGCCTACGTCATCGGCGAACGAGGAGTGCGTGAGGCCCTGGCGAGTGAGGGGATCGCGATCCTCGACGGAGAGCCCGTCCGCGCGGACCTCGTCGTGGTGGGGTGGGACCGTTCCGTCGACTACGCGAAGCTCAAGACCGCATCTCTCCTCGTCGAACGGGGGGCGCGGCTGATCGCGACGAATGCGGACGCGTCGTATCCTGCCGCTGATGGGATGTGGCCGGGGGCCGGGGCCCTCCTCGCGGCCGTAACGACGACGACCGGCGCGACCCCGACGATCGTGGGCAAGCCGGCCCAGCCGATGTTCCGCGCAGCCGTGGAACGCACTTCCGCGCGGCGGCCGCTGGTCGTGGGAGATCGGCTCGACACCGACATCGGCGGAGCCCGCGCCATGGGATTCGACTCGTTGCTGGTCATGACGGGGGCGTCGAACGCATCCGGTCTGTTGGGAACGACCTCCCTTCCCACTTATGTCGCGCCCGATCTATCTGGCCTGCTGGAGGATCTGCCCGCCGCCCGGTTTCGCCGCGCCAAGCCTGAGGAGTCCGGCCGGGTCGCGGCGCTGCTCGTCGAGGCAGGTCTCTCGGCGGATGGGGTGGCCGACCGGATCGATGGAACGATCGTGTCTGGCGGGGACTCTCAGAGCCAGGACCTGGACGCCACCGCCTGTCTTCAGCGCGAGGATGGGTACGGCATCCTGCGATCGGTGGCGGTCCGCAAGTCCCTGCAGGGTAGGGGCCTGGGGATGCTCGCGGTAGCGGCTGCGATAGCCGAGGCGCGCGCCGCGCGGATACGGCATGTGTCCCTGTTCACCGAGACCGCGACGGGCTTCTTCGGGCGCCTCGGGTTTCAGAAGGTGGAGCGCGAAGAGCTCCCCGACCCCCTTCGGAGCAGCTCGCACGCAGCCGAGGAGTGTGCCGAATCGGCGACGGCGATGGTTCGGGACCTCGGGACCACCTCACGCCGTTCTCCCTAGACCGTCCCAGCACGGCCGACTGAAGGAGGGCCGACAGGGCGGCCAACCCCGGCAGAGCTTCATCCGGTGCCTCCAGGAAGCGGCTGCTCTCAGTAAGGCCGCCAGCCTTCGTCCGGAGGCGGAGGCGGCTGGCGACCCCAGCCGCGCATCCACCTCCCCGACCGGAGGTCCGGACGGGGAGGCGGTGGCCGCACCCCGAAGCGCTCCTTCGGGAAGAACAGCAGGGCCAGAAGGGTGCCGAAGACGAACCCTCCGATGTGGGCGAAGAACGCCACCCCCGAATTGACGTGGGCGCTGATGGAGCCGATACCGCTGAACAACTGCAGGATGAACCACCCTCCGAGGACGATCCAGGCCGGCAGCCAGATGGCCGTGATGAAGAAGAAGAAGATGACGGTCAGGACCCGTCGCCGCGGGAACATCACCAGGTAGGCACCGAGGACGCCGGCGATCGCACCCGAGGCGCCCAGGTTCGGCACCACGGAATTCGTATCGACCAGAAGCTGTCCCAAGGTCGCCGCGATACCGGCACCGATGTAGAAGAGGAAGTACAGGATCGGCCCCAGCCGATCCTCGACGTTGTTGCCGAAGATCCACAGGAACAGCATGTTGCCCCCGAGGTGTAACCACCCCCCGTGCAGGAACATGGCTACGAACATCGCCTGCCACCACGATTTCTCGGGGCAGTGCTCACCGAGGAAGCGCTGGAAGTCCGCGTAGTCGTCTCGGGTTCCTGGTCCGAGCGGGTCCTGCTCGTCGAGCTCCTCGAGCGCCTCGTCGCCTCCCTCGACCAGGTTCTTCTGGTGCGTCACCTCGTACGGGATCTCCGCGTTGCAGTAGAAGAACGTGATCTGTTTCGCTTCCTTCTCCCTCGCCGAGCCTCCCGCGAAGGTGGGCTCCCAGAACAGGAAAGCCACCACGTTCAAGGCGATGATGACCAGCGTGATCCAGGGAAGGTGATGCGTGGGATTGTCGTCGTGCAACGGGAGCATCGATCAACCCCGGCAGCGCGCCGCGCTCACGCGAGCTTCCGCAATCGAAGGAGGTCGCTGAAGCTTGCATCGATGCTCACCTGACCGGCCAGGTACGCGGCGAACAGGGACTTCTCGCCGTCCACGAGGTCGATCAGGTGATCGCTGTTCACCCGGACGCGGATCTCTGCCTCCCTCGGCGATCCTTCGTGTAGGCCATCCATCCGGCCTGCGGCCAGCTCCGTCCAGTACGAAGTCCCCAGATCCAGGATGACCACTTCGATGATCCGCGTGTCGGGGAGCGACTCGGCGAGCGAACCGCGCACCCCGTGGTCCGCCCGGTCCAACCGTTTGATCAGCTGCCGCAGCTTGGTCTCGACCTGTCGCTTCGTGGCCACATGCACTCCGGGTCCGACGAGGGAATGGGCGCCAAGACGCCGTCGCCCCGGTCGGCGGCGCGGATTATACCCGCGGGTTCGGTCAGTCTATCCGGAGGCCCCCTCTTGGCGGCCTCCCGAGGGGCTATCCTGTGGGCACGGATGCGACGCGACATGAGCAAGTACCTGAAGCTCGGACTGCAGGCGCTCGCCGAGCAGGGCTCTGACGACGTCTCTGGCGGCGTGCGGGCGCGGGCCCAAGCCATGGCGGAGCAGTTCTCGACGCTCGCGGCCGGGTTCCTGGAATGGACGGCCGAGGCTCGGGCCAGCCTGCGTCAGGAACTCAAAGAGGTGGTCGCTCGTCAGGTCGACGAGATGGGCGTGGCAACGAAGAAGGATTTGGACGCCCTCCGATCTCGGCTCGATCGGCTGGAACGGGCGGTGCAAGGGCGTACCAAGAGCGGTGGTGCCACGAGAGCAAAGAGCACGGCCGGCGCCAAGACCTCGTCGAAGAAAGCAACGACGCGAACCGGAACGTCGTCGAAGAAGAGCGGTTCGGGGCGCACGCGCCGTTCCGGGTGAGGTGCGTCGCCGACTGGACACCGAGATGGTGCGCCGTGGGCTCGCCGCTACGCGCTCCGAGGCCGCCCAGGCCATCCGCTCGGGAAAGGTGGTCGTGTCGGGCAGCCCTGCCATGAAGGCAGGCACGATGGTCCTCCCCGACCAGCCGATCGCGCTTTCCGCTCCCCCCCGCCGGTATGTCTCCCGAGGGGGCGAGAAACTCGAGGCCGCCCTGGATCGGTTCGACATCGACGTGAAGGGCCTGCGCGCCCTCGACGCCGGAGCGTCGACCGGAGGGTTCACCGATTGCCTGCTCGCCCGGGGCGCTGAACGAGTGGTCGCCGTCGACGTCGGCTACGGCCAGCTCGACTGGCGTCTCCGGGAGGATCCGCGGGTCACCGTTCTCGAGCGGGTAAACGTCCGCGACCTGCGCCCGGAGATGCTTCCCTATGTCGCCGAGATGGTCGTGGCCGACCTCTCGTTCATCTCCCTCCGGCTGGCGCTTCCGGCCCTGGTCCGGTGCGCATCTCCCGATGCCCGCTTCGTCCTGTTGGTCAAGCCGCAGTTCGAGGCCGGCCGGGCTGAAGTCGGCGATGGAGGCGTGGTCCGTGATCCGGATGTCTGGCGCAGGGTCGTGACCGAGGTCGCCGATTCCTGTCGCCACGAAGGCGCCGAGGTACTGGGAACGATCGCTTCTCCGCTCCCCGGGCCGGCCGGGAACGTCGAGTTCCTCGTCCACGCACGGAGATCGGGGAGCGGTTCGCCCCTCGAACACGGTCAGGCCGCCGACAGCTTCGGCGCGAGTCTGGACGCGGCCATCCAGGAGGCCACCGCCCCGCTGGGAGCATCGGGTCGCGCGGGACCGGGAGCCGCGGGTGTCCATGGCTGATGGCGACTGGACCGCCCCGCGCGTCCGTACCGTCGGCCTTGTGGTCCACGCGGGTCGTGACGGAGCGATCGAGGCCGCCCGGTCGCTGATCGACTGGTTGCGCGATCGGAAGGTCCTCACACGGTGCCTCGAGGGCGAAGGGCTGGCCGCTGACGAGAAGTCGCCCGCGCCGGAGTTCCCGCGCGGCCTGGATCTGGTCCTCTCGGTGGGGGGTGATGGAACCCTCCTCCGAGCCGCGCAGCTCGCCAACGAGGCCGACGCGCCGCTCCTCGGGATCAAGGTGGGGCGACTCGGGTTCCTCACCGAGGTGGAGCCGGAAGAGGCCACCGAGCTCCTCGACGAGATCCTGGGTGGGGAGATCCACCTCGAGGAGCGCATGGCCATCGTGGCCCGGGCATCGGACGCTCCCTGGCGCGAGCCAGAGTGGGCGCTCAACGAGGTCATCATCGAGAAGCGGGCTCGGCACCGGCTCATCCGGCTCGCCGCGCACGTGGGGGGCGAGTACGTCACCACGTTCTCGGCGGACGGAGTGATCGTGGCCACACCGACCGGATCGACGGCGTATTCCTTCTCGGCTCGCGGGCCGATCGTGTCGCCGAACGTCCCGTGCATGCTGCTCACCCCGGTCTCGCCCCACATGGTGTTCGACCGTTCGATCGTGCTCGCGGTCGACGAGGGCGTCACTTTGGAGGTGCTGGGGGAAGAGCCCGGGCTCCTCTCGGCCGATGGGCGCCCGGGACTGGAGCTCCCGGTGAGTTCGAGTGTGCGGATCGAATCCGCCGAGCGTCCCGCCCGCCTCGTTCGCCGCGACGGCTCTCCCAGCTTCTTCCGCCTGTTGAGAGAGAAGTTCTCGCTTCCGGGAACGGCGCCGCACGGTTCGACGTGGGCCGATGAGCGACACGGCGAGACGCCGGGGATCCGGCCGGGGTGAACCCGGCATCCTGGGTAGGATGGGTCACATGCTCGCCCTGTTGGCGAGCATCCGACGTGACTTCGAGGTGAGACCGCTTGGCTCTTAGGGTCGCCAGATGGCGGACACGGAGCACCGCACAGATGGCCCGGGTGGACCGGCGAACGAAGCGACTGCTCCGTCGGATCCAGCCCGGCCAGGTCGCGGTGATCGATCACGAGGATCTGGACCGGGTGTCGGCTGAGGGCCTGGTCGAACGGGGAGTGAGCGCCGTGGTCAACGCCTCCCGATCCATCAGCGGGAGGTATCCGAATCTCGGACCCTTGATCCTCATGGAACATGGGATCCCGCTCGTGGACGGCGTCGGCAGGATCCTCATGCGCAAGGTGCAGGAGGGGGACGAGATCCGCGTCGAGGGGGATCGCGTCTATCGAGGCGACGAGCTGCTGGCCGTCGGAATCCGCCAGAGCATGAGCTCCGTCACCGCTGCCATGGACGTGGCCAGGCAGCGCCTGGCCGAGCAGTTCGAGAGCTTCGCCCAGAACACGATCGAGTTCATGGCCCGCGAGCGCGACCTGCTGTTCGGCGGCACCGGCCTGCCCGAGCTCTCCCATGATCTCTCGAGCCGGCACGTCCTGGTCGTGGTCCGCGGCTACAGCTACAAGGAGGACCTGGCTGCCCTGAAGCCCTACATCCGGGAGGTCCGTCCCGTTCTCGTCGGGGTGGACGGCGGTGCGGACGCCATGTTGGAGGAGGGGTATCGGCCGGACCTGATCGTGGGCGACATGGACTCTGTCTCGGAGCGGGCCCTGTTCTCGGGTGCTGAGGTGGTCCTGCACGCCTACCCGAACGGGTTTGCTCCCGGCCAGGACCGGCTGACCGCACTGGGCATCCCTCACAAGGTCATGAAGGTGTCGGGTACGAGCGAGGACATGGCCTTCCTGCTGGCTCACGGGAAGGGAGCCGACCTGATCGTGGCCGTGGGAAGCCATGGGAACCTGCGCGAGTTCCTGGACAAGGGCCGGATGGGGATGGCCAGCACCTTCCTGGTGCGGTTGCGGGTGGGGGAGATCCTGGTCGATGCGAAGGGCGTCTCGCGGATGTACCGGCGGACGATCAGGGGGAGGGACGCCCTCCTGCTCGTGAGCGCGGCCCTGATGGCCTTCATCGTGGTCGTGGCGATCTCCCCACCCCTTCGTCTCCTGGTCAAGCTCCTGTACGAATCCGTGCGCGGCTTCTTCTTCCGAGTGACCCATTGATCTCGTTCCGCTACCACCTCGTCTCGATCGTCTCGGTCTTCTTGGCGCTTGCTCTGGGGGTGCTGGTGGGCACGACCGTGGTGAACCAGGGAGTCATCGACGACCTGAACAACCGGACGAACTCGGCCGTGAAGCGGGCCAAGGATCTCGAGGCGCAGGTCGGCGACCTCCAGGGGCAGCTCGAGGAGTGGCGCAGCTTCGCCACCGCCGTCGAGCCGCTGCTGGTCGAGGGGCAGCTCACGGGGAGCGAAGTCGTCCTGGTGACCCAGGAGGGAGTCGATCCGGCGGACCTCGAGCGGGTCAGGCGATCCCTCGAGGACGCCGGAGGAAGCGTGGTGGCCGAACTGGTCATCACCAAGCGGATGGCGCTGACGGACGAGGCTGCCCGCACGGAGCTGGCCGAAGCAGTGGGCAGCTTCCAGTCCACCGACCCGACCGATCTGGCCGAAACCGCGGCACAGCGGCTCGCCTCGAGACTGACCGCCGGGCCGAGTTCGCCGGACTCGCCGGACACTGACCTGATCGATCGGTTGCGGACCGCTGGGTTCCTCGTGCTTCGAGGTGGTGGAGCTCCGGAGGACATCGGCACGAGCTTCCAATCGATCGTGCTCCTCGCAGGAGGAAGCGATCCTCGCGTGGTGGATCCCGCTCGGTTCCTCCAGCCCCTCGCCACCTCGCTGGTGGAGTCCTCACGGCCACTTGTCGCGGCGGAGACCACTCAGACCGCGCTGCCGTTCGTCGGACTGATCCGCAACGACGGAGCCCTGGACGGGGACCTGGTCACGGTGGACAACGCCGACCAGATCCCGGGTCGGGTAGCCATCGTGTTCGGCCTTCGGGATCTCCTGGCGTCGCCCGGACAGGGTGGGGACTACGGGGTGAAGGACGGCGCTTCCGGGATCCTCCCGAGGCCTTGACCCCCACGGACGGGGTTCGGGTGGTGGCCGTCGTGGCCGCATGGAACGAGGAGGACACCATCGCCACCACCGCGAAGTCCCTCACCGGGATCCACGCGATCGGCCAGGTCGTGGTGGTTGCCGACGGCTCGACCGATCAGACGGCAGAGGCGGCGGCTGGAAGCGGGGCGCGCGTGCTGTCTGCTCCTCGACGACTCGGCAAGGGTGGAGCCATCGAGTCCGCGCTGGACCGGATCGGGGAGGCCGACGTCTACGTGATGGTGGACGGCGACGTCGGAGAGACTGCGGCCGAGACCCGTGCGTTGCTCGATGAGGTCCTGTCCGGACGACTCGACCTCGCCATCGGTCGTCTGCCGGCGCTCGAGGGGGGAGGGTTCGGGCTGGTCAAGGCGTTCTCGCGCTGGGCGATCCGCACCATCAGTGGGTTCGATCCCGGTGCACCTCTGTCCGGGCAGAGAGCCATCACACGGGAGGCTCTCCATGCCTGCCGCCCGCTCGCCCGCGGGTTCGGGTTGGAGACCGCAATGACCATCGACGCCGTCCGGCTGGGATTCCGCGCCGGTGAGGTACCGGTCGACATGCGGCACCGGCCGACCGGCCGAACCCTGGCCGGGTTCTCCCACCGCGCCCGGCAGGGTGTGGACATCCTGAGGGCGGTCGTCCCGAGATTCCTGGGCCTCCGGTGAGAACCCTCTCCCTGATCGCAATCGTTGCTGGCTGGGCCGGGTTGACCTTCGCCTACACCGCCAGGCTCGTCCGAAGTCCAGGACGGCTTCCAAGGGTCCCGAATTACCGAGGCATCCAGCTTCCGCTCTGCCTCGGCGTTGGGCTCCTCCTGCTGGTCTTCTGGGTCGCCTTTTTCGACTCGTCGTGGTTCGTCGATCCGTCCATCGAGACCTCCATCAGCGAACGGGTCGCGATCATCTACTCGCTGGGGCTGGTCTTCTTCGGGGGACTGCACGACGACTATCACGCCGGTCAGGTCAGGGGCCTTCGTGGCCATGTCCGGGAGTTGGCGGGAGGCCGAGTCACGTCAGCCATCGTCAAGTTGGTGGTGATCGTGGGCGCCGCCACCTGGGCGGCCGCGAGCCTGGGCGACGGCCTGGCCCGCATCCTGCTTGGAATACCGGTCATCGCCGGTTCCGCGAACCTGTGGAACCTCCTCGACGTTCGCCCCGGCCGAGCCCTGAAGTGGTTCCTTCTCGCGGCTCTGGTGCTGGTCCTCTGGTATGTGCGCTACGACGATCTCCTGCTCGGCGCCGCGATCGGGTCCGCGGCGGCCCTAGTGATCTTCGACCTGCGGGAGCGGGCCATGCTCGGGGACGCCGGTTCCAACGTCCTCGGGTTCATCATCGGGATCGCCCTGTTCCGGCTGCTTCCCACGTGGGGGCTGGGCATCGCGCTGGGAGTGATCCTCGTCCTGCATGCCCTCGCGGAGACGGTGACTCTTTCGCGGATCATCGAGGCGATCCCGCCGATGCGCTGGTTCGACGGGTTGGGCAGGTTGTCCGCTGAGCAAACCAAGCTTGAACCCGGCGGCAGCCGCGAAGATTCGACCCCAGCCTGAGCGCGGATCCTTCCGGCGGACACGGCCTTCTGTTAGCATGGAATCCCGTAGTGCCAGAGCGAGCGAAGTACGTCTTCGTTACGGGAGGAGTCGCCTCCGGCCTCGGGAAAGGCATCACCTCCGCTTCCCTGGCCCGGCTCCTCAAGTCCAGTGGCCTCCGCGTCACCCTCCAGAAGCTCGATCCGTACATCAACGTCGACCCCGGCACGATGAATCCGTTTGAGCACGGGGAGGTGTTCGTGCTCGACGACGGAGCCGAAACGGATCTCGATCTCGGCCACTATGAGCGCTTCACCGACGAGAGCCTTCACCGCGAGTCCAGTGTGACCACCGGAGCGGTCTACCAGTCCGTGATCCAGAAGGAGCGCCGGGGCGAGTACCTGGGAAAGACCGTGCAGGTCATCCCCCACATCACGAACGAGATCAAGGGCCGCATCCGTACGCTCGCTGGCACGACGGACGCCGACGTCTGCGTGATCGAGGTCGGCGGGACGGTCGGCGACATCGAGAGCCTCCCCTTCCTGGAGGCCATCCGCCAGCTCCGGAACGAGGTGGGGCGGGAGAACGTCGCCTTCGTCCACGTCTCGTTGATGCCGTTCATCGGTCCTACGGGCGAGCTCAAGACGAAGCCCACCCAGCACTCCGTCAAGGAGCTCCGCTCGATCGGTATCCAGCCCGATGTGATCGTGTGCCGGTCGGACCGTCCCATCGGCCGCAACCTGAAGGAGAAGATCTCGCTCCTGTGCGACGTGGAGACCCGAGGAGTGATCTCGGCAGTCGACGCCGACTCCATCTACGAGGTGCCTCTCGTCCTGCATCGCGAGGGCCTGGACACCTACCTGGCCACCCTGCTCCGGTTGCCGGAGCAGACCCCCGACCTCCGCGAGTGGCAGGAGCTCGTTGACCGGGTGCACCGGGCAGTGTCGCCGGTGAACATCGCCATCGTGGGCAAGTACGTGACCCTCAAGGACGCCTACCTCTCGGTGATCGAGGCGCTCAAGCACGGCGGTTTCCACCACGGGGCGAGGGTGAACCTGACCTGGATCCCGTCGGACGAGCTGATCGCGGGCGGCGTCGAAGAGATCCTGGGACGGGCCGATGGGATCCTGGTCCCCGGAGGATTCGGGATCCGGGGCGTCGAGGGGAAGGTGGAGGCCATCCGATTCGCCCGGGAGAGCAAGATCCCCTATCTCGGTCTGTGCCTGGGCCTGCAGTGCGCCGTCATCGAGTACGCCCGAAACGTCTGTGGGCTGCAGGGGGCCAACTCCTCCGAGTTCGACTCGGAGACGCCACATCCGGTGATCGACCTGCTTCCCGAGCAGGAGGATGTGGTCGACATGGGCGGGACCATGCGGCTGGGGGCGTATCCGTGCGACATCAGTGCCGGAAGCCTCGCCGAGCGATGTTACGGCGAACCCCTGATCCACGAGCGCCATCGCCATCGCTACGAGGTGAATCCCTCCTACCACGGCATCCTCCAGGAGTACGGGATGGCGTTCTCGGGGATGTCGCCAAGCAGGCGGCTGGTCGAGATCATCGAGCTGCCCGACCATCCGTTCTTCATCGCCGGGCAGTTCCATCCCGAGCTGAAGTCCAGGCCGACCCGGCCGCACCCCCTGTTTCGGGAGTTCGTGGGAGCGGCGCTGGCCCGCCGCCAGGGCGCCCTGCAGGAACCGCTGGCGATCTCGGGCTGACCAGGTTCCGTGGAGCCGGAGTCCTCGCGCGAGGTCTTCCGGGGCAAGCTCATCCGCGTCGACGTCGAGCGTTGGCCCGGTGGTGAGCGCGAGGTCGTGCACCATCCCGGCGCCTGTGCGGTAGTCGCGTTGACCCACAGAGGTGAGGTTGTCCTCGTCCGGCAGATCCGGGAGGCCGTGCGGGAAGCGCTGCTGGAGATCCCGGCTGGCATCCTCGACGTGGAGGGAGAAGACCCTGCGAGCTGCGCGGCCCGGGAGCTACTCGAAGAGACCGGTTTCAGGGCGGGCGAGCTCCACAGATTGGCCACCATCTACACCTCGCCAGGCTTCAGCGACGAGCGGATCGAGATCTTCGTCGGGGGGGCCGAGGAGGCGTCGAGCCCCTCAGAGGACGCTGTCGAAGTGGTCAGTCTGCCCTTCGTCGAAGTTCCGGAGGCCGTTCGGGACGGGCGGATCAAGGACGCCAAGACCGTGTGTGGCCTACTCCTGGCACGGCAGATGCTCGAAAGGGACTGACGGAACCAGCGACGGCCGAAACGCTCGCATCTGGCCGGAGTCCTGCCCGGTATGCTGAACCGACGCGAACCTCGTACGTCGAACCGGGAGCTGTGGATGATCATCGGCGTGCCCAAAGAGGTCAAAGACAACGAATATCGCGTCGCCCTGACCCCGGAAGGCGCCCGGGAGCTGACACACGCGGGGCACCGGGTCCTGGTTCAGAGGGGCGCCGGCGAGGGGTCCTCGTTGTACGAGCAGCGATACGAACGGGCGGGGGCTGAGATGGTCGAGACCGCCGAGGGGGTCTGGCGGCACGCCGAGATGATCCTCAAGGTGAAGGAGCCTATCCCCGAGGAGTACGGCTGCCTCCAGGAAGGCCAGATCCTGTTCACGTACCTCCACCTCGCGGCCAGCAAGGAGCTCACGGAGGTGCTGCTCGAGCGCAAGGTCACCGGGGTCGCCTACGAAACGGTCCAGGAGGCGGACGGCAGGTTGCCGCTCCTCGCTCCGATGAGCGAGATCGCCGGCCGAATGGCTCCGCAGGTGGGAGCTCGCCTGCAGGAGAAGGCGAGCGGCGGGAGGGGGATCCTCCTGGGCGGCGTGTCCGGGGTCCGTCCGGCGAAGGTGCTGGTCCTCGGGGCGGGGATGGCCGGGGGGAACGCCGCCTGGATCGCCGTCGGCATGGAGGCCGAAGTCCTCGTGGTGGACAAGAACCTGGACAAGCTGCGATTCATCGACCAGATCCACAAGGGTCGCATCGTGACCCTCATGTCCGACCGACTGACACTGGAACAACGGGTCCGCGAGTCGGACGTCGTGATCGGAGCCGTGCTGGTGCCGGGGGGTAAGGCCCCGAAGCTCGTCACCGAGGACATGATTGCCTCGATGCGTCCGGGATCGGTGGTGATCGACATCGCCATCGATCAGGGGGGATGCCTCGAGAGCTCCCGCATGACCACCCATTCCGACCCCACCTACGTCGTGCACGACGTCGTCCACTACTGCGTGGGCAACATGCCCGGAGCCGTTCCCAACACCTCGACGTACGCGTTGACCAACGTCACCCTCCCGTACGCGGTCTCGATCGCCGAGACGGGGCTGGAGGACGCCCTCCGCGATGATCCGGCGCTGGCCCTTGGCTTGAACACCCACCAGGGCGTGCTCACCAACCAGGCGGTGGCGGAGGCCCACGGCATGGAATCGGTGCCGGTGTCCTCCGTGATCCGGAGTGTCCCGGGCTGAGGTTCGAGGAGCAGGTGCCGAAAGACGCCGTCTCACGCCAGATCTCGAGGTTCCTCGACTACCTGGCGGTGGAGCGAGGCCTGGCCCGAAATACGTTGGACGCCTACGGGCGCGACCTCGGTCGGTACGCCCGGTATCTCCACTCGCACGGCGTAACGGACGCCACGCAGGCCGAGGAAGCCACGGTCACGGGCTTCGTGGCCTTCCTCGCCGCACGGGAGTACGCCGAGGGAAAGCGGTACCGACCGTCTTCGGTGGCGAGGGCGCTGGCCGCGGTCCGGACGTTCCACCTGTTCCTCCTGCGCGAGGGCGACGCCTCGGGGAATCCGTCCGAGGGGGTGGTGCGACCGAAGGTGCCCCGAACCCTGCCCCGCCCGTTGTCGGTCGATGAGGTCGAGTCGATCCTCGCCGCCCCCGGCGAGGCCGATGCGCCTGGACTCAGGGATCGAGCAATCCTTGAGACGCTGTACGGCGCCGGCCTGCGCATTTCGGAGTTAGTCGGACTCGATGTCGACGAGGTGGACCTGGACGAGGGCAGCGTCCGGGTGATGGGGAAGGGAAGCAAGGAACGGATGGTGCCGCTGGGTCGGTTCGCGGTGGCCGCGCTGGAGAGCTACCTGACGCGCGCCAGACCGGTGCTGGCGGGGCCCAGGTCAGGTGCGGCGCTGTTCCTCAATCAACGCGGTGGCCGGCTCACCCGCCAGGGAGCCACCCGCGTGCTCAAGACCGCCGCCTCGCGGGCGGGGGTGACCAAGCGGGTCACCCCGCACACCCTTCGTCATTCGTTCGCCACCCATCTCCTCGAGGGCGGAGCGGACGTCCGCGTGGTCCAGGAGCTTCTGGGCCATGCTTCGCTGGCCACCACGCAGATCTACACGTTGGTGACGGGGGAGCGATTGCGGGAGGAGTACTTCTCGGCTCACCCGCGAGCGAGGTTCACCAGAGCCGCTCCGGTCGCCGCCCAGACGAGGCGAAAGGGCGCCTGATGTCCGGTGGGGACGGCCGAGCCATCCGGCGGGTCTCTCGGGTGCTCCTCCTGGTTTGTGACTCGTTCGGCGTGGGCGAAGCGCCCGACGCTGCCGCGTACGGCGACGAGGGGTCGAACACGATCGGGCACGTCGCCTCGTCCGTCGGCGGCCTTCACGCCCCGAACCTGGCCAGGCTGGGTCTGGGAAACCTGACGGAGGTGGTGGGAGTGCCCCCGGGGGGAGGGCGCGGCACGGCTCACGGACGACAGCAGGAGCAGTCGGCCGGTAAGGACACGATCACGGGGCACTGGGAGATCTCGGGGATCGTCCTGGACAAGCCGTTCCCGACGTATCCCGACGGGTTCCCGCGCGAAGTGATCGAGCCTTTCGAGCGCGCCGTGGGGCGGAAGGTCCTGGGCAACCGGCCAGCGTCGGGTACCGAGATCATCGAGGAGTTAGGGGAGGAGCACCTTTTCACCGGGCGACCCATCGTCTACACGAGTGCCGACTCGGTCTTCCAAGTGGCCTGTCACGTGCGGTCCGTACCGCTCGAACAGCTCTACGAGTGGTGCGGGATTGCCCGGGGGATCCTCGATGGGTCACATCGCGTCGGCCGGGTCATCGCCCGGCCCTTCGACGGGGAGCCGGGGGCGTTCGTCCGGCGTCCCGAACGGCGCGATTACTCCGTGCCGCCGCCGAGCCGAACAGTGCTGGACTTCATCCACGATGCCGGGATCCCGGTCTATGGGGTTGGCAAGATCCGCGACATCTTCGATGGCCAGGGGCTGTCCGAGTCGAGCTACTCGGATTCCAACGATCACGGCGTGGATCTGACGGTCGACTACCTGCGGCGCCCGGGGACTTCCCTGGTGTTCACGAACCTCGTCGACTTCGATTCCAAATATGGTCACCGGAACGACCCGGCGGGGTACGCCGCGTGCATCGAGGCCCTGGACCCGAGGATCCCGGAGTTGGAGGACGCGGTGGGGGACGGGCTGATGGTGATCACCGGAGACCACGGATGCGACCCCACGGACACGTCGTCCACCGATCACACCCGGGAATACACCCCGGTGCTCGTGGCGGGGGCTCGTGCGGATGCCGCCGTCGACCTGGGGATCCGCCGGGTCTTCGGGGACGTGGGGGTCACCATCGCGGACGTTCTGGGCGTGGAGGTCGAAGGTCTGGCCGGGACGAGCTTCGCTCGAGGGCTCGGCTTCGGCGAGGATGCCGATGGCTAGTCCGGATTTCCGCGAGGTCGTCGCGCTCAAGCGGGACGGCCACGAGATCCCCACCACCGAGCTGCGCGCCTTCGTGCTCGGCTTTGCCAAGGGCGAGGTCCCCGACTATCTGGCCGCCGCGTTCCTGATGGCCGCGTTTCTGAACGGGCTCACACCGGCAGAGACCGCCGACCTCACGCGGGCCATGGTCGATTCGGGGGCCACGCTGCCTCTTGCAGGCGTGACCCGCCCGAAGGTGGACAAGCACTCCACTGGGGGAGTGAGTGATGGCGTCACACTCGTGTTCGCTCCCCTGGCCGCCTCGCTCGGCCTGGCCGTTGCCAAGCTGTCGGGCAGGGGTCTCGGCCACACGGGTGGCACCCTCGACAAGCTGGAGTCGATCCCTGGCTTTCGGGTGGACCTCTCGCCCGAGGAGCTGGAGCGCCAGATCGAGAAGGTGGGCTGCGCCGTCGCCGGGCAGACCAAGGAGCTTGTCCCCGCCGACGGGGCCCTCTACGCGCTTCGCGACGCCACCGCCACGGTAGCCAGCGTTCCGCTCATCGCCGCGAGCGTCATGTCCAAGAAGCTCGCCGTGGGCACCGATCTGATCCTTCTCGACGTCAAGGCGGGGAACGGAGCCTTCATGAAGACGCCGCAGGAGGCGGGGGAGCTCGCCGGCGCGTGCGTGGAGCTCGCTCGCTCCTGGGGGCGACCCGCCCGGGCGGTCGTCACGGACATGTCCCAGCCGCTCGGTGCGGCCATCGGCAACGCCCTCGAGGTCGCGGAGTGCGTCGCCTTGCTGAAGGGGGAGGAGGCGAAGGGCCGGCTTCGCGAGCTCGCCGTCGCGTTCGCCGCAGAGGCGCTGGTCGTTCTGGAGTCGAAGGATCGGGATGCGGCTCGCGCTGAGGTCAGTGAGAACCTCGATTCCGGGGAAGCGGCCGAGGCGTTCGCCCGGATGGTGGAGGCCCAGGGAGGCGATCCGAGGCTGGTCGAAGATCCCTGGGTCGTGCTGCCCCGGGCGCCGGTCCGGAGCGAGGTCACCTCGGAGGGCGGGTACCTGGCCACGGTGGACACCGAGGGGCTGGGGCGGGCAGCAACGGCCCTCGGAGCCGGCCGGATGAAGAAAGGGGATCCCATCGACCCCGCCGTGGGCATCGAGTTCTTCCCCAAGATCGGAGATCTGTATGAGCCAGGCCGGCCGATCGCCATGATCCACGCCCGGGACGAGGAGGCCGCCGCTGCTGCTGTGGACAGGGTGCGATCGGCCATCATTCTCAGCCCGGAGCCGGTGGAGGCCCCGCCGCTCGTTCATGGATGGCACGGAGAGGCGGGCCTCGCGTCGGTGGCTGCTTCGGACGTCGGAAAGGGCGGATCCGGATGAGCGTCGACAGCCTGCTGGAGACCGTCTATCTGGCCGTCGGCCTGCTCATTGCCCTCGTGGCCCACGAATACGCGCACGCTTGGGTGGCCATGCGGCTGGGGGACTTCACCCCGAAGATGATGAGGCGGGTGACCCTCGACCCTCGACCTCATGTTGACCCTTTCGGTACCCTCGTTCTTCCGGCGCTGCTCCTGCTCCCAGTAGTCTTCGGCAGCTCGCTCCTCGCCGGAGACTCGCTGTTCCCGGTGTTCGCGTACGGGAAGCCGTTCGCGGTGAATCCCTGGAACCTGCGGAAGCAGGACCGGCATCTGACCCTGATCGCCCTGGCCGGACCGGCAGCCAACGTGATCCTGGCGTTCGTCTTCGGGGCGCTCTTCAGACTGGTGGCATCCGGGGGGGCGACCGAGCTGGCCAGGTTCCTCGCCGCCTGCGTCATCACCACCGTGATCATGGCAGTGATGCAATTGGTGCCGGTGCCGGGCCTGGACGGGTCTCGCCTGATCGCGCGGTTCCTCCCTGCGAGGGCCCGGGAGGTCTACCAGAACCTGGATCAGTACGCCGCCCTGTTCATCCTGCTGATCTTCTTCATCCTGCCGGGGCCGATCTTCGCCTTCGTGAGAGTGATCGGGAACGGGATCTGTCAGCTGGTTGCTGGGGCAGATTGCCTCTAGGGAGCCCTCGGCCGGATGTTTGAAGCCCTGGGAAGCCCCCGATACCATGGCCGCATCGAGGGAAAAGGATCCTCCCCGCCACCGCCGGAACCGGGGCCCGGCGGGCCTCGGTGCTTCGTCCTCCCCGCAGCCACTCCATGAGCGAGTCTCCGGACGAGTTCGTGATCGAACTGCCCTTGTTCTCCGGTCCGTTCCGCCTGCTCGCCGACCTGATCCTGGAGCAGCGGATGGACGTGTGTGACGTCCAGGTGGGCCGGGTGACCGACGGCTTCATCCGGTACGGGGCCGAGCGGATGGAGGGATGGTCGCTGGAAGAGGCCACCTGGTTCCTCGCCGTATGTGCGGTCCTCCTCGAGCTCAAGGTCGGGCGGCTGCTTCCGCGACCGCCGGCGGATACCGAAGAGGAGCTGATGGGCGGGGCCTCGCCGGACCTCGTCTATGCGAGAAGCCTGGAGCTGGCCGCCTTTCGCCAGGTGGCGCTCGATCTGTTGGAGCTCACGGAGGCGGCAGCGTTGTCGGTGCCGAGGACGGCCGCCCCGCCTCGCGAGCTCGCCCACCTGTATCCGGATCTGCTGGAGAAGGTCGACGCCCGCATTCTGGCGAGTGTCGCCGCGGCGCTCCTCGCGCCCGTCCCGGACCTGGATCTGTCCCACGTCACGCCCATACGGGTGACCCTCGACGAAGGCCTGCGCGCCGTCCAGGCGCATCTGACGATCAACCGGAACGCCCGGTTCAGGGAACTCCTGGCAGACTGTGAGCAAAGGATCGAGGTCGTGGTGCGGTTCCTTGCGCTCCTGGAGCTGTACCGTGAAGGAAAGGTCGAGCTTTCACAGGCCGACGTGTTCGGGGACATCGAGGTTCGTTGGCAGGGGCATTCCACCGGCCCGGCTGAAGGTGTCCGCGACCCTCGCGAGAGCCTGGGGGTCTCATCGAGCCCTTCGCCGGGGCGTGGACCAACCGAGCAACGCGACGATTCTGCCCCTGAAGGAGACGTGGGATGACCGAGATACCTTCGAACGATGTCCGCCTGGCGCTGGAGGCCATCCTGTTCCTGGCTGACGAACCGATCACGGCGGGCCTGCTGGCCCAGGCCGTTGAGCAGGGTCGCCGAGACGTCGAACGCCTCCTGGAGGAGATGACCGAGGAATACCAGGCCCGCGGCTCGGGAATCGTCCTGCAGCAGGTTGCCGGTGGGTGGCGACTAGTGACCCACCCGGCGGCAGCTCCGTACGTGGAGCAGTTCATCAGGTCCTCCAGGCACGCCCGGCTCACCAAGGCCTCTCTCGAGGCGCTTGCCATCGTGGCCTACAAGCAGCCCGTCACACGGCATCAGGTGTCGAGCATCCGCGGGGCGGACTCCGACGGGGTGCTCCGGGCTCTGTCCGACCGGGGATTGATCCAGGAGGTTGGCCGGGACGAAGGTCCAGGCCGGGCCATCCTCTACGGGACGACGAGTGAGTTCCTCGAGCGCCTGGGGTTGCCGTCGCTGTCGAACCTCCCCCCGCTCGCTCCCCTTCTCGGGAACGGGGAAGCCGAGCGGACCGCCGTCGGAGACTGACAGCGGGCACCGAGCAACCACCGGCTACCGAGCGGCTGCAGAAGACGCTCGCGAGGGCCGGATACGGATCCCGCCGGAAGGCCGAGGAGCTGATCGCGGCCGGCAGGGTCCGGGTGGGCCGGCGCTTAGCCCGCCTCGGCGATCAGGTCGATCCTATGGTCGACTCGATCACGGTCGACGGCGTCCCGGTTCCCGCTCACCCCGCCCTTCGATACTTCGCCTTCAACAAGCCGCGGGGGGTGACCAGCACGATGAGCGATCCGCACGCGGCCCGATCGCTTACCGAATTCCTCCCTGAGGGCCCTCGGGTCTTCCCGGTGGGGCGGCTCGATCGGGACAGCGAAGGACTCCTGCTCCTGATGAACGACGGCGAGCTGGCCAACCGCCTCCAGCATCCGCGCCACGGGGTGGAGAAGGAGTACCTGGTCGAGGTGGATGGAGTGGTCTCGAATGATGCCGTCCGCCGGCTCACCGTGGGCATCCAGCTCCAGGACGGATCCGCTCGAGCCGCCCGGGCGAGGGTCGTCCAGCGCCGAGCCGCCAGGACCGCCCTGTCCATCGTCATGAGGGAGGGACGCAAACGGGAGGTTCGGCGGATGCTGGAGGCCCTGGGCCACTCGGTCCTGCGCCTGGTCAGGGTGAGGATCGGACCGGTTCTCGTCAGGACACTGGATCCCGGAGAAGTGAGGGCTCTCACCAAGGAAGAGGTCGCGGGGCTGTACCAGGTGACCGGGTTGTCCCGAGCCGCGCCGCGCCGACTCAAAAGGTCGAGTCAGGGTGCTCGCCGCTCGTCCCAACGTTCGGGTCAAGGTCGAGGGTTCGGCCGGGGCGACGATGCATCCGATTCCACGTGAAACCCTCAACTCACCCCGCCCGATTCGGCTCTGCGTGGCCCGCAGCCTGCGGGATTGTCAAGAGCGAGCTCCCCCTCTGTCATGCTTCCCAGCGGAATGGACACGAACGGGATCGAAGCCAAGCAGGGGCGGGTCATCGCCATAGATGGTCCAGCGGGAGCCGGGAAGAGCACGCTCGCCCGTGAGCTGGCGCGGCGCCTGAGCCTCCCCTACATCAATACGGGCGTGATGTACCGGGCTCTGGCGCTTCGAAGCCTGGAACAGCGGTTGGATCCGGACGATGGTCACGAGCTCGCCCGGGCGGCCGAGCGCATGCGCTTCTCCTTGGGGCCGGAGGGCCCCCAGGGCCGAGAGCTGTCGATCGACGGCAAGCCCCCGGAGGCGGCGCTGACTTCCCCGGAGGTGGAGGCCATCGTTTCCCGGGTGGCCCGGCACGTGAGCGTCCGGTCTCTATTGCGACGGGAACAGCGGGTGCTGGGTCTGTGGGGATGTGTCATGGAGGGTCGGGACATCGGGACGGTGGTGTTCCCCGACGCCGACCTGAAGATCTTCCTGGCGGCCGAATCCGGGGTCCGAGCGCGGCGGAGGGAGTCTGAGCGAGGGGGAGGGGAGGACACGGCCGACGCAGTGGCCAGGCGGGACGCCCACGACGCCCGGACGAACCCCCTCGTCCCCGCACCCGACGCCCACGTGCTCGACACGACCGCCCTGTCGCAGGAAGACGTGCTGCTCGAGGCCGTACGGCTGGCTCGTGGAGCCGGGTTCGAGGAGGCCGGAGTGGCCGGGGCCGAGCCGTGAGCGAGGTGACCGCCGATGGGGGGGCGGGGACGCCCCGAGTGGCCATACTGGGACGCCAGAACGTCGGGAAGTCAACCCTGGTGAACAGACTGCTCGGTCGGAGGGAGACGATCTCGCACGAGATGCCGGGAGTCACGCGGGATCGAGTCGAACTGTCCGTGGAGTGGGCCGGACGCACCTTCACCGTGGTCGACACCGGCGGGGTCGGGAGACACCGGTCGGGAATCGAAGCGGACGTCGCTCGTCAGTCGGCTCGGGCTGCGGAGTCGGCCGATCTCGTGCTGCTCGTGGTGGACGTAACCACGGGGATCACGGACGAGGACGAGGCGCTGGCGCGGGGCCTTCGGAGGTCGCCGGTGCCTGTTCTGGTCGTCGCCAACAAGGTGGACTCCGAGGCACAGGAGCCGTTGGCCGCGGAGTTTCACGGTCTGGGGTTGGGGGAGCCGCTGGCGGTCTCGGCCCTGCATGGTCGAGGGACCGGTGAGCTCCTCGACCGCATTCTCCACCTCATCCCGGAAGGAGGAGAACCTCAACTCGAGGATGAGGCTCGGTTTTGTCTGGTGGGAAGGCCGAACGTCGGCAAGTCCTCCCTGTTCAATCGGCTGGTGAGGGAGGAGCGGGCCATCGTTCACGAGGAGCCCGGTACGACTCGCGACGCCGTGGATTCCCTCATCCGGGTCGGGGACAGGACGATCCGGTTCGTGGACACCGCCGGGTTCAGGCCGGCTCGGAAGGCCCGGGGGGTCGAGTACTACGGCGTGGTTCGGTCGCTGAGAGCCATCGACGCCGCCCACGTGGCCCTCCTCGTCCTCGACGCGACCGAGGGCCTCACCTCCGAGGACAAGCATGTAGCCGCGAGAGTGGGGGAGGCGGGCAGGGGGTTGGTCGTCACGCTGAACAAGTGGGACCTGGTCCCGACCGAGGACCGAGACGCCAGGTTCGTAGAGCTCCAAGAGGCTCTCGGGCTCTTTCCAGGAACCCCCGTCATTCGAACGTCGGCGGTGACGGGCCTCGGGGTGAACCGGCTGCTCCCGACGCTCCTCGGTGTGCATGATGCGTGGAGACGGCGGGTCCCGACGTCAGAGGTCAACCGGGTGCTCGAATCGGCGCAGGCCGCCAATCCGGTCCCCAGGCAAGCCGGGCGGATCCTGTATGCAACGCAAGTCGATTCAGGGCCGCCTCGGTTCGTGGTGTTCGGAGCGAAGGATCCGGGACCTTCGTACCGGAGGTACCTGGAGAACACGCTCCGCAAGGAGTTCAAGCTCGGAGGAGTCCCCGTCCGACTGTCCTTCCGGCCCCGGCACCGGCGCAGGAGTTCGGGGGGCACTGGGGGGACCAGGGGTGGACCAAGGTCCCGCGCCGGCCGGTAGAATCGGGTGTCAATTCGGGCCGTGGCGCAGCTTGGTTAGCGCGCTTGACTGGGGGTCAAGAGGTCGGGAGTTCAAATCTCCCCGGCCCGACAAGGGTGAACGGGTTCACCGCAGTGAACTTCTTGACAGATCGGTCGACCGGGAAGCTGGGTAGCGGTCGCATTCTGGCAGGACGAGGCAGCTCTCGAAGCAAGTTGAGGAAGCGGTCAAGCCGATGCGAACCGATGTGGCAGATGCGATGGGAGGCAAGGTCGTCAGCGTCGAGTCCTACCACTGGTGGCTCAGAGCTGGTAGGGGCCGGGTCGAGGAACACCTCGAGTTCTGAGCGCAATCCCGATTTGCAGCTGTTCTGCCATTGAGCTACTAAGGCCCTTCGCCGAGTTACTCGGACTCCGCACCTGGACCGTGAGTTGAGGTCGAGGGCCAGAGTTCCTCGAGGTGAGGGTCCCATCGGTCCGTGATCGAGGATTGCACCTCGCGGCTGGTACGCTCCGCGAGAGCGGAGGAGACGGTCTTGGAGGATGGAGGCGCGAAGGGAGCTCAGGGCTCGCTGGACAGGGTAGCCACGCTCCCGAACGTGCTTTCGCTCCTCCGGATCCTCCTGATCCCCGTGTTCGTCCTTCTCCTCCTTGGCGATGGGACCGAGGCTGCCGGCCTCGCCCTGCTGGCCGCCGTGGTGGCGACCGACTGGGTCGACGGCTACATCGCCCGCCACACCGGACAAGTCTCGAATGTGGGAAAGATCCTCGATCCTGTGGCGGATCGGCTAGCCCTGATCGCCGCCCTGGTGGCGCTGGTGGTGAGGGACGCCTTCCCGCTGTGGGCGGCACTCCTGGTCATCGCCCGGGACGTGGTGATCCTCCTGGCGGGGGTGGTGCTCTTGGTTCGGTACCGGATCCGCCTGGACGTCAGGTGGGTTGGGAAGGCGGGGACGTTCGGGCTCATGTGCGCGATCCCCCTGGTGGCCTGGGGGAACTTCGGACTCGTGTTCCACGACTTCGCGCTGGCGTTCGGGTGGCTGGTCTTCGTCCCCGCCATCGCGCTCTACTACCTGGCCGCCGTGCTGTACGGGGTGGACGTGGTCAGGGCGCTGCGGGCGACCCGGCCGCGACCTGAGTCCCTATGATTTCCGCGATGAAGGCGGTCGTCATGGCCGGGGGCCAGGGAACCCGACTCCGGCCGCTCACCAGCAACCAGCCGAAGCCAATGCTTCCGATCGTCGGTAGGCCGATGATGGAGCACATCCTCCGGCTGGCTCGCCGGCATGGGATCGACGAGGTCGTGGCCACCGTCCAGTTCCTGGCGAGCGTCGTGCGGAACTTCTTCGGTGATGGCTCCGACCTCGGCGTTTCCCTTTCCTACGCCACCGAGGAGGAGCCTCTCGGCACGGCGGGGAGCGTCAGGAACGCCCGCCCGCTGCTCGACGGGCGAACCCTGGTCCTGTCCGGGGACTCCGTCACCGACGTGGACCTCGGAGAGCTGATCCGGTTCCACGAGTCTCGGGACGCCGCGGTCACCGTGACCCTCAAGCGCGTTCACGATCCCCTCGAGTTCGGGATCGTCATCGTGAACGAAGAGGGCCGGGTGGAGCGATTCCTGGAGAAGCCTGGCTGGGGAGACGTCTTCAGCGACACCATCAACACCGGCATCTACGTGCTGGAGGAGGAAGTGCTCGACCTGGTTCCAGAGGGAGAGGAATTCGACTTCTCCAAGGACCTTTTCCCCCTCCTGCTCGACAAGGGATACCCGATCTTCGGGTACGTCACGGAGAGTTACTGGACGGACGTGGGGAACGTGGCCGCCTACATGGAGGCGCATCGCGCGGTCCTCGACCGGGAGGTCGGCGTGGAGATCGGGGGCTTCGAGGTGAAGCCCTCCGTGTGGCTGGGCGAGGGAGCGGAGCTTGACCCCGACGCGGAGGTGGCCAGCCCCGTGTACGTGGGGGAGAACGCCCGGGTCGAGGCCGGGGCGACGCTCCGAGAGCACACGGTGCTGGGGCGAGGGAGCTCGATCCGATCGGGCGCCTTCCTGCACCGGTGCGTCGTTCACGACTACGTCTACGTGGGCCCGTCGGCGAGCCTGCGGGGTTGTGTGGTGGGCAAGAACTCGGACATCAAGCACGGGGCGAAGCTGGAAGAAGGCGTGGTCGTGGCGGACGAGTGCCATATCGGTGACGGGGCAGTCCTCAACCCTCAAGTAAAGGTTTATCCTTTCAAGTCTGTCGATCCCGGGGCGATCGTGTCCAAGTCGATCGTGTGGGAATCGGGCGGAGCACGCGGCCTCTTCGGAGAACGGGGCATCAGCGGCCTGATCAACGTGGACATCACCCCAGAGATGTCGGTGCGGCTGGCCCTCGCCTTCGCCACGTTGCTTCCCAAAGGGTCGGTGGTGGTCGCGTCGCGCGATCCCACGAGGAGCGCGCGCATCTTGAAGCGTTCCATGGTGGCCGGGATCAACGCCGGGGGCGTGACCTGCCACGACGTAGAGCTCGTCCCCGCGCCGGTGGCGAGGTTCTACGCTCGGTCGGCCAGGGCCAGGGGAGGGTTCTCCGTGCGCACGTCGCCGGGAGATCCCTCCTCGGTCGACATCCAGTTCTTCGACGAACACGGGATCGACGTGGGGCCGGGTTTCCAGCGGCAGCTGGAAAGGGCGTATTTCCGGGACGACCTGCGCAGGGTCTTCCATCACGACATCGGTGAGCTGGAGCTCCCGGCTCGAGGCCGGGACTACTACGCGATGGGTCTCCTGGACGCGGTGGACCTTGAGGCTTTGCGCGGGCGCGAGACCAAGCTGGTTGTGGACTACGGGTTCGGGGCAGCGAGCCTGACGGGACCGCTTGTCCTGGGGCGGATCCGAGGAGACATCTTGGGCGTCAACGCGCTGCTCGACGAGAAGCGCGTGATCCGGACCCGGGAGCAGAACGATGAGCACCTGGAGAACCTCGCCCGGATCGTGCACTCGAGCGGTGCCGGGCTCGGCGTGCTCATCGACGCCACCGGGGAGCGTCTGCACCTGGTCGACGGAGCCGGCCGGATCTTGGACGGGCGAACGGGCCTCTTGACTTTCGTCTCCCTCATGGCGTCCTCGGGATCGGGCGCGAGGGTGGCGCTACCGGTGGCGACTTCACGCGTGGCGGAAGAGATCGTGTGCTCCCGGGGCGGCGTCGTCGAATGGACACCGATCGCCCCCGCATCCCTGATGGCGGCGGCCGACCGCAAGGGAATAGCCTTCGCCGGAGATGAGAGTGGCGGATACATCTTTCCGGATTTCCTCCCCGCATACGACGCGATCATGGCGCTGATGAAGCTGCTCGAGCTTCTAGCTACCGCCAACAGGTCTCTCCGCGAGGTCGTCGACGAGCTTCCTCCCGCCCACATCTCCCGCCAGGAGATCCCCACGCCGTGGGAGGCCAAGGGAACCGTGATGCGGCGGCTCATCGAGCGCCTGGACGGGGAGCGCGTGGTCACCATCGACGGGGTGAAGGCCTACCGAGGCGAGGACTGGGTCCTGGTGATCCCGCACCCGCAGGAGCCGGTCGTCCGGGTGTGGGCGGAGGCGGGCTCGCCGGACTCGGCCGACGCCCTGGCCGCGGAGTTCGTCGCCCTCGTCGAGGAGCTCAGGGCATGAGAGAGCCTCGATGAGCGACGGGCTGAACGTTGCGTCGCCCGAGGAGGTCCGAGCCGGAAAGGTCACCGATGTCTATTTCCTCCGCGGCCAGGAGGTCCTGAACGCCGAGGGGGAGAACCCGCACGTCGTCGCGGAGATCCGGGCCAGCAGCCTGCACGGGGAGTGGGGGTGGGCCGTGTTCGCCGGGCTGGACGAGGTCCTGTGGCTTCTGGAGGGTCGGGAGTCCTCCGGTGGCCGCGGGCTGGACGTTCTGGCCCTCCGCGAGGGCAGCGTCTTCTACGCGGAAGAGCCGGTCATGGCGGTGGCCGGCCGATATCTCGACTTCGGCATCTTGGAGACCGCCATGCTGGGGCTGATCTGCCAGGCGAGCGGCGTGGCCACGGCGGCCGCCCGGTGCAAGCTGGCTGCCGGGAGGCGCCCCCTGTACTCGTTCGGTGCCAGGCGCATGCACCCCGCTATCGCGCCCATGATCGAGCGCGCCGCCTATCTCGGTGGCTGCGACGGGGTCGCCGCGGTCAAGAGCGCCGAGACGATTGGGCTGGCGCCCGTCGGAACCATGGCACATGCGCTGGTCCTGCTCCTTGGGGAGGAGCGCGCGTGGCGCGGATTCGACCGGATCATCGACAGCCGGGTCCCGCGGGTGGCGCTGGTCGATACGTTCCAGGACGAGAAGTTCGGAGCGGTCGCGGCCGCCCTCACGTTGGGAAGACACCTCGCAGCCGTTCGACTTGACACGCCGGCCAGCCGGCGAGGCGACTTTCCCGCCATCCTCCGGGAGGTCCGGTGGGAGCTCGACGAACGAGGATTCTCCAGCGTGCAGATCTTCGTGTCGGGCGGGATCGATGAGCGAGGCATCCTGGACCTTAACCTGTTCGCCGATGCCTATGGTGTCGGAACAGCCATCACCAACGCCCCGGTGGTCGATTTCGCCCTGGACATCGTCGAGGTCGATGGGAAGCCGCGGGCGAAGCGGGGAAAGCTCTCGGGGCGCAAGCATCTGTGGGAGTGCCCCGAATGTGGGAACCGGGGGGTCTCGCCGTGGTCGGCGCGGCTCGGTCACTGCCCCCGGTGCGGTCATCGTGTGCGCGAGCTGCTGGAAAGCTGGATCTCCAAGGGAAAGCGCAGGCGCGGCTATCCTTCCCCACACGAGATCCGGGAGCGGACCCTGGAACAGATCGCCGCCGCCCCTGACCCGTTCGGCCGGCTGGAACGCTGAAGAGGAGGAAGCATGGAGTTCCCCGAGGACGTGAAGTACACGGAGCAGCACGAATGGGTTCGGATGGAGGGGAGCCGGGCAACGGTCGGGATCACCGACTACGCCCAGGACGCGCTCGGCGACGTCGTCTACGTCGACATCCCCGAAGTCGGCACCGAGGTCAAGGCCGGGGAGCCCTTCGGAGAGGTGGAATCCACGAAATCCGTCTCCGACATCTTCGCGCCGGTGAGCGGAAAGGTGGGGGAGCGGAACGCGGCGCTGGTCGAGGCTCCCGAGCTGGTGAACGAGGATCCGTACGGACAGGGATGGATGATCGTGATCGAGGTGTCGGATCCGTCCGAGGCGGAAGGTCTGCTCGACGCCGCGGCCTACCGCTCGTTCACGGAGAGAGAATCAGGCGAGACGGAGTGATCGCCGAGCCGTCCTCCGTCGATTCCTCGGCCTCATCTTGAACAGACTCTCGACCTCACGAACCGACATCTCTTGACCCTATCTTAAAGCTTGAGGTAAATTGCAGCTTCCTCTCAAGTATCGACCTCCAACACAGGGAGAGGTTCACCGGAGGAAGAGAGTGGTCTGTACCAGGTGTGGACACGACAACCCTGAGGATGCGCACTTCTGCGCCAACTGTGGAACTGCCCTACAGGAGGAGACCACCGTCAGCTTCAGCCCGATCGAGCTCGAAGAGGAAGGTGCAGAGGAGGCGGGGCTTCCCCAGAGCGAGCTGGAGGCGGGGCAGGCTCTCCTTGTGGTGAAACGTGGGCCGAACGCCGGGTCGAGGTTCCTCATCGACAAGGACGTGACGACCGCCGGCCGGCACCCGGAGAGCGACATCTTCCTCGACGACGTCACCGTCTCCCGTCGGCACGCCGAGTTCCGACGCAAGGACGGGCAGTTCCATGTCCACGACGTGGGCAGCCTGAACGGGACATACGTCAACCGGCAGAGAGTGGACGAGACCCTGCTCGTCAACGGAGACGAGCTGCAGATCGGCAAGTTCAAGCTGACGTTCTACGCGGGGGAGTAGACAGTGGCGACGCGCAATTACCTTTCCATCGGAGAGATCCTGGTCACGCTCAAGACCGAGTACCCGGACATCACCATCTCCAAGATCCGATTCCTCGAGGGGGAGGGACTGATCGATCCGGAGCGCACCCCATCCGGGTACCGCAAGTTTTACGACAAGGACATCCAGCGTCTCAGGACGATCCTTCGCATGCAGAGGGACGAGTACCTCCCGCTCAAGGTCATCAAGGAACGGCTCGAGCAGAAGGACGAGGAACCAGAGTCGAAGGCGAAGGCCGCCGCCCCGGAACCCGGAGACGAGGAGCTGGTGAGCCCGCCGACCGGTCTCCACATGTCGGTGGAGGAGCTTTCCGCGGCGACGGGAGTGGACCGGAATCGAATCCGCGAGCTCGAATCGTTCGGGATCCTCTGCTCTCACGGGTTGAATGGTGAGAACTACTATGACGGCGACGACTTCGTCGTCCTGTCGATCGCCAAGGACTTCTTCAAGTACGGCATCGAGCCGCGACACCTCACCATGTACAGGCACTTCGCCGAGCGCGAGGCCACCTTCTTCGAGTCGATCGTGATGCCCATGCTCCGCCAGCGAAACCCCGACGCTCGCAAGGCCGCGGCAGAGAACCTGACGGACCTGGCGTCGCTCTCGCGGAAGCTCAAGCAGGCGCTGCTCCGCTCGAACCTCCGGCAGTACATGCAGACCTCCTAGCTCCTGATCCCGTCGCGATGCGATCAAGAACCGTGAGGTCCTCGGGCGCACCGAAGATCCTCCTCGCCGCGGCCCTTTCCCTCTGCCTGGCAGCGATGGCGGCGGCCGTGCCGGCGGCCGGTCTCGCCGCAACCCCTCCGCCCACCCCGGTCCCGCCGAGCGGTTCGCCTTCGCCCTTTCCGACCGCCCTGCAAACACCCGTCCGGGCCTCGGTCCCCCCGAAGCTCACGTCCCCGTCGGCGATCCTGCAGGACCTGCGGACCGGTCAGGTGCTCTACGCGAAGAAGCCGGACCTGCGCAGGCCCATCGCGAGCATCACCAAGGTCATGACCGCGTTGGTCGTCCTGGACGAGGCGTCTCCAGGCGAGCAGGTGGTCGTGAGCGCCCGCGCGGCCGGGACCAGGGCCTCGCAGCTCGGACTCGTGGCCGGCGAGCGGATCTCGGTCAGGCAGCTCCTGTACGCGCTCCTCATGCAATCCGCCAATGACGCCGCGGTGGCCCTGGCGGAACACGTGGGCGGGTCCGTCGCAGGGTTCGCCGAGCTGATGAATCGCGAGGCTGAACGACTCGGGCTGCGCCGGACCCGGTTTCGAGACCCTTCCGGTCTGGACGATGGCGGATACTCCACGGCCAAGGACGTGGCCGCCATCGTGCGCGCCGCCTACGCCGACCCGTTGTTCGCCCGCATCACGCGGACGAAGTTCCACAGGATCCCCTCTCCGTCCGGTCCTTCCCGCCGCATCCAGAACAGGAACATCCTCCTGTGGCTCTATCCGGGAGCCATCGGGACCAAGACGGGATTCACCACGCCTGCCCAGCACTGCCTGGTGGCCGCAGCGGAACGCGGAGCCCTTCGACTGGTCGCCGTGGCGCTGGGGTCGAGGGGCGACGACGCGGAGGGCGTGTTCAGCGACGGGGCGGCGCTCCTGAACTTCGGGTACGAGGCGTTCGAACGAGCGGTCCTCGTCTCGAAGGGCCAGGACCTCGGCCGGGTCACCATCGAAGGCCAGGCGGTCCAGGCGGTGGCGGACGGGGGGCTGATCAAGCTGGTCCCGAAGGATCAGCTTTCGCGGGTCCTTCGAGCCCTCCTTCCCGATCCGGGGCTTTCCCTTCCCGTCGTCGAGGGACAGCGGATGGGCAAGGTGCTCGTCCTGGTCGGAGGGAAGCGGGCCGGAAGCGTCGTGGCCGTCGCTCGCCACACCGTGTTCCGGCCGACGAGCAGTCCATCGCCTCCGCCGAATTCGATGCCGACAGGAACCGATTCGCTGGTCGCGGCGCTGAGATTCTTGGCCGCCATGCTCCAGGGCCTTCTGGAGCCCTTCCTATAATCGCCGCACCGTGATCTCCGTGGCGACCATCCTGTATCCGGAGGAGGAGATCCAGCGCCGGGTCCGAGACCTCGGGCAGTCGATCACCCGCGACTACGCGGGCCGCTCGCCGGTCCTCATCTGCATCCTCAAGGGAGCCGTTGTCTTCCTGGCGGACCTGTTCCGGGAGATCGACCTCCCGGTGCGTGTGGACTTCATGTCCATCACGTCGTATGGCGGGGGATCGGAAGCAACAGGGGGAGTGGTGCGGATCCTCAAGGACCTCGATCAGGACATCGGAGGGGAAGACGTCATCGTGGTCGAGGACATCATCGACACCGGGCTGACCCTCTCCTATCTGCTGGCGACCCTTCGGGCCCGCCAGCCGGCCTCGATCGAGGTCTGCACCCTCCTGGACAAGAGCGTGCGCCGCATCGCTCCTGTGGAGATCAAGTACCGGGGCTTCGACTGTCCCGACCGTTTCGTGATCGGCTACGGCCTGGACCACGGCGAACGCTATCGGAACATCCGGGCGATCCTGGCCGTCGACGACCAGAGCCTGCTCGCTGCGGACCCGAACGCGCTCGTGAGCTTTCTCGGGGCACACCCCGCGCCGGCCGCGGAGGTCTTCCAGGAACCGCAATAGCCTTTCGGGATTCCACCCTGTTGCCGGTCCCTACCGCTGTGGGTACAGTGAGTTCGAGAGTCCATGATCGAACTGAACCTGGTAGGCGTGCGGGTCGAACTGCCAACCAACCAGCCGATCGTGCTGCTCCGGGAGCGCGATGGGGAGCGCTACCTCCCGATCTGGATCGGGGCCATGGAAGCCACGGCCATCGCCTTCGCGCTCCAGGGGATCGTCACCGCAAGGCCCATGACCCACGACCTCCTCAAGAACGTGCTGGAGGAAGTGGGGGTTCGGGTGGACCGGATCGTCATCACCGAGCTCCGAGAGGGGACCTTCTACGCCACCATCCTGATGCAGCAGAACGGGTCCAGCTACGAGGTCTCCTCCCGGCCGAGCGACGCCATCGCCCTGGCCGTCCGGGTGAACGTCCCCATCTTCGCCAACGAGGAGGTCCTGTCGGAGGCCTCGATCGTCATCAAAGACGACGAGGAACAGGAGGTCGAGAAGTTCCGAGAGTTCCTCGATCAGGTCACTCCGGAAGACTTCGCCTAGGGAAACCGGCCGCTCTCCAAACCAACCCAGGCCCGGTCAGGAGCCTTCAGCCCTGAGCCGATCACTACACCATGCCGAGCAGCGCGCTGCACCGCGCCAAATACGCGGGTGGGGTGCTGGTGTGCCTCCTGTTTGGGTGGATCGCCTTCGTCCGAGGCGCTCGGGTCCCGCTGCTGAGCTTGGTCGACCTGGGGTTCCACGAGTTGGGACATCTCCTCACGTATCCGTTCCCGGACGTCGTGACGGCCCTGATGGGCTCGGTGACCCAGGTCGCCGTGCCCGCCGGTCTGGCTCTGTACTTCCTGCTCGTTCGGCGGGATCAGCTAGGCGGCGGGTTGTGCCTGGCGTGGGCCGCCACCTCGGCGAGGGACGTGAGCGTGTACGTCGCCGACGCGCGCGCCCAGGCGCTGCCCCTCCTCGGGGACGGCATCCACGACTGGGGGTTCGTGCTCGGCCGGTTCCACGCGCTGCAGAGCGCCGGGTGGATCGCGGCAGCGGTGAAAGCCCTGGGACTCGTCCTGCTGTTGATGGGCTTCGCCCTCTGTGCGTGGGGCCTTCTCACGGTGGACCTCGCTACGAAAGCGGGACCTTCGACCGCTCCACGTCGACCGTCGACTGGACGAGTCGTTGACAGCCTTGGCCCCCGTGATAGCCTTCCTTACGCCCTCGTAATTACGGAGCTGTCATGGCTGAAACGGAAGGCTATCGGGTCCCGGAAGTCTGTCGGCTCGTGGGGATCTCTTATCGGCAGTTGGACTACTGGGCCAGGACCGGACTGGTCACGCCCAGCGTGCGCGATGCGGGGGGCTCGGGGACCCAGCGCCTGTACTCCTTCCAGGACCTCGTCCAGCTGCGCACGATCAAGAGCCTGCTGGATACCGGGGTCTCCCTCCAGCAGATCCGCAAGGCCGTCGTCTTCCTGCGCAAGCATCTGGGGACGGAGCCCACGAGCGTCACGCTCATGTCCGACGGGGTGCACGTCTACGCGGCGCAGTCCGAGGACGAGATCATCGACCTGGTGAAACGTGGCCAGGGCGTGTTCGCCATCGCCCTCGACAAGGTGTGGGACGACCTGTCGACGTCGGTGGGGCGGAAGAAGGGTGCCCGGTCGGCGTCGATGGCCCGGGTAGGAGGCGCTTGACCCCCAGGCGTACGTCCCGTCCCGCGGAGCCCCTCCCAAGCGACACGGTGCAGTTCGCACACGCGAGCGAGCGGCAGTTCGCCCGCCTCCTGGACTTCTATCAGATCGAGTGGCAGTACGAGCCGACGTCCTTCGATCTGGAGCAAGACAAGGACGGCAGCATCATCCAGCGGTTCACTCCCGACTTCTATCTCCCCGCGTACGACCTGTACATCGAGATCACCACGCTGAACCAGAAGCTCGTGACGAAGAAGAACCGGAAGATCAGGCGGCTCAGGGAGTTGTACCCCGAGGTCCGGTGCAAGATCTTCTACCAGCGCGACTACCTCTCGCTGGTGATGAAGTACGGGTTGGACGACCATCGCGAGGCCGGCTGATCGCGGAGGCGTGAGGTGCCGGGTCCGACGGTAGACTGACCTCGTGCGGTTCGCACCCCACACCGAGGACGACGTGCAGGCGATGCTGTCCGCCTGCGGGCTCGAGTCCCTCGATGATCTGTTCGCGCACATCCCCCCAAACCTGACACTGGACCAGGAGCTGGCCATCCCCGAAGGCCTGTCGGAGATGGAGTTGACCGCCGAGCTCCGGCGCCTGGCCGGGCGCAATCGGCATGCCGACGAGCTGGTGTGCTTCGCCGGCGGGGGCGCCTATGACCACTATGTCCCCGCATCCGTCTGGGCCCTGGCCGGTCGGTCTGAGCTGTACACCTCGTACACGCCGTACCAGCCCGAACTGTCCCAAGGCGTACTCCAAGCACTGTTCGAGTACCAGTCGATGATCTGCGAACTGACGGGGCTGGACGCCTCGAACGCATCCCTGTACGACGGCCCGACCGCCCTGGTCGAGGCCGTTCACATGGCCACGGGGGCCACCGATCGTTCGCGGGTGCTGGTGTCCGACGCCCTGGACCACCGCTACCTGAAGACGCTCGCCACCTACGGTGCCGGCGAGCACTTCACGGTGGAGACCATAACGACGCGGGACGGAACGACCGAGGTACCCGAGATCGGAGCCGACGTGGCGGCCGTCGTGGTGCAGTATCCGAACTTCTACGGCGTCCTCGACCGGCCTCGGGAGGTGTTCGGGGCAGCCAGGGCGGCCGGGGCGCGGGCGCTGCAGGTGTTCGACCCCTTGTCTCTGGGGATCCTCGCCCCGCCCGGTGAGCTCGGGGCCGACATCGCCGTCGCCGAAGGGCAGGTTCTCGGAAACCACCTGAACTACGGCGGCCCGTACCTCGGCGTGATCGCGGCTCGGTCCCAGGACCTCCGACGGATGCCGGGCCGCATCGTGGGCGAGACCACCGACGTCGACGGTCGCCGCGGATTCGTGCTGACCCTTCAGGCCCGGGAACAACACATCAGACGGGAGAAGGCCACCTCGAACATCTGCACGAACCAGACGTTGATGGCCGTGGCCGCGACCGTATACCTGGGATGGCTGGGCCCGCACGGGCTGGAAGAGCTAGGGCGGCAGTGCCTGGCTAAGGCGAGGTACGCGGCCGAGCGGATCTCCGACCTGACGTCGGCCGAGCTGATGTGGCCGAAGCAGGAGTTCTTCAAGGAGTTCGCCATCCGAACGACGAAGGATCCGCGGGAGGTGCAGCGCGCTCTCCTCGACTCAGGGTTCCTGGTCGGTCCGGTGATCGGCCAGGACGGGCTGCTGGTGTCGGTCACGGAGCGGCGTACGCGAGAGGAGATCGATCGACTAGTCAAGGCGTTCGGGGAGGTCGTGTCGTGAGTCCGTCTTCGCCTGGCGAGTCGGACGGCCGAACCTCCGTGGGCGCACCGGTGCGGAGCCGAGGCCCCGGCATCTCGGGGCGGACCCTTCGGGAGCGGTCGCGTCCGGGGAGGAGGGCCTGGAGCCTGCCCGAGCTCGACGTACCAGCGGTCGACGTTCCCCAGGCGCACCGTCGAGGCACGGCTCCCGACCTCCCCGAGGTGGCCGAGATCGACCTGGTCCGTCACTTCACCAGGCTGTCCCAGATCAACTACGGCGTAGACACCGGCTTCTACCCGCTGGGGTCGTGCTCGATGAAGTACAACCCGAAGGTGGCCGAGGCCGTGGCCGCCTTACCGGGATTCCAACGCCTCCATCCGCATCAGCCCGAGGAAACGGTCCAGGGGGCGCTGGAGCTGCTGTGGCGCCTCGAGCGCGCCCTCTGCGAGATCACCGGGATGGCCCGGGCGACCTTCCAGCCCCCGGCGGGTGCCTCGGGAGAGCTGACCGGCCTGCTGATCATGCGGGCCTACCACAGCAAGAACGGCGACCCTCGGTCCAAGATCCTCATCCCGGACTCGGCGCACGGGACCAACCCCGCCAGCGTGACCCTGTCCGGCTACCGGGCCGTGCAAGTGCCCTCCGACAATCGAGGTCTGGTGGACCTGGACCGCCTCCGCCAATTGGTGGACGAGGACACCGCGGGGCTGATGCTCACCAACCCCAACACCCTCGGCCTGTTCGAGGAAGAGATCGAGGGCATCGCGGCGGCGATGCACGAGGTCGGGGCGCTCCTCTACTACGACGGCGCCAACCTGAACGCAATCATGGGGCGGGTTCGTCCGGGAGACATGGGGTTCGACATCGTGCACATGAACACCCACAAGACCTTCGCCACGCCGCACGGTGGGGGCGGGCCCGGGGCCGGACCCGTCGCTGTCAACTCCCGCCTCGAGTCATTCCTCCCGGCGCCGGTCGTCGGGTTCGAGGAAGACACGGGCCGGTACTTCTGGGACCACGACCGTCCGCATGCCATCGGCAGGGTCCACGGGTTCCACGGGAACTTCGGCGTGCTGGTGCGGGCGTACGCCTACGTGTTCGCGCACGGGCGGGAAGGGTTGCGTGAGGTGGGGGAGCGAGCGGTCCTGAACGCGAATTATCTGGCCTGCCTGGTCCGGGATGCCTTCCCCGTGGCCTTTCCCGGTCGGCCGATGCACGAGTTCGTGGCGACGGCCCGCGGGCTCAGGAAATACGGGATCCGGGCCATGGACGTGGCCAAGCGCCTGATTGACCTGGGCTTCCATCCCTCGACGGTGTACTTCCCTCTCATCGTCGAGGAGGCAATGATGGTCGAGCCCACGGAGACCGAGTCCAAGGACACCCTCGACGCCTTCGCCGAGGCCATGGTCCAGGTTCGGGCGGAGGCCGCCCGGGATCCCCAGCTGTTGCACGAGGCACCGGTGACTACGCCCGTCCGAAGACTGGACGAAGGGAAGGCGGCCAGGGCCCTCAAGCTGCGCTGGTAAGCGGATGGAATTCGAAGCGGTGGTGCGCCGTCGCAAGATGGTTCGCACCTTCCTGGACCGACCTGTCGACGGCGAAGTTGTCGACCGGATCCTGGCGAGGGGCCAGCGGGCGCCGTCAGCCGGATACTCGCAGGGGTTCGAGTTCCTGGTCTTGGAGGGACCCGAACAGACATCGCGGTTCTGGGAGGCCGTCTCCCGGCAAGAGGACTGGCCGGGCGATGGACTTCGCGCGGCACCGGTGCTCATCGTCCCCCTGGCGGGGAAGCAGACATACCTGGATCGGTACGCAGAAGAGGACAAGGGATGGACCGACCGCGACGAAGACCGCTGGCCGGTGCCGTACTGGCTCGTCGACGCCGCCTTTGCCGCCATGCTGATCCTGCTCTCAGCCGTCGACGAAGGATTGGGGGCGCTCTTCTTCGGTCTCGAGCGACCGATGTACCCGGGATTCCGGGAAGCCTTTGGCGTCCCGGACGAATGGGAGCCCATCGGCGTCATGGCCCTGGGGCACCCGGCGCCCGTGGATCCCGTGAAGTCCTCGGCGCACACCCGCCCCCGGAAGCCCCTGGCCGAGATCGTCCACCGGGGGCGCTGGTAGGGAAATCACATCGATGTCATTTGTGTCCGCGGACCGGGCTACGATGTGGCCGTGGGCGACGAGGGCCTCCGCATCGTCGTGAGCCGGGAGATCCGGGCCGACCACGCCCTTCTCGGGCGGCTGATCGAGCAGGGTTTCGCCGGCGTCGATCCGATCGGCGTCGAGGTCCGGGTGGAACGGGCCCCACGCTCGTGGGAGTCGTTCACCGGCCGCGCCTATCCCGAGCCCCCCAGCCGGCCGAAGGCGTACCCGGGCACCCGGTACCTCGTTCGGCTGAAGCTCCCCGGGACGCTTCGCAACCGGGGCTATCCGCAGTCCTACCAGTATCCGCGGCTCAAGACCGCCCCCTCGATCACGGTCCGGGACTGGCGGGAGCGGCTGGTCGCGCTGGTCGCTCACGAGGCGTTTCACGTCCGGCAGTTCCGTGAAGGTCTTCGGCGTTCCGAGGTGGCGGCAGAGCGGTGGGCGAGCTCCATCCTGGTTGCGTGGCGAGTGGGGGAGCAGGGCTCGCATCTCCCCTCTCCGGTGGGTGTGATCGCTCTTCCGATGTCACTGGAAGGGCCGGAAGGGTCGGGCGAGGAGGAGCGAACGGCCGCGGCGGCGTTCCGATGGGAACAGCTCTCGCTCCTGCCGTGACTATCGAGCGGCGCGGCGTCATCAAAGCTTCCCGGTGTGTGACGCGAGAGTTGGCTGGTCACGCCGTGAGGGGAGTGGCCCGGATCCCTTCCACCATCAAGTTGACATAAGCATCGTTATAGGCGATGAGCGCAGCGGTGGCCGAGCTCGGGGGAGGGGTTGTCCGAGAACTCGATGCCTCCCGACCGCTACGACCTCACCGACCGGAGCCTTCGCCCGAGCCGGTCCCGGATGGCCCACCGGGTGATCTGAACCAGCGCCTCCGCGACGATGCGGCGGGAGATCTTCGAGCGGCCGTGTTCGCGCTCGCGAAAGGTGATCGGGACCTCGGTCACCGAGAGGCCGGATCGAGAGGCCCTATGGACCAACTCGACCTGGAAGGCATAGCCCTCGGAGTGGATCCCGTCGGAGAGGAGCTCTTCGAGGGCGGGCCTGCGGTAGGCGCGGAACCCGCTGGTCGCATCGGCGACGGGAAGACCCAGGGCGATGCGGGCGTACGCGTTCCCGGCTCGGGACAGGGCCAGGCGAGCCCGGCTCCAATTGCTGACGCTCCCGCCCTGGACGTACCGGCTCCCGATGGCGAGGTCGTGGGTGGCCGCCGCCTCGAGGAGTGCGGGGAGGTCTTCGGGACGATGGGAGAGGTCGGCGTCCATCTCCACTACCACGTCGTACCCGTCTCCCAGGGCGCGCCGAAACCCCACCAAGTAGGCGCTGGCCAGCCCGCGCTTCCCGCTTCGGCGGATCAGCGAGACCCGGTCGCTCGCCCTCGAGAGGGCCTCCACCACCTCGGCGGTGCCGTCCGGAGATCCGTCGTCCACTACGAGTGCATCTACGTTCCCCTCGATGTCCATCACGCCCGTGAGCACGGTGGCGATGGTGGCGCGCTCGTTGTACGTCGGCAGGATCACCAGCACCCGCGGCTCGGCGCCTCCCGAGATCGGCATCCGGGTGACCGGCTCGCTCCTCTGGTCGCCCGTGGCAACGAGGGTCTCGGCCTGCCTCTCCCCCGCCGGGGGAGCTTCTGCGATCCCCCGGCGTCGTCGGATGGCCCGAATCGCGAGAACCAGCAGGACGCCGATGCCGCAGGCCCATGGGAACCAGTCACCCCACCGGACATACAGCGTCCGGACAGTCGAGGTGGGCACCGTGGCCCGAAGGATCGTCCGTTGGAACAGCGCCGTCCGGGCGACCACTCGCCCCCGCGGATCGACCACAGCGCTCTGGCCCGAGATGGCAGCATGCACGATCCACCGGCCGGTCTCGGCCGCCCGGAGCTGGCTCATGATGACGTGCTCGCGCGATGCGGGAGAGAACAGGAAGGAGGAGTCGTTGGTGCTCACCACCATCACCGAGGCACCCTTCGCCATGAACCGGCGGAAAAGGTCCGGAAAAGCGTTCTCGAAGCAGATGGGGGTTCCCACCTCCACCCCACCCACATTGAACAGCGTGACCTCGTGCCCCGCCACCAGGTCGGCGTTGCCCCGTCGATACCGGTCCGTCCACCCCAGGACCGCGCGGAACGGCACATACTCGCCGAACGGGACCAGGTGGTTCTTCGTGTATCGGCCGACGATGCGGCCCTCTCCGGAGTACACGAGGACCTGGTTGTAGAAGCGCTCCCCTTCCCCCGGCGCCTCCCGGATCGCTCCGACGAGGGTCGGAGCGCCCACCGCACGGATGGAGTCGGACACCTCGCGGCCCAGCTGGGCGTCGGTCCCGGGGTCGTCGGACAAGGCGTTCTCCGGCCACACGGCCAGGTCGGGCGGGCGGGTGGCCAGCTCCCGGTGCAGCCGGATGTGGCTCTCCCCCACCGCCGCCGTCTGCAGCAGCCGGTCGGAGGCCAGGGCAAGCGGCACGTTGCCCTGGACGATCGCGACGTCGAGGCCCGGGCCTGTCGCCCTGGCCGGCTGGATGAGCGCGGGCGCGAGCACCGCGACGGCCGCCAGGGTCACCAGGCCGGCCGAGACCCGCCACGATGCCCGGATGCGAGGGATCGCCGCGAGGATCAGGGCGTTCACCAGGACCACCAGGAACGTGACCCCCCAGACCCCGGTCACCTGGGCGAGGGGAAGCAGGAACCCGTTGGCGTGCTGGGTGTTCCCCAGCATCCCCCACGTGAACCCGCCAATGGGCCACGTTGCCCGGGTCCAGTCGACCGCCGCCCACAGGGCGGCCACGGCCAGGGCAGAGCGGACCGGACGGTCATCCCGCCAGAGCATGGGCGCGAGCAGGCCGAAGAGCGCCGTGTAAGCGCTCTGGCTCAGGACCAGCGGCAGCCACGCGATGACTCCAAACGGGAGGAGCCAGTACATCAGGACGCCCCAATACACGAGCCCGAAGGTGAGACCGAGAAGTGCTCCTCGCTTCGGGGTGGCGCCGCGAAGGCTCCACAGCAGAGGGATCAGTCCGACGAAGCCCAACGGCCCGGCGTCGACGGGAGGATTGGCCAACGAGACCAACAGGCCGGACGTCGCGCTGGCGACGAGGGCCAGCACGAGCGCGGGCGCGTCTCTGGTCAGACGCAGTCTCGGCAGAACATGCGTTTCTTGTCCGCCAGTTGACTCCGGATGGGCTTCACCAGGTGACAGTTGCGACACACGAACTCGGTGTCCTTCTTCGGTTCGACCTTGACGGAGAGCGTCTCGACGCGATCGTCCCGTCCGAGAGACAGGATAGACTCCTCGTCCTCCTCTTCGTCGGGCGCGGGTCGTTCCTCCGGCTTCTTCGTGAGGATCTCGTCCAGGCTCGCGTCTGCGGAGTCGTCATCGCCCTGAGCCTCGAGGCTGGCCTCTTGGGGCTCGTCCTCTTCGTCTGAGTCAGGTGTGAAGTCTTCTTCCTCTTCCACGTTCACGGCCTCTTTCGTTCCGCTCGCCGCCCCCAACCCCGTCGCGGAGTGACGGGGATTGTACGCTCGGGGCGGGGCGGACGATACCCCGAGCGTCCTGGAGGTAACCAGTCTCCCCGCGCATTTGTTCCTGCATCTCCCTTTCCACGGGAAGGAGTAGATGAGCAGCGTCGGGAGCACCCCCCCAGGGGGCGGAGTTCACCGGAGGATGAGGAGATCGGGGCCTGAACGAGGAAGGACCCAAGAGACCTTTGGGGCCGCAAGCGCCGGGGCGCCTGCGTTCTCTACTCGGCCTCTTGGGTCCTGGCCGCCCGCCGCCGCGGGGCGACGAGCGGTCGTGAGTCTAGGCCCGCGCTCGCAAAGTGTCAATCCCTGATTCAGAGTCTGGCGGACCCCAAACTCGCCCTTCCCGCCGCTTTCCCCGTTCAACTCTCGAGCTGTGATCGAGACTTGCCGGTCCTACCCGGCGGTCGTCGCGAGCCCCGCCGAGGGCAGTTCAGGCAAGTTTTCGCCGCCGCAGTCAGGGTGTGTCACCCCCTCGCCGTATCCTTGTGCCCCGTAATGGTGGAGTTGCGAGCCGACCCCTGGGCGCCGGACTACGGGATGGGGTTCGACGCCGCCGGCGAGGAACCCTCCGGCGCGGTCGATGTCACGGTCGAGACCGGTGACTGGACCACCCCAGTGTCGGTCCCCAGTCCGCAGGCGTGTCCGGTCTGGTTCGTCGACGGTGTGCGACGGGTGGAGCTCCGGCTCGTGGCGGAGGATGCGGGACGACGGGCCGCGGGGTTGTTCGGTTCCTATGCGGTGGGGAGCGTTGTCTGTGGCGACGGGACCGCGACGTTCGGGGAACACCTCGTCTGCCGGTCGGTAGTGCTGTCGGGGGGGCTTCCGGCCCAACGGGTGGAGGTATCAGCCGGCAACCACCGCATGGCGTTCGAGCCTTCGACAGACCAACGCCACGACCCCAACGCGCCTCTGGACCGATTGCAGCGACTGATGCGCGAAGCTGAGGCCGCGCTCGCCGCGAGGACCGTGCTGCCGGTGGGAGGGGTGGCGCTCATCGACGGTCCGTTGCATTTCTACGAGGAGCCCGATGATTCGGTCGTCGGCGTGATCAAGCGATTCGTTCGCCAGTACCTGGGCCCGGATGAAGAGTCGTTGCTGATGCGCTTGGGTCCCGGGGAGCGGACGCCCGTGTTCGCTCTCCTCGACCTCGCGGAGAACCCCCAGTGGTTCTCGTGGTACTCGCGCATCGCGCCGCTTCGCGTCCCCTGGCACGACCATGCGGGCATCGTCCGGTGCGAAGTCGGCGCGGCGGTAGGACCCGCTCGGGCCGTAGAGCTCGCCGGGTTGGTCACCGCGATCCTCCCCCGGTTCGCCGGGCGGGCCTGGGATCCTCGGACCCCTCAGAATCTCGCCCCGGTGGCCGCCCTGGAGACGTGGCTCCGGCATCGGATGGGCGATCGGCGGCTCATACGCCGGGCCTTGACGGAATGGCTCGTCACCCAAGCCGTGGCGGCCTCGGACGCGGAGTGACGAAGAGGGCATGAGCAAGCGCGCGGCCCAGGTGAGCGAGCCGGTCGGGTTGGTCCTGGGAACCGAGGACTCCACACCTCTCACCTTCTGGGTGGGGATCTCCTCCGAGGCCTACCTCCAGCTCGACGACGCGGTGATCGTGCAGACGGAGGTGCCGGGACGGGGGACCGTCCGGGTCTCCGGGATCGTCCAGCAGGTCCGGGCTCGGCACGAGGGGGCCTCGTTCGACTCGGACGTCTTCCTCATCGACCAGGGCATCCTCCCGGCCGACACCGCCCAGGCCGCCCAGGTGGTGGCCACCCGGTTCGAGCCGGAGGTGTTCGTTCCCCCGCTCCCGGGGCTCCCCGCCTGCCGGGCCCGCGGAGCCGACCGGGACCAGGCCCTGTACTTCGACCAGATGCAGACCCGGGTGGCGGCAGGCCTCTCGAGGGACGGCGAGCCGGTGTTCCTGGACCTGGACTTCCTGGACGGCTCCCGGGGAGCCCACGTCAACATCTCGGGGGTCTCCGGGGTGGCTACCAAGACCACCTACGCGCTGTTCCTCCTCTACTCGCTGTTCCACTCCCCCGTCCTCGGCGACTATGCGGCGAACACGAAGGCCATCGTGTTCAACGTCAAGGGTGAAGACCTGCTGTGGCTGGACCGGCCGAACGCCCGCCTCGACCCGGCCTCTAGGGACGAGTACGGGCAGCTCGACATCCCGGCCGGGCCGTTCGAATCGGTTGGGCTCTGGTCCCCCGTCGCCGAGCGCTCAGGGGGCGCCGCCGTCCCCGCCACGGCCGGGCGGAAGGACGGCGTCCAGGCGTACTACTGGACGGTCCGGGAGTTCGTCAGGGAGCGGTTCCTGCGGTTCCTGTTCGCCGAGGCCGAGGACGAGCGTTCGCAGATCGCCGACCTGGTGGCCCGAGTGGAGAGTCATCTCGACCGCGAATGCGACGACGACCCCGACCACCAGGCCACCGTGCTGTACGGCGGATACCCGGTCAAGGACTTCGACCAGCTCTGCGACATCATCCACGAGAACCTGGAGGGCGACGCGGGGGCCTGGAGGGGCCGGCTGGCCGAGAGCACGGTGGCCGCGTTCCAGAGGAGGCTCGACGCCGGGCGGCTCCGGGTCCGCCATCTGATCTGGGGCCGGGACGCGGAGGATCCAAAGCGGCACCGGATCGACTGGGAATCGGCCCAGGTCAGCGTCATCGACATCCATGGGCTCCACGATCGCGCCAAGCGCTTCGTCACCGGCGTGGTGATCAAGCGCCTGTTCGAGGAGAAGGAACGCCGCGGCGCCAGGCTTCCCCTGACCTTCCTGGTGCTGGACGAGCTGAACCGCTACGCGCCGCGCGATGGGTGGAGCCCGATCAAGGAGGTCCTCCTGGATGTGGCCGAACGGGGCCGATCCCTGGGGATGATCCTGATCGGGGCGGAACAGACGGCTTCAGAGGTGGAGCGGCGGATCATCGCCAACGCGGCCTTTCGGGTGGTCGGGCGGCTGGACACGGCCGAAGCCGAGCGCAGCGAGTATGGCTTCCTCCCGGCGGTGACCCGGGCCCGGGCCTCCATCCTCAAGCCGGGGTCGATGATCCTTCAGCAACCCCATATCCCCATCCCGATCCAGATCCGATTCCCTTTCCCCTCGTGGGCGACCCGATCGGACGAGGTCGCGGGCAAGGCATCGAACGATCCGTTTCTCGCGTTCGACGACTCCTGAGTCGGCATGAGGTTCCTGCACACCGGCGATTGGCACGTGGGGAAGCGTCTCCGAAGCAGGTCCCGGGACGAGGAGACGGTGGCGGCGCTCGATCAGGTCGTCGGGATGGCCCGAGACGCCGAGGTGGACGCCGTGCTCATCGCGGGTGACGTCTACGAGCACCGAACGGTCGCTCCGGAAGCGGACGAGATCGTATTCGAAGCCCTCCTCCGCCTCCGAGATACGGGGGCACGCGTGGTCCTGATCCCGGGGAACCATGACTCGCCGGGGCGGTGGGAGGCCCTCGGAAAGCTCCTGTCCCCCCTCGGGATCAGCGTGGTTCCTCGGGTGCTTCGTCCCGACGCAGGAGGGGTGCTGGAAATCCCCTCACGGGACGGGGCGGAAGCGGCCCTCGTCGCCTGCGTCCCGTTCGTGCCCGAACGACGCTTCGGCGACGCGGCCTCCCTGTTCGACGACCGGGCCTCGGCGTACACCGCGTACGACGAGGGCCTGGGCGCTGTGTTCGGCGGAATGGCTCGAGCCTTCCGGCCGGACCGGGTCAACGTGCTGTTGGCCCACGTGATGATCGACGGGGCCAGGACGGGCGGCGGAGAGCAGGAGCTCACCATCGGGATGACCTACGCGGTCTCCCCCGCCAGGGTCCCAGGTACAGCCTCCTACGTGGCCCTGGGCCACCTCCACCGGCCGCAGGCGATCCCCGCGGCCGCCTCCCCTACCCGGTTCGCCGGATCGCTCCTACAGCTGGACTTCGGAGAGACCGCCCAGGAGAAGTCCGTCGCCCTTGTCGAGGCCAGGCCCGGAAAACCTCCGAAGGTGCGGGAGCTGCCCCTGACCGCAGGAAGAAGCCTCCGGGACCTGGAGGGGACGCTGGAGGAGGTCCTCGGCCTGGCCGGGTCGACTGGCGATGCCTATCTCCGCGTGCGGGTGAAGACCGAGGGGCCCGTCCCCGGCATCGCCGAGCGGGTGCGGGAGGCGTTCCCCGAGGCCCTCGTGGTCGAGCTGGTCTACGAGCGGGTCCAGCATGCTCGTCCACAGGCGGGGATGGCCTCGCTGGCGCCCAGGGAGCAGTTCCTCCACTACTACCGCCATACCCACGGGGCAGCACCGGACGCGAGCCTGGTGGAGGCGTTCGATCAGGTGTACGCGGATGTCTCGGAGGCCGCCGGCTAGATGCGCCCCGTCCGGCTCGAGCTGAAGGGCTTCACGGCCTACAGAGAGGCCGAAGTCCTGGACTTCGACAACTTCGACCTCTTCGCCATCACCGGGCCGACCGGGTCGGGCAAGTCATCCCTGCTCGACGCGATGACCTACGCGCTGTTCGGCAAGACCCCCAGAGTGGGGAACCGGGCCTCCTTGCTGATCGCCCAGGGGCAACCGCGCCTGTCAGTCATGCTCGACTTCGACGTCGACGGCGGCCGCTACCGCATCCACCGGTCCGCGGGCCTTCGGGCGGCCAGCGCCCAGGTTCGGCTGGAGCGTCTGGACGAGGGCCGGTGGCAGTCCTACGGGGAAGGGGCCGACAGAGTCCGCGACGCCACGAAGATCGTCGTCCAGCTGATCGGGCTCGACTACGAGGCCTTCATCCGATCGGTCCTCCTCCCCCAGGGCCAGTTCCACGAGTTCCTGGTCGGTGATCCGAGTCGGCGGAGGGACATCCTCACGGAGCTTCTGGGGCTGGAGCTCTTCGAGCGCATGGCCGCGAAGGCCGGAGAGGGCGCCCGGGTTGCCCGGACGGCGGCGCAGGCGAAGCAAGAGGTGCTCGACAGTCAGTTCGCGGGCGTCGACCAGGAGGCCGTGCGAGCGGCGAAGCGTGAGGCCAAGGACGCCAAGGCCACAGCAGCGGCCATGACCAAGATCGAGCGCTCCCTCGAGAAGCTGGCCGGGCGCTGGGTGGAGGAGGTCCGCAGGATCGAGGCCATGGATGAGCTGGTCACCGACGCCGGGGAGCTCTCGGACCAAGCCGGCCGGATCGCCGGGGATCTGAAGCGTCTGTCCAAGGAACTGAGCCAAGCCAGGCGTGAAGAGGCGACTGCAAGCGAGAAGGCAGGGGCTGCCGAGCAGCAGACCGCCGCCTCGGCCGCCCTGCTCGCCGAGGCCGAGAGCACGCTGGGGTCGCTGGAGGACCTGGCGAGGCTCCAAGCCGGACTCGAAGAGCTGGCCCGTCTGGACGCGAGGATCAGAACTGCCGAGGACGGGCTGGTCTCTGCCCGTACGAAGGTGGAGGAGGGAGAGCAGGCCCTCGAGGCAGTCAGGCGGGCCACCGAGACGGCCGGCAACGAGTATCAGGTCGCCGCGGCGGCTAAGTCGGATGCGGAGGCCGAGTACCACCGAGCCCACGAGGCCGACCTGGTGGCAACGCTGACCAAAGAGAGAAAGGTCGGTGACCTCTGCCCCATTTGCTCGCGCCCGCTGGAGCGGCTCCCCAAGGCGGAGTACAAGGTCCTGGCCAAGGCGGAGCGCGAGCGAGATCGCGCCGCGGAGCTGGAGAAACGGGCCGGGGACGCCTGGGGCAGGGCGGAACGCGACGAGGTGGCCGTCGAGCGCGATCTGGCGGCGGCGCGGCGGGAGTTGGCGGCTCGCGAGGCGGAGGCAGGGTCCTGCCAAAAGGAGCGAGAAGCTCTCCTGCCGGACCTGGCCGCATCGTTCGGCGGCGATCTCCCGGCAGACCCGGTCCGGGAGATCGATCAGCGGATAAAGGGGATCAGGAAGCTGCAGGAGGAAGCCGCGGCCCGGGGCAGAGCGGAAGCGAAAGCCCGCGAAGAGGTCTCTCGGGCGAAGGAACGGCTCGCCGCGTTCTCTGCGAGTGGGAAGGAGCAGGTGGCCGCGCTGCGGGCTCTGCCGATCCCCCGACTGCTCGGTCGTGCCCGGGCTCCGGTCCCGGACCTCGAAGCCTCGGCCGAATTGACCGCAGCGGTTCCGGATGATCCGGTGGAGGCCCTGGTGGTGGCCTCATCGTGGGCTCAGAGCCTGGCGGGAGTGGTCTCCTTCCTCGGGAAGGCGGCCTCGGAGGCGCGGGCTGGGTTGGACGTCCTACTGGAGGAAGCCCGCGCCTCCCTTCCGGATGGGTTCCCCGCCGATCAGGTGACCGACCTGGATGGCCTCATCGAGGCCGTCCGGATGGCGGGGCGAGACCTGGTCGCACAGGCGGCCACGGCGGCCCGCGACGCCGAGCGGCTCACTGAGCAGCTCACGGCGCGCAAAACGCTGGAGAAAGAGGTCGAGGCCCTGGGAAGTCGGGCCCGCGTCTACCAGAGCTTGGCGGGCGAGCTGCGGAGGGACCGGTTGATCACGTATTTGCAGGAAGAGGCCCTCGAGCTGCTGGCCGAGGCCGGCTCCGAGCGTCTTCTGTTCCTCTCCCAGGACCGGTACCGACTGGTGTTCGAGGAGGACGAGTTCTTCGTGGAGGACCGCCAGAACGGAGACGAGCGCCGATCGGTGAGGACCCTGTCCGGGGGCGAGACCTTTCTGGCCTCCCTGGCCCTTGCTCTGGCCCTTGCCGAGCAGATCCCCGTCGTCGCGGTGTCGCAGCGATCACGCCTGCAGAGCCTGTTCATCGACGAAGGGTTCGGAGCCCTGGACCCAGACAGCCTCGAGGTGGCCACCGAAGCCCTGAGCAGGCTAGGAGGGCAGGATCGGATGGTCGGCGTCGTCACCCACGTCTCCGAGCTGGCCGAGAAGATGCCGGTGCGCGTGGTCGTGGAGAAATTTCCCAACGGAAGCCGGCTGCAAGTGCTCTCATAGAAGGTTCGGACGCTGGCTTCGGCCGTCGCCGTCAGCGCACGAAGACTTCCCGCCCCCGGGAGACCGTCAGGACCGGACGCAGGTCCAGGACGGCTTCGGCCATCAGCGGGTCGCCGTCGTAGGCCGCGAAGTCAGCCTGGAACCCCGGCCGGAGCTGTCCCTTCTTGTCCTCCAGGTGGGCCAGGCGGGCGCTGCCGATCGTGAAGAGCCGGATGGCCTCTTCCCGGTTCATCCGCTGGCTGGCATCGTGGTGGGTCTCCAGGGCCCATAGCCCGTACATCGGGTCGAGTGGGGTCACGGGAGAATCCGATCCGGCCCCGATCTCGAGGCCCCGGGACAGCAGGGTGGCGAACGGGTTCATCCCGGCCGCGCGCTCCTTGCCGAGCCGGCGTTCGTAGAGCTCGTCGGGGTGGCCCCACAACGCGTCGAAGCCCGGCTGCACGGAGATCGCCAGTCCGAGCGCCGCGGCGCGCTCAACTTGGTCGAGGGTGGGGAGCTCGAAGTGTTCGATGCGGTGCCGCCGGGCCCGGAAGTGGCGACGCTGGCGAGAGTCGAGGGCACGGTAGACCCGTTCCCAGACCCGGAGTGCCTGCTCGATGGCCTCATCTCCGATGGCGTGCACCGCCACTTGGAGGCCGGCCAGATGGGCGTTGTGGAACATCTCGGCCAGCTCGTCGTCCTTCTCGTACAGGATCCCCGTCCCATCTCCGTCGTTGTAGGGGGATGAGATCGCCGCCGTTCGGGCTCCGATGGATCCATCGAGTGACAGGTCGCCTCCCAACCTCTCCAGGCCGAGGTCCATCACCCACGGGATGTCCTTCTCGGCCACGTACGCGATCACGTCGATTGGGAGCTGCTCGCTGTGTTCCAGGAGGACCTCCACCTCTCGCCTTCCATGCGACTGTGGGATGGCCATCTCGTGGACGCAGGTGACGCCTCGGGAGGCCGCCTTCGACGCTGCCTGGAGTTGGAGCTCCCGGAGTTCATGATCGGTGAGCGCCTGGTGGAACCATCGCTGGAGCCGCCGGTTGGCCGTCCTTCGGACGATCCCCGTCGGACGGTCGTCCGGCCCCCGGTCCACGCCGTCCTCCTCCAGGCAGCCGGATTCGTTCAGCGCGGCCGAGTTCGCCAAAGCGATATGGCCATCGGCCCTGATCAGAATGATTGGGACCTCCCCCAGCTCATCCAGGCGGGCGAGGGTGGGAAGCTCGGGGTGTTGCCACTTGCTCTCGTCGAAGCCGTGGGCCAGCACCTTGGTCGGTCCGTGCCGGAGCTCCTCGGCCGTGAGTCCTAGGAGCTCCTCACCGGATCGCGCCTTCTCCAGCGGGATGCCGATCTCGGAGAGGGTCGTCCCGGTGAGGTGGACGTGCGTGTCGATGAAGCCCGGGATGATGGTAGAACCAGGGAGCTCCACGACCCGATCGCTCTCGGGCGGGTCCCCCGTGCCGACCCGCTCGATGTGTCGGTCGTCGATCAGGACCCACTCCCCCACCGCGGGATGGCTCAGTGTGTAGACGCGGGTGGCCCGGTACAGCGTCTTCATGCCTGGATGACGGCGCCGACCCCGGGGGGCACGTCCATGGCGCCAGAGTATAGGTGCGGCTGGGCGCGGTCTCTGCTCTATCCCTGCACGAACCGGAGACGAACGGTCCGCCTGTTGTTCTCGCGGTTCGGATCGACGACGACCACGCTCTGCCAGGTGCCGAGCGACAGGTGGCCGTCATCGACCGGCAGGACGAGGATGGGACTCACGAACACCGGGAGCAGGTGGTCGCCGCCGTGGCCGGCGGACCCATGCCGGTGACGATACCGCTCATCGCGCGGCAAGAGTCGCCCGACGGCCTCTTCCAGGTCGGCTTCGGATCCCGACCCCGTCTCCATCAGGGCGAGTCCCGCCGTGGCGTGCGGCAGGAACACGTGGACGAGGCCATGCCCTCCCAGGTCGCGGCAGAACGCATCCACGCGATCGGTGACGTCGATCGCCAGACGACCTCGGGTGTCCACCTCGAACTGCCCGGACTTCATCCTTCGCTCACCACGACGGTTCAGCGATCTACGAAGACGCGTGAAGGTCTTCGGCGGCGCGGGTGTGGTCCCGCCACCATCGCTGTCCTTCCTCCGGGAGCGTGTAGATCGGGTCGTAGTAGGGGTGGCGACGGGTCAGCGCCTCGGGGTCGTCGTATTCGATCCCGGTGCGGTAGTTCTTCGTCCAGTAGCTGACCCCGCGGGTCCGGTCGTAGTCCTCCGCTTGGTGCACCCACCGTTTTCCGACGAACGGAACGTCGCACACGATCCTTGGAGTGGCGAAGCCCGGGAGGTATCCCATGATGGCGTGCTGAAGCTCCTGGGCCTCCCACACCGAGGTCCGCCAGTGCTCGGAGTTGGGAATCATGTCGCACATGTAGAAGTAGTAGGGCAGGATCCCGCAGTCGTCGAGCAGGGTGAAGCAGAGATCCAACAGGTCCTTCGGCGTGGTGTTCACCCCGCGGAGGAGCACCCCCTGGTTCCGGACGTCCCGGTAACCCCATTCCAGGAACTGTCGGGCAGCCTTCCCGACCAAGGGCGTGAGCGAGTTCGCGTGGTTCACGTGGGTGTGCACGGCGATGCTCACGCCTCTCGCCCGGGCCTTCTCGCCCAGGCGCGAAAGGCCTTCCTGGACGTCCGGCTGCAGGAAGTGCTGGGGAAGTCCCATCAACCCCTTCGTGGCCAGCCTGATGTCGCGGACGTGTTCCACGTCGAGAAGGCCGTTGATGAACTCCTCGAGGCGCTTGATGGGGATGTTGGCGATGTCGCCACCGGAGACGACGACGTCCCGAACGGACGGAGTCGATCGTATGTAGCTCAGCATCATCGCGTGCCGGTCCGGTTGTTTGATCTCGAACTTGTACTTGGCCACGACCGGCGTGCTGTTGCCGACGAGGTCCATCCGGGTGCAGTGGCCGCAGTACTGCGGACAGGTCGAGAGGAGCTCGGCGAGGACCTTCGTCGGGTACCGGTGGGTCAGGCCCTCTACTGCCCACATGTCAGCCTCGTGGAGGCTGTCCCTCGTGGCGTACGGATGGCTGGACCATTCGGCCTTCCTCTCGGAGAACGCGGGCGCCATGTACCGCCTCACCGGGTCCGAGAAGAGATCCCGCTCGTTCATGGTGTTGAGCATCTGCGGCGGGAGGAGCATGGACATGGTCGCCCGCTCCTGCATGTCCCGGTGGATGTCCGCGGCCAGGACGTCGGACAGATGGCTGCCCAGAGCCTCCTTGAGCTCCTTCAGGTTTTTGACGGAGTGCGCCCGCTGCCACTGGGCGCTCTCCCATTCGTCTCCGGAGACGGCGCGGTAGCCGGGCAGCCGGGTCCAGTCGGGCTCGGAGAACTCCCGACGCAGCGGGTAATGCAACGGCTGGTCAGCGGCATGAGCGTGTGCCTCTCGATGGCCCGGCCGCTCGGTGTTCCGCGGCAGGTGGTGGGAAAGGTCGGGTCGTCCCAGGTCGGTCGGCTGCGCCACCGGGGCATCGTACAGGTTCCGGCGAAAGCGCGGCAATGCCGAAGGTTCTTCGGTGCTTGACTCTGACACGCTAATATCTTCGGCAATATGGACGATCGGGACAAGCTGATCCTGGCCACGCTCCAGGAGAACGCCCGGGCCACGCTCGGGGAGATCGCCGACCGCGTGGGTCTCGCGGCCTCCAGCGTCCACGACCGGGTGAGGAAGCTCGAGCAGACCGGGATCATCCGAGCGTACCGGGCCGAGATCGACCCCGAGGCGGTCGGGTTGTTCGTCACGGCCCTGGTCTCGGTGATGCCCCTGGATCCCAAACAGCCGGACGACCTCCCCGATCGGGTGCTCGAGTTCATCGAGGTCGAGGACTGCCACTCCGTGGCTGGAGACGAGAACTACATCCTCAAGGTGCGGACCCGGACGACCTCTGAGCTCGAGGACTTTCTCCGCAGGCTTCGAGAGAAGGCCGGCGTCCACACCCGAACCACGGTGGTCCTGTCCACGCCGTTCGAGCACCGTCCGCTCGTTCCCTGACCGCTCCGGACTGAACGTTCACGCGCGATGGCCTGTCGGTGTCTGGGTCTAGGGTGCGGTGATGAGGCCCGGCAGCTGGAGACCGCTCGCGCTGACCGCCCTCACGGCGCTGGCCGCGGCGTGTGCGACGCCGGTCTCGACAGCCGGTAGCGAGAGGGTCTCGGTCACAAAGGTCACCGACGGTGACACGGTTCATGTCACCATCGCCGGGCGTGACGAGCGGGTTCGCCTGATCGGCATCGACACCCCGGAGGTCCCCTGGTACGGAGGCCGGGGCGAGTGCTTCGGCGTCGAGGCAGGCTTGTTCACACGCCGCCGACTCATGGGTCGCTCGGTGAGGCTCGCCTTCGACGTCGATCGCCGTGACCGGTACGGGCGAATGTTGGCCTACGTGTACGTGCACGACGAGCTGTTCAACCTGACCCTCCTCGAACAGGGGTACGCCAGAGCGGATCCGCAACCTCCGAATACCCGTCTGGCCGGGCGGTTCGCCGATACGGAGGCACGGGCCAGGGATGCCGGGCGTGGCCTGTGGTCGGCGTGCCCGCCAGGAGCTGGGCGCTGACAACCGGATATCCGTTCGTTCGCCGCGCTGCTGCCGAATGTGACGAAAGCTCGCAGTACCCTTGTCGCGGCGTGGACGAACGAGTGCTTCTGGTCGAGGATGACGCGTCGATCCGGGAGATCGCCGCGATGGGGCTGAAGCAGGCCGGGTTCCGCGTGACCACCGCGGTCGACGGCAGGGACGGCCTGATGCGGGCGCTCCATGAGCCGGTCGATGTAGTGATCCTGGACGTCATGCTGCCGTCCCTCGACGGGTTCGAGGTGTGCCGGGAGATCCGTAAGCAGAGCCGCGTCCCCATCCTGATGCTGACCGCCCGAAACGACACGGTCGACGTCGTAGTAGGCCTCGAGTCCGGGGCTGACGACTACCTGACCAAGCCGTTCGAGATGCCCGAGCTCGTGGCGCGGGTCCGGGCGGTGCTTCGGCGATCCACGTCCCAGCCGGAGGAGACCACGGTCCAGGTGGGGGGCCTGGAGCTGGACCCGGCCAGCTTCCTGGCCCGGAAGGGTGGAGAGGAGCTTTCGCTCACGGCCACCGAGTTCCGCCTGCTCCTGGAGATGGCCCGGCGTCCCGGGCAGGTATTCACCCGGGAGATGCTCCTGGACCGCGTGTGGAACTACGACTACCTGGGCGACTCCAGGCTGGTCGACGTGGCCATCCAGCGGCTCCGGGCCAAGGTCGAAGACGATCCTGCCCATCCCACGGTGATCACGACGGTCCGGGGAGTCGGTTACCGACTCGAGCGGGGCTGAAGAGCTCCGCGATCCGATGCCCAGACGTCCCGTTCCCACCGGCCGGCTCAGGCGGCGCCTAACCATCGCCTTCATCCTTGTCGCCGGCATCGCGTCCGGGGCGCTGGCGGTGGGGTCGTACCTGCTGGTCCGCCAGGCCCGACTGTCTGACTCGCTCGATGTCGCCAAGGCGGAGGCCCGCTTCGACCTGGTCCTGGCCCAGGGATTCCTGCCCCTCACCGAGGAGAGTACGGACCGGCTGCTCCAGAGCTTCCAGCAGAACCGGGTCAACGTCGTCCTGGTGACCGGCCAGACCTCCCTGCCGTCGAACCCCACCTTCGCTCCCCGGATCTCCCCTTCCCTGCAGTCCCTCGTCCGGTCCGGGCAGCTCGCGTACGAGCGGGTCCGCAGCGGTGGCCACGACCTGCTCGTGATCGGAGGGCGGATCCCCGGGTCGGATCAGCAGCTGTACTTCGTCTTCGGGGAAGATCGGATCCAGCGCGACCTGACCCAGCTGCGGAAGGTGCTGCTGGCCGGGTGGGTCTTGGTCGTGATCCTGGCCGGACTCGTCGGGAGGCTCCTGGCCAAGCGAACGCTGGAGCCCGTGGCCAGGGCAAGCAACGCGGCAAGGTCCATCGCCGAGGGCCTTCTGGCCACCCGTCTGCCGGTGACGGCCGAGGACGAGTTCGGTGCCTGGGCGGCGTCATTCAACGAGATGGCCGAGGCCCTGGAGGCCAAGATCGCCGCCCTCCAGGAGGCCCAGGCCAGGGAGCGCCGTTTCACCTCCGACGTCTCCCATGAGCTCCGGACGCCGCTCACGGCCCTGGTCGGCGAGGCCTCCCTGCTGCGAGAGAACCTCGACCGCATGCCTCCCGAGGCTCGGCGTCCTGCCGAGCTGCTGATCCAGGACGTGGCCCGCCTCCGCCGACTGGTCGACGAGCTGATGGAGATCTCCCGGTTCGACGCGGGCCGAGAGAGCATCGAGGTGGAATCGGTCGATCTGCTGGCGCTCATCCGGGCCGCCATCCGATCCCGGGGATGGGACCAGATGGTCGAGCTGTCGGGTGACGACGTCGTCCTGAGCTCCGATCGCCGGCGGCTCGAGCGCATCGTCGCCAACCTCATGGGCAACGCGCTGGAGCACGGGGGCGGCCGATGCCGGGTGAACGTGGGTGTGAACGGCCAGCGGGCGTTCGTGGAGGTCACCGACCGGGGACAGGGCATTCCGTCGGAGCACCTGGTGCATCTCTTCGACCGCTTCTATAAGGCCGATCCGTCGAGGGTGGGAACCGGCAGCGGCCTCGGCCTGGCCATAGCGATGGAGAACGCCAAGCTCCTCGGCGGGGACATCGAGGTCTGGAGCGAGGTGGGGACGGGGAGCCGGTTCACCCTGCTCCTGCCGGTAATGGAAGTGTTACCTGGCCGTGCCCGAGACGTTTCTCCCCTCCCCGAGCCTGGGGCGCGATGAGTCCGGCCAGCCCTCTCTAGGAGGACGAGATGAAGCGCTTCAGCTTGTGGATCGTCGCATTGGGCCTGGTGGCCTCGGCGTGCGGGGCCTCGGGGGCCGTCTCCGTCGGTCCGGGCCCCAGCGGAAGTCCCACCCCCGGACAGAGCCCGAGCGGGATTCCGACCGGCAGTCCCTCGCCCAGTCCCACCCCCACGTCGAACAGGAAGGTCACGTTCGAGGTCTGGTTCACGTATGAAGGCCGGCTGTTCGTGACCAAGCGCACCGAGCCCTTCCGCCAGGCCGTCGGAGGGCTCGCCCTGGAAAAGCTCCAGGCCGGCCCGACGACCGCGGAGCGGGCGGCGGGCGTCGAGACCACCATCGAGCCCAATTCCGGTCTCCGGATCGCCACGCTCGCCGGTGGCGTTGCTACCGTCGAGGCCGGCCCCTCCTTCTTCGAGGGAACGCCGGCCGAGCAGACACTGTCGCGAGCGCAGGTCGTCTACACGCTAACGCAGTTCTCCACCATCCGGAGGGTGCGGTTCGCCGATGAGACTGAGACCTACGGCCGGAAGAGCTTCGAGGACCAGCTTCCCGCCATCCTGGTCGAGAGCCCCCTCATTGGAGCCAAAGTCTCCAGCCCGGTGACCGTGTCGGGGACCGCCAACGTGTTCGAAGCCACGGTGAGCCTGCGGATCCTCGATGAGAACGGCAACGAGATCGCCCGCACCTTCACCACGGCCACCTGTGGG
>JBKPAF010000053.1:0-16840 GCA_046726275.1 Actinomycetota bacterium
ATGACGGCGATGTAGACGAACACGCCGCCGACGGCCGCGGCGGTATTGCGGGCGACCGACGCCAGGGAGAACGAGATGGCCGAGGTGAGCGCGGCCGCGACCGCCCCCCGCAGGACCACTCCCGCAGCACCCTGGAACCACCCCAGCGTCAGGCCGTCCGCGGAACCCCGGAACAACGCGGAAGGCGTGAGGATCCCGAACAAAAGAACGTTTGCCAGGATGAAGAAGACGAAGGCGAAAAGGGCAGCCGACAGGGATTTGGCAGCGAGCACCCTGTTCCTTCGAGGCTCCCAGGTGAGCTGCGTGGTGACCGTCCCGGCGTGCCACTCCGCTCCGATGAACGAAGCCGCCAGGATCATCAGCAGGGCGATGAAGAGCCCGGAGAGGTTCTGGGCGATCTCCTGGAAGCGAACCAGCCGGAATGTGGTGTCGTCGATCTCCTGAGTCCCAACGACCTGCTGGCAGTACTGCTCCAACGTCATCCCGGGAGGAACTTCCTCGGCCGGGATGCCGAATCCGCCGGCGGCGCATTCGGCAATGGCCCGCTGGTGCTCGACCTCCACCTGCCGCGCCTGCTCCTGGAGCTGGGCCGAGGTCGACCGGTGGGATCGAGCGAAGAGGACGATCCCCGCGATCAGCATCCCCAGGACAACAATGGCCGCGGCAGCCCAGACGGCGCGTCTGGAGAGGATCCGTCGCAGCTCCACGCCGAGCAGCGCGCTCACGGCGGTTCCTGTCCCGGGTCCTGCGTCAACTCGAGGAAGACGGTCTCTAGGCTGACTTCCTCCGGGCGAAGCTCGCTCAGGTACAGCTGCCGGCGGGCCAGCGCTTCGGTTACCCGCGCGGCCTCGGCGACGGGGAGGGAGACGCGAAGTTGATCGGAGTCCAGGCTGGCGTCGATCCCCGCGGCGCTCAAGGCGTCCAGACCAGCACTCAGGTCCGCCAATCTGACGATGAGGGCATCGTGCCTCCCGCGCGCGAGGACTTCCCCGACCGGACCGGCCGCCACGCACCGGCCGCGCGACAGGATCGCGACGCGGTCGCACATCAACTGGACTTCGGGGAGTTGGTGGCTCGACACGAACACCGTCCGCCCTTCAGCTCCGAGCGTGCGCAGGAGGTCTCTGACCTCCTTGATGCCGGCCGGGTCCAGGCCATTGGCGGGCTCGTCCAGGATGAGGAGCTCGGGGTCCTTCAGGAGCGCCGCCGCGATCCCGAGGCGCTGCTTCATGCCCAGCGAGTACGTACGGACGTGGTCGTCCGCCCGAGTCTGGAGGCCCACTCGCTCCAGGGTCCGGTCGATCGTCCTCCGACCTATCCCGTTCAGCCCGGCAAGGAGCTCGAGGTTCCTTCTCCCCGTGAACCTGGGATACATCGAGGGGGTCTCGACGATAGATCCCACCCTGCCGATTACCCGAGCCAACTCCGTCGAGGACCCAGCCCCGAGGAGTCGTGCCGTTCCCTGGCTCGGTCGTACCAGGCCCAGCAGGCATCTGATGGTGGTGGTCTTCCCGGCGCCGTTCGGCCCGAGAAACCCATACACACCACCCTCGGGAACCGAGAGATCGAGGCGATCGACGGCCACGGTCGAGCCGCCCCTGAGCTTGCGGAACTCCTTTCTCAGCCCCTCGATCTCGATGACAGCCAATGGGTCCGCTCCCTGCCCGTCAGGCGTCGGTGGTGGCGTCTCTCCACGCCTCGGCCAGGCGATCCGGCCCGAACGCGGACTTCGGGATGTACGCGGCCGCTCCGGCCTCTGCCGCCCGGGGGGCGTACTCGTCTGGCTCGTACGTGGAGAGGATCAGCACGACGATCTTGCTGGACTCCTGCAGGATGCGTCGGGTGGCGTCGAGCCCGTTCATCGCCGGAAGGTTGACGTCCATCAGGACGAGATCCGGTTGCAGGCTCCGGGCCAGCTCGATGGAATCCTCGGCGCTTTCGGACTCACCGACCACCTCGAAGCCGTCCGTGGCCTCCACCACCATCCTGGCAGCGAGTCGGAACGGCTCCTGGTCGTCCACGATGAGGACCCGAACGGTCATCGGCAGCTCCTCGGCACCCGACATCTCTTCCATCATCGCGAGCGTCCCACCGGCCGTCGCGACCGGCAAGGGTGCTCCCACGACGGCGCCAAGTGAGGCCAGCCTACCGTAAGGTCTGTGGCCGATCGGCTATCCGCCGCACGGAACGATTGCCTCGCTGGCGGGCCGTTCGCGGGAGACCGAATGACGTGGGAGGATGGGGACTCACCGACGCGCCAATCCTTCTGAAGGAGGTTCGATGCCTGGCATGGTTCCCGAGGATGTCTACGAGCTGACCGGGGTCGTGGATCCACGCGTCTCACCGGATGGCGGGACGATTGCCTACGCCGTCTGGAAGGTCGACAAGGACACGAACGACGTCAAAGGGGCGATCTGGCTGGCCCCCATCGACGGGTCTTCGCCACCCCGCCAGTTCACCTCGGGGACCACTCGGGACGCGGACCCCAGATGGTCGCCCGACGGCAGCCAGATCGCCTTCACGTCCAAGCGGGAAGGCGGCGTTCCCCAGCTGTACGTCATGCCGGTGAGCGGAGGAGAGGCGCGGAAGCTGACGGACTGCAAGGAGGACGTCACGCAGCCCGCGTGGTCCCCCGACGGACAGCGCATCGTGTTCGTGGCCAGGGTCCGAGACCCCGAGTACAGCGAGGAGGATGAGAAGAAGCGGGCGCCCCGAAGGATCACCCGGCTGATGTTCAAGCTGGACAACGTCGGATGGACGTTCGATCGTCGGCAGCATCTGTTCGTGGTGCCCGCCGATGGTTCCGGCGAGCCCGTACAGATCACCTCAGGGGATTTCGAGGACGAGCAGCCGGGGTGGTCGCCGGACGGGGCGAAGATCGTCTTCGCCTCGGCGCGGAGCGACGACTGGGACATCACACCGAGTCGAGATCTCCAGGTGATGCCGTCGGACGGCGGCGATCCCGTGTGCATCACGAGGACCGATGGATTCTGCAGCGCTCCCTCGTGGTCGCCGGACGGATCCCGGATCGCCTACCTGTACGAGCCAGGAATCTTCGACGAACCGCGCCACACGCAGGTAGCGGTCATCCCCGCCACGGGGGGCGAGCGCGTCGTGCTGACCGAGTCGCTCGACCGGACCTGCGCACCGAACTTCACCGGTCTTCGGGAGCCGATCTGGGAGGGGAACGACGCCATCTTGTTCGGCACCGAGGACGGAGGCAACGTCCCGCTGTATCGGGTGGCCGCGGACGGGTCGGCGCCGCCAGAACTGGTGATCGACGGCGACTTCATGCTGACCGGCTACGACGCGGTCGCGGGGCAGATCGTGCACTCGTTGCACACGCCAACGTCACTTTCCGAGCTCTTCGTGGGTGACCGTCAAGTCACGGAGGTCGGAGGCGCCTTCCGGGAAGCCCGTGACCTTCCCGCGCCGGAGCGGTTCGTGGCGATCTCGGCGGACGGCTCCGAGGTCGAGGCCTGGATCATGAAGCCGGTCGGGTTCGAGGATGGCACCAAATACCCTCTCTTGTTGAACATCCACGGCGGTCCGTTCAGCCAGTACGGCAACAAGTTCTTCGACGAGTTCCAGGTCTACGCGGGAGCGGGCTACGCCGTGGTGTATTCGAACCCTCGCGGGTCCTCCGGGTACAGCGAGGCCTGGGGCCGAGCCATCCGTGGACCCGCGAGTGGTGGACCCGGGTGGGGAACCGTGGACTACGAAGACTGTATGGCGGTGGTGGACGAGGCGTTGAAGCGATTCGAATTCCTGGATCCGGACCGGCTGGGGGTCATGGGAGGGTCCTACGGCGGCTTCATGACGTCGTGGATCGTCGGTCACACCGACCGGTTCCAGGTAGGGATCTCGGAGCGGGCGGTGAACCAGTTCCAGTCCGAGGCCGAGGAAAGCGATTTCGGTCCGTGGTTCAAGAGCGAGATCGGAGCGTACGCCTGGGAAGCGCCCGAGGCTTACCGGCAGGTGTCACCCTCCACGTACGCCAAGAACATCGTGACCCCGCTGCTGATCATCCATTCGGAGAACGACCTGCGGTGTCCGGTCGGCCAGGCGGAGGGGCTGTTCTCCATCCTCCGCACGCTGAAGCGCGAGGTGGAGTTCGTTCGCTTCCCGGTGGAGGGCCACGAGCTCTCGCGTTCAGGCAACCCCGTACACAGGGTGATGCGCTTCGAGATCATCCTCGATTGGTTGGGCAAGTACCTACGGGCGAACTGAGGTTTCTCGGTCTGGTTAGTCGGTGCGGGCCGTCACTTCGGCGGCTCTCCACCGGCCCCGGATACCTCCGAGTGCGAGATAGGTGATCTCGGCGGGAAGCACGGGGTCCGTCAGGAGCTCCCCGTCCTCAGGCTCGAGACCGAGGATCGCGCGAAGCAACAGAAGTGGAGTTCCGGTAGCCCAAGCTTGGGGGCTGGAGGCGGTCGGGTACTCCACCGGGAAGTGGGTGAGCGATCTCGGGTAGCCGGCGAACACTTCGGGCAACCTCCAGTCGAAGTACGTGGAGGCCTCGAGCAACGCGTAGGCGATACGGGCGGCGTCACTCGCGAAACCGTAGCGACGCAGGCCTGCGGCCACGAACGAGTTGTCGTGGGGCCAGACGGTGCCGTTGTGGTACTCGATCGGGTTGTAGCCGTTCATCCCTTCCGCCATCGTGCGGACGCCCCAGCCCGAGAACATCCGGTCGCTCATCAGATGATCTCGAAGGGACTCGGCCTTGTCCTCGTCCACGATGCCGCTCCACAACAGGTGCCCCACATTGGACGTCAGGCTGTCGACCTGACGCTTGTCACCGTCGAGGGCGAGAGCGAAATATCCGCGATCTTCGACCCAGAAATCGCGATTGAACCGCGACTTGAGCTGGCCGGCCCGGCGCTCGAGATCGTCGGCAAGTCCGGGGTCTCCCCAGAATTCTCGGGCCAGCCGGGCGCTCCGGCGTTGGGCGTCGTACACGTAGCCCTGGATCTCGCACGTGGCCCTGGGCAGCTTCGAGTTGCTGCCGTCGGCGAACAGGATGGAATTCCACGAATCCTTCCAGCACATGTTCTCCAGACCGGTCTCCTCGTTCCGCCGCTGGTACTCCACATAACCGTCCCCGTCGAGGTCTCCGTATTGGTGGATCCAGTCCAGAGCGGCACGGGCATTCGGCTCCAGCTCGCGGACCAGGTCGCCGTTCCCCGTCCATCGCTCGGTCTCGTCGAGCAGGATGAGCCAAAGGGGGGTGGCGTCCGCGGTGCCGTAGTAGGGGGAGTGGGGGCGCTCTCCGAAGTGCGTGAGCTCGCCCACCCGCAGCTCATGCAGGATCTTGCCGGGCTCCTCGTCGCGGAAGTCGTCCACTTGCTGGCCCTGTCTCGCCGCCAGCACCCTGAGCGTGGTCTCGGCGAGCTCGGGCGTGAAGGGGAGGCTCTGGTAGCTGGTCATCACGCTGTCCCGGCCGAACAGCGCCATGAACCAGGGGAGGCCCGCCGCCGGCACCGAAGCTTCGGGAAGGATGTCCGGATAGAACCGCAGCGCCGCGAGGTCGACCAGACTTCGCCAGTAGATGTGACCCAACTTGTCCCAGCTCGACTTGAGCTGGGGGGCCTCGGCGATCCATTGCTCCAGGCTGAGCTTCATGTTCGGGAGGGGGTTGTGGATCGACCCGTGCCCGTGCTTCGTTCGGAATGCCGACCCCGAGACCGGCATCACGTCGAGGCACGTCTGCCAGTCGCCGTGCGGGGCCAGCCGGATCGTGAAGGAGAACCCTCGCTCGTCGATCCTTGCCGCCTCGCTCGAGGTGATCGCCGTCTCCCGAACGAAGTCCTGGCGGCGGTAGCCCAAGATGAGCGATCCGTCGCGAAGCTCGCGATACAGCTCGCCCTTCTTCTTGAGGGCGTCCTTCACCTCGAACAGGTCCGCGAAGTCCGCGTCCGCGGCGACCGTCAGGCCCACCTCGACCTCCTGCGGCGAGTGGTTGAGGACGAGCACGTCCTCGTGGAGGCCATCACCGACGGTGCGCTGCCGGATTACGGACAGCTCTGCGTTCTTGTAGATCGTGCCGCTCGGTGGATAGAGGAAGAACTGCGCCGAGAAGCAGTCGACGTCGTCGGTGGACAGGACCTCGAGCGGGCGGCCTTCCAGCGTGAGGATCCACCGGGAGAGGAACCGGGTGTCACGGTGGAAGAGCCCGTGAGGCTGGTCGGGGCCGGCGTCGATGTCTCCTCGGCGGTCACTCACCATGAAGGTGCTGCCATCGAGGATGCTGATCATGTCCCCCATGAACGACCTCCCTCTCCTCGCCCCCCAAGTGTGGCTGATGGCGAGGCCTTTTCGTTTCCAGTGTCGAACGGGACTCCTGGCATGATGGACCACGGATCCAGATCGTGAGGAGGGGGATCGGCATGAAGGCCATCACCGTCAACCCCGGGACTCCGGGCACCGCCTGCATGCGGGAGGTCCCGAAACCGTCGGTGCAGGACATCCCTGCCGGGAGGGGTGTCTTGGTCCGGGTCCTCCGGGTGGGCCTCGACGGGACCGACCGGGAGATCAATGCGGGCGAGTACGGCGCCGCCCCCGAAGGCTCTGACTTCCTCGTCCTGGGCCACGAGAGCCTGGGGGTGGTGGAGGAGACCGCGCCGGCAGTGGCCGAGCTCGAGGCCGGCGACCTGGTGGTGGCCAGGGTGCGTCGAGCCGGTGGGAGCTTCTACGACCAGATCGGGATGCCGGACATGACGACCGACGAGGTTTACTTCGAGCACGGGATCAGCCGGGTGCACGGCTTCCTTACGGAGTACTACGTGGAGGATCCCGAGTACCTCATCCGAATCCCGACCGGTCTTCGAGAGGTGGCCGTTCTCCTCGAGCCGACCAGCATCGTGGAGAAAGGCATTCATCAGGCCTTCGAGATCCAGCGCCGCCTGAAGGTCTGGAGGCCCCGGCGGGCGGCCGTCCTGGGCGCTGGGACCATCGGGCTGCTCGCCACCATTGCACTGCGAATTCGGGGGCTGGAAGTGGTGACGATGGGGCTCGATGCTGCTCCATACCTCAACTCCGAGCTGGTGGAGGCTCTCGGGGCGACCTATGTGGCTACCGGAGGCCAGACGGTTTCCCAGATCGCAGCTGGGCAAGGGCGCTTCGACCTCATCTTCGAGGCGACGGGGTTCTCTCCGATCGTGTTCGAGGCGATGCGCCTGCTTCTCGGCAAGAACGGGGTGATGGTTCTGTCCAGTGTCACGGGGGGCATGAGGACGGTCGAGATCCCCTCGGATGCCATCAACCTGGACTTCGTGCTCGGGAACAAGATCCTGGTGGGAACCGTGAACGCCAACCGCGAGCATTTCGAGGCCGGCGTCCGGGACCTGGCCATCGCCGAGGAGGAGTTCCCAGGCTGGCTCGATCGCCTCCTGACCCACCCCATCCATGGGCTGGATGAGTGGGCCAAGGCGTTCGAACTCCTGGGAGCGCCGGGCACGATCAAGGTCTTCATCGAGGTCAGCCCTCCGGGGTGACCTCGTCAGCGCGGGACCAGCAACGCCCGGGCGGGTCCACCGTCGCCGTCGACGATCTTCAAGGGGAGACAGACCAGCGTGTACACACCCGGCTCGACCTCGCCCAGGTTCAGGCCTTCAACGATGACGACGCCGTTCTCGAGCAGGATGTGATGCACCGGGTGCCCGGCCGCCCCCTTCTGCTCCACAGAGAGGAAATCCAGGCCGATCAGCCGGATCCCTCGATCCACGAGCATCTGAGCGGTCTCCGGCGTGAGGCACGCATATCGATCGGGGAAACGGACCGGCAAGGTCCTCCAGAGATCCGAGTTCGCGGTTCGGAGGAGGACCCGACGCGCCGACCCAGGGATCTCCAACTTCTCGAAGTCGTCAGGGTCGATCGGGCGGTCCAGATGTCGAGCGTCGACCACGATCGCCTCGCCCATCAGGATGTCAACGGGTACCGCGTCAATGCCGGCAGACCCTTCCACGAAGTGGTTGGGTGGGTCGACGTGGGTTCCGGTGTGCGTCCCCATGCGAAGTTCGGACACGTTGGCCGGGTCACCCTGGGATATGCGCAGCCGGGGAACGACATCCACAGGGGGGTCTCCCGGCCAGACCAGGAGATCCGGGCCGATCGGAAGCGAGACGTCAATCATCTATTCGCGTTCCCCCATGCCGGCACGACCATACCCAAAGGTCAGGGGTGATGCTCCAGCCGGTCCCGGGAACGGAAGGAGTCGGGCAGCAGGATCGGGGCCGGCGCGACATGATCCTGCCCGAGAACCACTCGAAGGAGGCGTGACTGATGGCCGATGAATTCGACGTCATCGTGATCGGAGCCGGCCCGCCCGGCGAGAACGCGGCGGGGCGGAGCGCAGACCACGGCCTGTCCGTGGCGATCGTCGAAGAACGCTTGGCCGGTGGAGAGTGCTCCTTCTACGGGTGCATACCATCGAAGACCCTGATCCGTCCGGGTGACGTGGTGGCGGCGGCCCGGCGAGTTCCTGGAGCGGCCGAGGCGGTCACGGGAGTCATCGACGTCCAAGCTGCGTTCGCCCAGCGCGACTACATGACGAACAACTGGCAGGACGCCGGCGACCTGAGGTGGTTCGAATCGAAGGGGATCACGTTCGTGCGGGGCCACGGGAGGCTGGCCGGGCCCAGAGCGGTGGAGGCAGAGACGCCCGAGGGCATCCGGCATCTCATGGCGCAGAAGGCCGTCGTCGTGGCCTGCGGCACCATTCCGCTGGTCCCCCCGATCGAGGGGCTCGCCGAGGCGAAGCCCTGGGACAACCGCGACGCCACCGCGGTCAAGGAACTCCCTCGAAGATTGGTGGTCCTGGGCGGGGGAGCGATCGGCGCTGAGTTGGCACAGGCGTTCCGGAGGCTGGGAACGGACGAGGTGACCGTGGTGGAGGGCGCCGATCGGTTGCTGGCGAGAGAGGAGCCCTTCGCCGGCGAGGAGGTCCGTGCGGCATTCGAGGCCGAAGGCATCACCGTTATCACCGGAGCGCGGATGACCGAGGTGAGCCGGGAAAGAGGCGACGGTCCCGTCACCGGAATTCTGGAGGACGGGCGCCAAGTGACCGGCGACGAGATCCTCGTTGCCGTGGGACGGAGGGCCAACACGATGGACGTCGGCTTCGACACGGTTGGGCTCGAGCCCGGCAAGTTCCTCTCCGTGGACGACCGGCTTCGGGCGACCGATGTCGAGGGCGATTGGCTCTACGGGGTCGGCGACGTCGCCGGCGTGGCTCTTTTCACACACATGGGGAAGTACCAAGGGCGGCTCGTCGGCGACATCATCGCCGGCCTGGACGTCCGCGATGTCGGCGATCGTGTGGCCATTCCTCGGGTGACGTTCACCGATCCCCAGGTTGCGGCGGTGGGTCTCACCGAGGCGCAGGCCCAGGAGCGAGGGTTGAACGTTCGGGTCGTGTCGTACGACACGGGCGGCGTAGCCGGGGCCTACACACGAGGCAACGACATCCACGGAACCAGCCAGATCGTCGTCGACGAGGATCGACGGGTGATCGTCGGAGCCACCTTCACCGGCCCGGACGTCCAGGAGATCGTGCACGCCGCGACGGTCGCCATCGTTGGTCAGGTCACCCTCGACACGCTGTGGCACGCCGTGCCTTCGTTCCCTACGGTCAGCGAGGTGTGGCTCCGGCTGCTGGAGACCTACGGCTTGTGAAGGACGCCCTTAGGAAGCGAAGCGCGCCAGAAGGGCTCTGGCGTAGCGGTCTTCCCACGGCTCGTTGGGGGCACTCTGCTTGTACTCCTCGTCTAGGCGGCTCAACTCGACGTTATTGGGAGCGAGGCCAACCCGAGCTGTTCGGCCAGCGACATCCGGTCCCAGAAGGACCAGTGCTCGACGATCTTGCCGTGCTCCAGCCGCTCGATATCGACGCCGTACAGGGCGATCTTGCGGCCCGTGGCAGCGACTCCCAGGAACGTTTCCAGGTGGGTTCCGGTCATGGACCACCTCCGGAACACCAGGCCATCCTGGGCAGCCCGGGCCTCGATGGTGACCCGAAGATCGGGGAAGGCTTCGCGTGTCGCCAGGAGAGCCCGCTTGAATCCTTCCGCACCCTGCTCGAACGGGATAGGAGCATGGACGACGAGATTCGGATCGAGCAGGGCGTCGAGCTGCTCGAGGCTGTGCTCGTGGAAGCTCCTCTCGCTCAGGCCGGCCAGAGCGAACACGCCATCGAAGCCGTAGACGCCCCGGCCCCCCAGGAATGCTTCATCCCGCTCGCTCACGACAGGCTCCGACCCCTCACGACAGGCCCCGACCCCTCACGAAAAACAGTCTAGAGGAGGTAGTGAGTCCCCGAGATCGGTCGAAAGCTTCGCCCCGGGCGTCCGCTGGGGCAGGGATGGGGCACCGCCGCTCCTACGTCGAGTGACGCAGGTCATCCAGCAGATTGCGCTGTATTTTCGGAGACTTCCCACACGAAGGGGGTGCAATGAGAAAGGCGCTCTACCTGGCCCTCACCACGGCAGTGGTGCTCGGGCTGGCCTTGCCCGCCTCGGCGATCACCAATGGTCGTCCGGACGGGAACGCCCATCCGTACGTCGGGCTCGCCGTCTTCGACGTCGACGATGGGGAGGGAGGCCACGCACCGTCGCATCGGTGCAGCGCGTCCCTGCTGTCGCCGACGCTGGTACTAACGGCCGGCCACTGCACGGATGGCACCGTGGCCGCGAGGATCTGGTTCGACGAGATCGTCGAGGGGAATCCCGAGTACCCGTTCAGCGGGCCGAGCTCGTACGACGGGATCCCGCACACATACCCGGGGTTCTGCATCGGTTGCGGAAAAGGTCTTCCCGGGTTCGCCATCGGCGACGTCGGCGTGATCGAGCTCACCGAGCCGGTTCCGCTCGAGAAGGTGAGCGTCTATGCGCAGCTACCCTCTGCCGGCGTGGTGGACACCTTGAAGAACAAGACGGCCATCGACCTCGTCGGTTACGGCGTTCAGGAGCAGGACCACGGCGGTGGACCGCCGCGGTGGACCGGACCGCGGGTGCGCCTGTTTGCGCCCACCGAGCTCGTCTCGGGCAAGTTCACGCACAGCGAGAACTTCATGAAGCTGGCGCTGAACCCCGGTGGAGGCTCTGGTGGCACCTGCTTCGGGGACTCCGGTGGGCCAGACCTGCCCGCCGGGAGCACGACCGTGCTGGCAGTCAACTCCTATGTGACGAACTCGAACTGCAGTGGGGTGGGCTACTCGCAGCGAGTGGACATCCCCGAGGTCCTCGCCTGGGTCGGGAGCTTCTAGGTCCCTGGTCAACGGCGTCGAGTAATGACAGGGGAGCCGCTTCGGCGGCTCCCCTCGTCATGTCGAGAAGGCCTTCGCTCCGTATGTCGTCGCGCTGATCCGTCAGTCCGCGAACTCGGCAGGAGGCCTCTGATTGGGAGGTGGCCTCTGATTGGGAGGTAGTACGGCCTCGGAGCGCCTGCCTTCAGCTCTCGTCTTCTGTCAGCCAGCTAGGCCGTTCGATGGACGGCTCTGGGGTCGGAGTCCACGGCGGCGCGGGGGGCGTCGGAGCCGGACCCGTAGGAGTCGGCCCACCCGGGGAAAGGGGAGCGGGAGCCGCGGCGGGACGCGGAGTCGTCGGCCTGCTGGCCGGGGCCTTCCGCCCGGTGGACTTCCGAGCGGTGGACTTCTTCCGAGCCGTGGACTTCTTCCGCGCGCTTGCAGCCTTCTTCGCACGGGACTTCCTGGTGGCCGCCGCCTTCTTGCCGGCCGCGACCCGCTTGGCCGACTTGGCCTTCAGTGCGGTGGCCTTCCTCCGTACCGTGGCCTTCCGAGCCGTGGACTTCTTCCGCGCGCTGGACTTCCGAGCGCTCGCGGCCTTCTTCGCTCTGGACCTTCGGGTGGCCGCGGCCTTCTTGCCAGCCGTGACCCGCTTGGCCGACTTCGCCTTCAGTGCGCTGGCCTTCTTCCGTACCGTGGCCTTCAGTGCGCTGGCCTTCTTCCGTACCGTGGCCTTCCGAGCCGTGGACTTCTTCCGCGCGCTGGACTTCCGAGCCGTGGACTTCTTCCGCGCGCTGGACTTCCGAGCCGTGGACTTCTTCCGCGCGCTGGACTTCCGAGCGCTCGCGGCCTTCTTCGCTCTGGACCTTCGGGTGGCCGCGGCCTTCTTGCCAGCCGTGACCCGCTTGGCCGTCTTGGCTCTCCTGGTCGCGGCTCCCTTCCTCGCAGCCGCCGACCGCTTCGCAGACGAGGACTTTCTGGTCGACTTCTTTACTGCCATGGCGCCTCCTTCTATTGAGTGGAACTGTCGATACCTCTCTTTGCCGTTCGCATCACCTCCCAAACTCATCGAAGGGACTCCTATGGTGATTTGTGTCGCTCGAACACGCTGCGCGTTGTCCACTGTGTCCGACCTTCGAGCATAACGAGGCGTGAACGTGCGTCAAACGCGGCAGCGACCGCTGTCGTATGAGCCGTCTATCCTCACGATATGGCGAAGCTGAAGGACAGCGAACGGGCGAAGCTCCCGGACAGCGCGTTCGCGTACATCGACTCACGCGGCAGGCGTCTGCTGCCCATCCACGACGAGGCTCACGTCCGGAACGCGCTCGCCAGGTTCGGCCAGGTTTCCTTCGAGAACGATGCGGCCCGCGAGCGAGCCCGGAAACGGCTCCTGAACGCCGCCAAGAAGTACGGCATCGTGCCCGTCGGTTTCATCACGGGCCAGCTTCGATCGGAGCGGAAACACGCGGCAGCCGGTCGGCTCGTGATCGAGCTGGGGCGGATGGGCGCCCCGGGCGAGCTCGAGCAGCAACTCCGTCGCGCACTCCGGGACCCCGGCTTGGTGGTGCTTCACTGGTCCGAGGCTGCCGGATCATACCTGGACGGGGGCGGAAAGCCGGTCCCGCTCCCGGCCAATGAGGAAGGTCGGGCGGTGACCTATCTGGAGCGCAGGGGCCGGCCGATGACGGCAATCGTGCACGACCCTGCAGTCCTTGACGATGCAGACCTCACCCACACGGTGTTGGATGCCGTGCGATTCGTCATCGAGAAGGAAAGCCTGCAGGGACAGATCAAGGCTCGATCGACCGACGCCGCCACGCTCCCCACCGGCTTCGTCACCTTTCTTCTGACTGACATCGAGGGTTCCACGGGTCTGCTCAGCCAGCTGGGCGATCGTTACGCAGACCTGTTGAACGACGTCCGAGGGGTGATCCGCCAGGCCGTCCTCCAGGCTGGGGGACGGGAGATCGAGGCGCGGGCAGACGAGTTTTTCGCAGTGTTCGAGCGGGTGCCCGCGGCCATCGAGGCGGCGGTGAGCATCCAGCGCACGTTGGGTGGCCGGTCCTGGCCCAACGACCTGGAATGTCGGGTGCGGGCCGGCCTTCACAGCGGACGACCTACCCTCACCGATACTGGTTATATCGGTCTCTCCGTTCACGTCGCGGCCCGCGTTTGCTCGGTGGCCCACGGTGGTCAGATCGTGATCTCCGGCGAGACGAAGGCTGCCCTCGAAGACTCGATGCCGGCCGGCGTCGGCTTTCGCAGTCTCGGTCGACGCCGTCTGGCCGGGTTGACCCGAGTAGTTGCCCTCTATCAGGTCGAGGCCGATGGGCTCCTGACCGAGTTCCCGCCGCTACGGACGAGGTCCCCCTCCCCCAGGCGGCGTCAGTAAATCCGCGCGTCTGGCAGGAATAAACCAGGGGACGCCCCTGCTGTGGCAGACGAAGGAAAGCGACGGAACCTCCCGTCTCCTCGCGGTTCGCTCGTGGTCGATGTTGCCCTCCTCGCCGTGGCCGTCATGTGGGCATCGACCTTCAGTCTCTTCAAGATCGCGTGGCATGACCTCGACCCGGTTGCCTTCACGGGCATCCGGTTCGCCGCGATGGTGCTGGTCTCCCTCGGTGACGCGTCTTGGGTCCCGCCCTGCCCCGCCCCCGTCCAGCCCTTTACCGTGTGCTCACGTCGCCGGCGCGTCGGACCTAGGACGAATCTAGTCCGACCGACGGTAGACGCCGCTGCTAGGGTGACCGGACACTGAGGACCAGTTGGGTTGGTCCGGCCTTGGATCTTGATCCTGATGTGGGGAGGTTGAGCATGCGCCGTGCGCTTCTTGTAGTTGGCCTCTGTGTGGCCTCAAGCCTCATCGCAACGATCCCCGCTGGGGCGACATCGAGACCTGCGCCGTCCGGACTTCGTTCGGACTTCAACGGCGACGGTGTGGCGGACCTCGCGATCGGGGCCCCCGGAGCCGACGAGGCTGGCGTAGAGGGGGCAGGCGCCGTGAACGTCCTGTTCGGAACAGCCGCTTCCGGCCTTCAGGCTGAGGACCCGGACGATCAACGGTGGACCCAGGCGGGCGATATCGATGGCGACCTGGAGGCCGGCGAACGGTTTGGCGCCGCCCTGGCGTCGGGGGACTTCAGCGGTGACGGGTTCGCCGATCTCGCGATCGGGGTTCCGAACGCGGACTTCCCCGGCAACGTCGACGCTGGCGAGGTGAACGTCATCTACGGCTCTGCGACGGGGCTCACCCCGACCGATGACCAGCTCTGGTACCAGCGCGGCCCAGTGGTGAAGGGGAATCCAGGGCCCAACGAGCACTTCGGAGGGGTCCTGACGGCTGGGGACTTCAACGGCGATGGATTCGACGACCTGGCCATCGGGATCCCCGGCGACGTCCTGTCCGACCTGTCGGGCGTGGGGGGCGTGATCGTGCTGTTCGGGGCTCCCGGTGGCCTTCAGGCGGTGGTCCCTGAACACCAGCTCTGGTCGCAGGCGAACACCGGCGTCGACGGAACGGCCGAGGCCGGCGACCACTTCGGTGCCGCTCTGGCGGCTGGGGACATGAACGGCGACGGGTTCGACGATCTCGCCATCGGCGTTCCAGGCGAGGACCTCATGGGCTCTGACGTGGATACGGGAGCGACGAACATCCTGTACGGGTCCCCGGACGGCCCGCAGACGGTGTTCCCCAAGGATCAGCTCTGGACCCAGGACAGGGCCGGCGTGAGCGGAACCGCCGAGGCCGGGGATGCCTTTGGGTCCGGCCTCGCCGCATCGAATCCGAACGGGGACGAGTTCGCCGACCTGGCGGTTGGGGCCTCGCTGGAGGATCTGGGGTCACGTCGCGATGCGGGTGTGGTGCACCTCCTGTACGGGGAAGACGGCGGTCTGCAGGCCTCCTCCCCCGACGATCAGCTGTGGTCGCAGGACAGCCCTGGGGTACAGGATGCGGCCGAGCCCGGCGACAGGTTCGGACGGTTCCTCGTGTTCGCCGACTTCGGCGGGGACGGCTTCGCGGACCTCGCCGTCGGCGTACCGTTCGAGGACTCGCCGAACAACAGTGGAGTCGTGCACGTGCTACCTGGCTCGGCCGACGGACTGACCTCTGCGGGGAACCAGGTTTGGTCGCAGAACAGTTCGGGCGTGGATGGTGTCCGGGAGGCGGGCGATCGATTCGGATCCGCCCTGGGCGGAGCGGAGTTCAATATGGACTCCTTCGACGACCTGGCCATCGGGGTACCGCGTGAGACGGTGGGAGACGCGACCGGCACGGGGGCCGTGAATACCCTGTACGGATCGGCCTCGGGGCTCCAGGTGACCTCCCCTGCGGACCAGCTCTGGCACGAAGGCGTGGCCGGGGTTCAGGGAGAGCCGGCCCCCGGGAATTCGTTCGGCTCCGCGTTGTCCGGCGTGATCTGACCGGGGTTTCGTTTCAGGCTCAGGACGAGGCCATCTCGTCCATGGCCTGCTGCTCGGAGAACTGCAGCCAGACCTCGGCGATCTTGCCGTCCTTGATGTGCATCACGACTACTTGCTGTTGCTCCAGGAACTGCCCACCCCGGCTCGCTCGGATCTTGTTCAGGACCACGGCATGGTCGTCGTTCGCCAGGACGTCGTGGTTCTCCACCTCGGGAGGGGCATCGAGGATCTGCATCTGCTGCTGGAACATCCGGGCCACCTCGTCCTTGCCCCGGTAGTCACCGGCCATCGGGCCTCGGCCGGGGAAGTGGATGACCACGTCGTCCGCGTGGTGGCCGAGGAACCCCTCGATGTCGCGCTTCGATATCGCTTCGGTGGCGCTCCGAGCGATCTCCTCGTTTGGGTGGGCCATGACTCGCTCCTTTCCTCGAGCGACGATGGCATCGACACTACCGCTTGCGGTCGAAACGCGCTGGTCGTGTGGGGGGCCGCCCGGGCTATCGCTCGAGAAGTTCCTTCAGCTTCTCGAGCACGGCCTTCCAGCTCTGGTCGGAGACCGCCTTGGCCTCCTCGGATGGGAGGTTCTCCTCCGATACCGTGAGCTCGGTTGTCCCATCCTGCTCCGAAAGAGCCCACGTGACCTCCTGGTAGTTCTCCGGAGCGTCCGCCTTGTTCGAGAGCGGACTCCAATGGGTGTGAACGAGGAGGCTGGGGGGTTCGAAGCGGATGATCTCGCCCTTGTCCTCATAAGGCTTCCCCTGGAACTCGCCTCTGTGGACCAGCTGGCTTCCGACCCTCCAGTCCGACTCGGTGTCCACGCCGAAGAACCACTGCTTGATCAGCTCAGGCGTCGTCAACGCCTTCCAGACCTCATCGGCAGGAGCCTTGATGAGGATGGAGTGCCTGGAGTCGAGATCACTCATCATGTTGGCCTCCCTTCGCTCTCACTCGATACCCGTCCGCGAATCCTTCGATGCATCCGGCTGGAGAGTGGTTCGACCAATCGGGCCGCGATGGGGCCGGCAACCGCGAGGGCCATCACATAGGTCACGGTGACGGAGGTGAGTCTCGGTTCCAGGCCGGCTGAGGCGGCCAGCCCGGCGATCGCGATGGAAAACTCGCCTCGGGAGATGAGCGTCGCTCCGGCGCGAGTCCGTTCCAGAGGTTCTAGGC
>JBKPAF010000054.1:0-65456 GCA_046726275.1 Actinomycetota bacterium
TTCAAGGGAGTCGGGGGAGACGGGCTACTTCGCGTCGCCGCGACCCGACCGGGGTTCGGTCCCCCGCTTGGTGAAGGCGCTTGGACCCCCGCCCACCCACGGGCGCATGGCCTGGTGGCGGATCTGGAGGGAACCGAGCCCAGGGCTTCAGCCCTTCCCGCCAGGGCCCAGGGGTCGGGGCGGACGACGCCCGCGCCGAAGTACTCGTCCAGGGCGTCGACGATGGCGCGCTCCTCCTCGGGCGAGAGTCCGGGAGGGAGGTCGTAGCGCATGGAGGGCCGGCTAGAGCGGGATGTTTCCGTGTTTCCGAGCGGGGACCTGCTCCCGCTTGGTGCGCAACATCCGAAGCGTCTGGATGAGCCGGGGACGGGTCTCGGCCGGCTCGATCACGTCGTCGACGAAGCCACGCTCGGCCGCCACGTACGGGTTGCCGAACTGCTCCTCGTACTGGGCGATCAGCTCCCTGCGCTTGGCCTGGGGATCCTCCGCCTTCTGAATCTCCCTGCGGAAGATCACGTTGACTGCTCCTTCTGAACCCATGACGGCGATCTCGGCCGTCGGCCACGCGAACGAGGCATCCGCGCGCAGGTGTTTCGAGTTCATGACCACGTAGGCGCCTCCGTACGCCTTGCGGGTGATGACCGTGACCTTCGGGACGGTGGCTTCGGAGAAGGCGTACAGGAGCTTCGCTCCGCGGCGGATGATCCCTCCGTACTCCTGCGCGGTGCCGGGGAGGAAGCCCGGAACGTCCTCGAACACCACCAGCGGGATGTTGAAGGCGTCGCAGAACCGGATGAACCGAGCGGCCTTCTCGCTCGACTCGTAGTCGAGCGTGCCGGCGAGCACCTTCGGCTGGTTCGCGATGATGCCCACCGAGCGGCCGTCCAGCCGGGCGAACCCGATGACGATGTTGGCCGACCACAGAGGGAAGACCTCGAAGAACTCGCCCTCGTCCACGATCCGGCGGATCGCCTCCTTCATGTCGTACGGAGCGCGGGGCGAGTGGGGGACCAGCGTGTTGAGGGACTCTTCTCGCCGGTTCGGGTCGTCTCTGGAGGCATAGGAGGGCGGGTCCTCCAGATTGTTCGCCGGCAGGAACGACAGGAGGTACCGGACCTGGGAAAGGCAATCGTGCTCGTCGTCGGCGATGAAGCTGGCGATGCCCGACCGGCTGGCGTGCGTGTTCGCCCCGCCGAGCTCTTCGAAGGTGACCTCCTCGCCGGTCACAGCCCGGATGACGTCCGGACCGGTGATGAACATGTGCGACGTACCCTTCACCATGAACACGAAGTCCGTGATGGCCGGGGAGTAGACGGCTCCGCCCGCACAGGGCCCCATGATCACCGAGACCTGCGGGATCACGCCCGAGTACCGGACGTTGCGGTCGAAGATGTAGCCGTAGCCGGCGAGGGATGCGGGGCCTTCCTGGATCCTGGCTCCCCCCGAATCGTTGATGCCGATCACCGGCGCGCCGACGGATGCGGCCAGGTCCATGATCTTGCAGATCTTCTCGGCCATGACCTCACCGAGGGAACCCCCGAAGATCGTGAAGTCCTGGGCGTAGACGAAGACCTTCCGGCCGTCGATCGTCCCCCATCCGGTGACGACGCCGTCGGTGTAGGGGCGGACCCGATCGAGGCCGAACGTCCCTAGGCGATGGCGGGTGAGCGCGTCGGTCTCCACGAAGGAATCCGGATCGAGCAGGAGTTCCAGGCGTTCCCGGGCCGCGAGCTTCCCCCGGGCGTGCTGACGCTCGATGGCTTCCTGCCCGCCTCCCATCCGGGCCTTCTCCTTGAGGGCCCGGAGCTGCTCCAGCCGGTCGCCGATGGTGGGCGCGGCTTGCTCGGCGGCTTCATGAGGGCGGCCCGTTCGGACGGCCCCTGAAGGACCGGCGCCGTCGCCTGAAGCGTCTCCATCGGAAGGTTCCTCGGCGTAGGCTTCGCCGACCTCTTCCTCGCCTTCTTCCTTCTTGAGCTCGGCCATCGCTGGCAGTCTATCCCCCCTCGCGAAGGCAATGATCACCGAGGTGTCACTGCCTTCTCCTACCATCCGTTCATGGAGCTCACGCCCGCTCAGCGCCGTACGTTGGAGCACCTGATCGGCCTCGGCTCACCTCCTCGGGTCCGTCCGGACCTGGCCGAAAGGGTCCGTCGCTCGTTGGAGGACCGCCTGGCCGAAGCCGGCGTTCGCCGCGGGTCGCGGGATCCCCTCTGGCTGGGGAAGCACCGGCTGAACGATCGGCAGCGGTGCGAGGGCTTGTTCCAGGCCGGGCTCAACCGAGAAGGCCCTCGGTTCGAGCACTCGCCGGCCACCGCGTCGGGCCGCCTGTTCCACAAGGCCATCGAGCTGGACGTCGCGACGGAGCGCGCCTTCGACCCAATCACCGTGAGCGAACGCGCGGCACTGAGCGCGGCCGATCAGGAGGTCTCGTTCGGACGCTACTGGAATGCCCTCGACGGGTTCGCGCGAGGGGACCTGATGGCGGACGCCGGCCGCCACCTCGCGCTGTTCCGGGATTCCTTCCCTCCTCTCGTCCGCAGGTGGGCCCCCCAGCCCGAGCTGTACCTGAAGGTCGTCCTCTCGGGCGGCCGCGTGATCCTGTCCGGGACGCCCGATCTGGTTCTCGGCCGGTCCCGACGGCTGGCCATCGACTTCAAGAGTGGCCGAGCATGGCCGGAGCACCCCGAGGACATGCGCTTCTACGCGCTCCTCCTGCTGCTTCGAACCGGGGTTCCTCCCTATCGGGTCGCGACATTCTTCCTCGACTCGGGCGAATGGCAGGCCGAGGACGTCTCCGAGCAGACGTTGAAGCGCGCCTCCGACCGGGTCGTCGCGGCGGCCAGAACGGCGGTCGAGCTGGCCTCCGGCCGTGCCCCAAACCTGATGCCCGGTCGGTACTGCCCGCGATGTCCGCGCCTGTCCGGTTGCCCCGCAGCGGCCCAGATCGAGGGAAGGGTGGTGGCCTAGCTCAGGCCCACCCCGAGGAGCTCCTCGAGCTTGGGGATGGTGAGGTCGGGGTGCCGGTGGAGCACCCCCGTCATCCCGATCGCCCGGGCACCTTCCACGTTGACGGCGATGTCGTCGACGAATACACAAGAGGCCGGGGGAACAAGCAGGTGGCGAGCGGTCCGATAGAAGATCTCGGGGTCGGGCTTGCGCACACCTTCCTCGCCCGACAGAACCACGGCGTCGAAGACGTCCTCGTACCAGGGGAGGGGGTCCCGGAGGCCCCAGGTGTTGGAGACCAGCGCCGTCTTGATGCCGCAGGCCCGTGCCGAACGAACCGCCCCGATCATCCGATCGTCGGGAACGGCGCCGCCGAAAAGCCTCAGGGTGAGGTCGGTGGACTCTACGGGTTGGTCCAAGCCCTCCGATAGCACCGCGGCGAGCCGGTCGTTGAACTCCTCGACCGCCATGCGACCGGTCTCGATGGCGGAGACCAGGTCCTCTAGGCCTTCGTGGGCATGCTCTTCGTCGGGGTCGGCGCGGTACGCCGCCGCGAGAACCACTCTCAGCCGTTCCGGGCTTACCCCCGTCGTCAGACAGAACTGCGCGAAGCTCGCGGAGACGGGAGTGGTAAGGACTCCTCCGTAGTCGACGAGCAGGGCGGCGTATGCGTGGTTCCGATCTGCGTCGGCTCGCTCGGATCGGGTGGTCACGAGCCGATCACCGAAAGTGCGAGGGCTCCCAACGCCGGCACCCCCTCTTCCAGTCGGGCGAAGAAGGGGTCGTCGGTGACCCCGGCGACATGCCGCGCGTAGCTGCCTTCGAGCAGGATGGCGAGCTTCCACAACGCGAGCGCCATGTAGAACGCGAGGTCCCCGACGGGCCGCCCGGACATCGCCTCGTAGCGGGCCAGAAGCTCCTCCCGAGATTGGAAGCCCGGAAGCCGCGTCACCGTCTGCTCGTCCAGGATGCGCTCCTCCGGGTCCTTCGGCCCGCGCCAGAGCGAGATCATCCAGCCGACGTCCGCCAGGGGATCTCCGAGCGTGGACATCTCCCAGTCGAGGATGGCGGCCAGGCGAACCGGTCCATCGAGCCGGAAGGCAACGTTGTCCAGCTTGTAGTCGCCGTGGACGATGGTCACCTCGCCCCCGGCCGGAACCCGGTCCTCGAGCCATTTCCCCACTCGATGCAGGTCGGGGAGAGGGCGGGTCAGCGGCTCGGTCAGCGCGAGCTGCCCGTTCCATCGCCTAAGCTGCCGCTCGAGATATCCGGAGGGCTTCCCGAACCCCTCCAGGCCCACCCGTCGCCAGTCAACCGAATGGAGCTCGACGAGCGCATCCACTAGTTCCTCCCCGATCGCCCGGGGGGAGCGCTCGTCCGCGCCCAGCGGTTCCGGAAGGGTGCTCCGGATCACGACGCCCTCCACTCTCTCCATGAGATAGAAGGGGGCGCCGATGACGGAGGCGTCGTCGCACATCAGGATCGTCCTGGGCGCGCGGACGTCCGTCCCGGCCAGCGCCGACAGGATGCGGTACTCGCGGGCGACGTCGTGGGCGGTCGGCAGGAACGCCCCTCGAGGCGGTCGCCGGAGGATCCACTCGTCACCGTCCATACGGACGATGAACGTTTCATTCGAGTGCCCGGCCACATGCCGTTGCACTTCGAACGACCCGGATCGGGGGCCGCTTGAACCCGCGTCCCGTAGGAGCTCGGGATGGCGGCTTCGGAGGTACCGCTCCAGCGCCCGGGGATCGACCAGGGGTTGGGCTTCCTGCCGCACGAGATGCCTCAGGCCACGCCGCCCGTGGCCGGCCTCGTGGTCCCCTCGACGGCCATCGACCTCACGAGGTTCCTGGCGATGAGCATCCGGTGGACCTCGGAGGGGCCGTCGTAGATCCGAGCCGCTCGAGCGTCCCGGTAGAAGCGTTCCAGAGGCAGGTCCCCCGAATACCCCAGGGAGCCGCAGATCTGGATGGCCCGGTCGACGATCTGCCCAAGCGTCTCCGCCACGAAGACCTTGACGATGGCCACCTCCTGCTTGAAGCGTCGTCCGGTCTCGATCTTCCACGCCGCATGCAGGACCATGAGCCGGGCCGCGTAGAGGTCGATCGCCGAGTCGGCCAGCATCCAGGCGACGGCTTCGTGGCGAGCGAGTTGCTGTCCGAACGCCTCCCGGGAGATCGCCCGCTCCGTGGCGATGTCGAGGGCTCTCTGGGCCACTCCGATCCACCGCATGGCGTGGGCCAGGCGGGCCGGGCCCAGTCTCACCTGGGAAAGCGCAAATCCCTCTCCCGTACGCCCCAGCAGCGCACCAGCGTCCACCCGGCAGTCGTTCAGCCGGACCTCGCAATGGCCACCCGGTCCCTCCGTGCCCATGACCGGGATCTCGCGCACGACCTCCCAGCCGGGGTTGGACGCGTCCACCAGGAACAGGCTGTAGCGATCCCGAGGCTCGACGGCAGCGTCATCCTCCGTGGCGGCGACCACGATGGCGAAGGCGGCGCCGTTGGCCCCGGTGATGAACCACTTCTCCCCGTTCAGCACCCAGCCGTCGTCGTCGCGCTTGGCGGTAGCGCGCAGCTGTGTGGGGTCGGACGAAGCGACGTCCTTCTCGGTCATGGCGAAACAGGAGCGGACGCTCCCATCGGCGAGCGGCCGCAGGTAGCGTTCCTTCTGCTCGTCCGACGCGGCATGGAGCAGGAGATGCATGTTGCCTTCGTCGGGCGCCATGCAGTTCAGCGCCGCCGGGGCGAGGGCCGAGACCCCGAGCTCTTGGGAAACGAGAGCCATCCCGAGGGGCCCCAGACCGAGCCCTCCCCACTCCGACGGCAGATGCGGATTCCACAGACCCGCTGCCCGTGCCCGCGTCCGCAGCTCGGCGAGGCTCGCATCGAAGCTCGTCGCGTCGACTCCAGGCTCGACCGGCAGCACCTGATCGCGAACGAACGCGGCCACCCGCGACCGAACGTCTTCGAGCTCGGGTGGAACGGTGAAGTCGATCACGAGAGCTATTTGACCACGGGGTGGCGACGGGCCTCATCGCGAGGTTCGGGGCAAGAACCTTTCAACACGGCCAGCCGTCAGGTGCATGGAATGCGTGCTCCTGGTCGACCGGTATCTCTTGTGTCCTCAGTCGGCGCGGTCGTCCTCCTCCTCTTCACGACAGGGGTGAACGCGCGCCCTGACAGTGCGGTGCCAAAGGGGATTCGGCTGCAGACCGCTGGGGCATCCGCAACGGTTGCAACGTCCGAGTCAGGGGAGGAGCTGCCCCCGCCCGATTGTCCGGCCGCCGTCCCCGACCGGCTGAAGGCTCCGCGCCTTCCGTGGCCGGTCGTGTTCACGACCTCGTGCGGACGCTACGCCCTCTTCCGCGATGGGCGCCTGGCCAGGCTTCCCGCCGTGACGGAACCGGGCTGGCTGGCCCTGTCGTCCGCGGGCCCAGGCGTCCAAGCCCAGGTTCAAGACCGGCATGTGGTGTTCACCCGTCGCGGCGATGTCCTCTGGCGGTCCATGGGAACCTTCGACCCTCAGTTCCTGGGCTCCTCGGTCTTCGGGGCCGGCTGGCTGGCCTTCAGTGTGTATGGCAGCGATTCGAGCGAGCTGTACATGAGCACAGTCCCTGGCTCGGAGCGCCATGTGGCTGGAAACGAGGATCCCATTAGCGTCACCGCGACCGGCAACCTGATCATCTCGCGAAGCCATGCGGACGGCGCCGATCCCGATCTGATCGTGCGCAGGCCGGATGGGATGCCCGCGGGTCTGATCGCTCGTTCGGTCTCGGTCTCCTACACGGAACCACAGTCAGGAACCCTGCTCTATCTCCACGGCCGGACCCTTCAGCGGACGGATGGCGTGCGTTCCCGGACGGTCGCCCGACTCGAAGCTCTCGGCGTTCCAGGCCTCGAATTCGTCGATCGACTGGAGGACGGCCGCATCCTTTTGACCGGGCGGAGAAGCATCGCCGTGCTGGACCGCGATGGCCTGGTGCTCGCCAGCGCAACGCTTTCTCCGATTCCTCGTGGAGGTTCGGGATGGGTCAATGTTTCCTCGACGTACGGTCGGACCGGCCTGATCCTGAGCCCGGATCCCTCAACCAGCGGGATCGTCCTCATCCAGGCGGTATGGCGGGATGCGAACGCAGGGGGCGGACCTGGCTGGGAAGGTATCTATGAGCTTCGCGTCCGAGGAACGTCTGCGCGACTGCTGTTCGGTAAACGCCTCACGCTCGCCGTCTGCGCTCACGAATCCCATGTCTCCTGGCACGGCCGCTGGTTGCTGTACTCAGCCTGCGAGGGGCGAGTAGTGGCGATCGACACTACCGGTCGCCACCCGGCCATCGACCTCACGCGGGCAGGTCGTGCGGTCCCGATACCGAATGAGGAGCGAGCCTACGGCTCAGCCGCGGAGTGGGCGACCTTCGCAACCCCCGCGGACATGGCCCGGTCCGGCCGAATGACCTAGCGGGAAGTCGCCGTCGGCCCCTCTTGGACCAACTCCACAAGCACTCCTCGAAACCCCCGGGGGTGGACGAACGCAACCGTAGTTCCCCGTGATCCGTGCCGCGGCGAGTCGTCCACGAGCGGGACACCAGCATCGCGCAGCCTGTCGAGAGCGGACGCGATGTCCGTAACCCGGTATCCGATGTGGTGCAATCCCTCGCCTCGCTTCTGAAGGAATCTTCCCACCGGGGTCTCCGGACCGAGCGCCGCCACCAGCTGGATATAGGACGAACCGGCTCGGAACAGAACTTCCTCCACTCCCTGGTCCTCCACCACCTCGCGGTGGATCGGCTCGATCCCCAGAGCCGCGCTGTACTCGCGCACGGCGGCATCGAGGTCGGCAACGGCGATCCCCACGTGGTCGATGTCCTGCAGAACGCACCCTTCCACGCGCTAGCGGCTCCTCCTCCGCCGGCCCTCGGCGGGCGCGGGCTGGAGGCGGGAGATCAGGTCCCACGCCTCCGGGAGGTGATACGCGGGGCTGGAGAGCGCGGCGATCATCGCCGCCACCCCTTGGTAGCGGATCTGGGAAGGCGATCCCCCGGTCTTCAGCGCGTAGAACTCGACCAGCTCCATGAACTGCTTCAGCGAAGGGACGAGGCCTCCTCGTTCGTACGCATAGATCGTCTGCTGGGCGGCGGGGCAACCGGGCACGGCAGCCGCATCCTTGACCGCTCGATAGCCGGCCGACCGTCTGAGCCCTCGCAGAAGGCCGCCGATCCGTCGAGCGACATCGATTTCGACCGGCTCTTGCTTTTTTCGGGGCACGAATCATCCTCCTGCAGGTGCCGGTTGTGATCGCCTGGCTGGCCTTTTCACCTTAGAGCCTGGGTTCCGATTTGTCAGAGAAGAGGCCCTGACCGGCCCATCCAGGGCTTCCGTTCCCTGGATGCGCCAAACGGGTACCGAGACCAAAGTCGCGGGCACTCCAGCCCCGGTAAGGCCTTTGGTCCGTGGTTTGTTTCCAGCAGCCGGGGTACCATGCCTCACGAGAAAAGCGCCCTCACGCAGCAAGAACGTGCGTGCGGGGTCCCGCCGGCGGGCTTTGACCGGGAGCGTTACGTGACTGAGAAGAACAGGGTAGCCGCCGTTCTCGGCGACTCCAAGGTTCTGCGGTCGGGCCTGGCCGACGTGAGCCGGATCCGGGAGCGAACCCGGCGGCGCCGGCTGTACCGGGCCATCGTGATCCTCGGCTCCCTGGACCTGTACTTGTGGTTCCGGTGGGCATCGGGCAACCCCATCCAGCCGCCTCACCTGCCATCGGACTGGGGCATCTGGATGCCAATGGTCATCCTGATGCTCATCTTCGGCGTGGTGCTGCTCATGCCGCTGATGAGCGGCAAGTCGCCTCACGTGATGATTCGTCCGGAACACATCGAGGTTGGCCTGTCCGACGTGAAGGGTCTGGACACCCAGGTCGACGAAGTGATCAGGTCCCTGAACGTCTTCCTCGGCTACGCCACTTTCCGGGAGGTCCTCGGGGGGAATCCTCGGCGCGGCATTCTCTTCGAGGGCCCCCCCGGAACGGGCAAGACGTATCTGGCGAAGGCCATGGCGAAACAGGCAGGCGTGCCGTTCCTCTTCGTCTCAGCTCCGGCTTTCCAGTCCATGTGGTTCGGCATGACGAACGTCCGTATCCGCTCGTTCTTCAAGGCGCTGCGCAAGGCTGCCCGTCGCGAGGGCGGGGCAATCGGCTTCATCGAGGAGATCGACGCCATCGGCACGGACCGGAGTGGACTGGGGATGCACGCCGTGCCTCCGTCCCTTGATCGGTCCGTTGCGCGGTTCGCGTCTCCGGGTACGGGAGGGATGGTCAACGAGCTCCTGATCCAGATGCAGTCGTTCGACCAGCCCCAATGGGGGCAACGGATCAAAGAACGATTCGTGAACTGGCTGAACGGCTACCTCCCCGAGGGGCGAACCATCAAGGTCGGGAAGCCGAAGTACCACAACCTGTTACTGATCGCCGCGACGAACCGCGCGGACTCGCTCGACTCGGCGTTGCTCCGTCCCGGGCGTTTCGACCGACGGCTCTACTTCGATCTCCCCACCAAGCAGGGCCGCCGCGACCTGATCGACTTCTTCCTCGAGCGCAAGGCCCATCACGAGCTGCTGGATGAGGACGGCGCCCGGGAGCGGATGGCCCACGACACCCTCGGCTATACGCCGGTGATGATCGAGCACCTCCTGGACGAAGCTCTCCTCGTGGCGCTGCGGGACGGCCGGGACGGCATGGGCATCTCGGACATCTACGAGGCCAAGTTGACGGAGGAGATCGGCCTGGCCCAGCGCGTCCTGTACACGGAGGCCGAGCGGCGGGCGGTGGCCACCCACGAGGCCGGCCATGCCGTGGCCGCCCACCTCCTGGGCAAGACCAGGAGGTTGGAGGTCCTCTCCATCATCAAGCGCCGGACGGCGCTTGGGCTCCTCGCCCATAGCGAGCTGGAAGAGCGCTTCACGCGGTCCCGGTCAGAGCTCGAGGCGCTGATCGCCATCGCCCTCGGCGGGATGGCGGCGGAGGAGGTCTTCCTGGGGGAGACGGGAACCGGCCCGGGGTCCGATCTCGCCAGCGCCACCGAGGTCGCCGCGATGATGGTGGGCGCCCTGGGCATGGGCGGGTCGCTGATCTCCTACGAAGCCGTGGCCGAAGGCCTGGCCTCGCGGTCGAACCTGGTGGGCAAGGTGCTCGCCGATCGGGACACCAAGGCCAGGGTCGAAGCGCTCCTGGATGCGCAGAAGGAGCGGATCCGAGGCGTGCTGGAGGAGAACCGGGACCTGGTCGAGGCGCTGCGCGACGCGCTGATCGCCCGGGACGAGCTGGTGGGTGAAGAGATCGTCCAGGTCATCCACCAGGCGTTGGCCCAGCGGGCGGGCTACTCGCCGAACGGCGGTCCCGGGGCGGACGCGTCGGACACGCTCATCGTGTTGCCGAACGGGTCCGATGACGCCGCGCTCCCCGAACAGGCCGGCGACGCCCCGCCGAACGAGTAGCGTCCCCCTCGGCCCGCACCTCGGTCATCGTCCGCCCCCTCGTAGAATGGTGGAAGAACCACCTTCCTTCGAGGAGTTCGCCATGACCGGATCGGTGATCGTCGACGGCGCCCGGACCCCCATCGGAAAGTTCGGAGGGGGGTTCAAGGACACACCGGCCGTCAAGCTCGGGGCCGCCGCCATCCGCGCCGCCCTCGAGCGAAGCGGCGTCGCCCCCGACCAGATCGACTACGTGATCATGGGCCAGGTCATCCAGGCTGGGGCGGGCCAGATCACCGCCCGCCAGGCAGCCATCGAGGCGGGCATTCCACGCGAAGTCCCGGCGATCACCATCAACAAGGTGTGCCTGTCGGGCCTGAACGCCATCGCCCTCGCCGACCAGTTGATCCGGGCGGGGGAGGTCGAGGTGGTCGTGGCGGGAGGAATGGAGGCGATGTCCCAGGCTCCGTACATCATCCCTGCCGCCCGGTGGGGCGCGCGCATGGGGAACACCGAGATCGTCGACTCGATGATCTACGACGGACTGTGGTCGACGTTCACCGACAAGCACATGGGCGATTCGTCGGACGACGTAAACAGCGAGCTGGAGATCGGCCGAGAGGAGCAGGACACCTGGGCCGCCCGCTCTCATAAGAGGGCCCACCAGGGCTGGACCTCGGGGAGGCTAGCCGAGGAGGTCGTCACGGTGGAGATCCCCCAGCGGAAGGGTGAGACGGTGGTCGTGTCCACCGACGAGGGGATCCGCCCAGACACGACGGTGGAATCGCTGGGCAAGCTCAAGCCGGCGTTCAAGCCCGACGGGACCATCACCGCGGGGAACGCCTCCCAGATCTCGGATGGAGGGGCGGCTGTCGTGGTGACGTCGGCGAAGAAGGCGGAGGAACTGGGGCTGTCGCCGATCGCCGAGATCGTCGCCCACGGGATGAGCGCCGAGCGCTATGCCTATCTACACACGGTACCGGCTCTGGCCATGCAGAACGCGTTGAAGAAGGCCGGCAAGGACGCCCACGACCTGGGACTGGTGGAGATCAACGAGGCTTTCGCCTCCGTCGCCCTGAACGCCACCCGGATGCTCGGTGTGGACGAGGAGATCGTCAACGTGAACGGTGGCGCGGTCGCCCTGGGGCACCCCATCGGCATGAGCGGGTGCCGATTGGTCCTGACCCTCGCGTACGAGATGCGCCGGCGCGGCGTGGACCTTGGCGGGGCGGCCCTGTGTGGCGGTGGCGGCCAGGGCGACGCCCTGATCATCCGGCGGCCGGCCTGACGCCGGCGTGGCCGAGACTCCGTTCGCGCTGCCGGAAGAGCTCGAGGAGTTTCGCGGGCTCGTCCGGGAGATCGTGGAGGAACGGATCGGGCTCGCCCGAGCCGCCGAGATCGACGAGACCGATGAGTTCCCATGGGACGTCCACAAGCTCTTCGTCGAGAACGAGCTCATGGGCGTTGGATACCCGGAGGAGTTCGGAGGAGCCGGCGGTGGGTCGCTCACCATCGCCGTCCTGATCGAGGAGATCTCTCGTGTCTCGGCGGGCTGTGCGCTGATCCCGCTGGTCAGCCGCCTCGGCGCCATCCCCGTCATGCTGGCCGGCTCCGACGAGCTGAAGCACGAGCTGTTCGGCGGGATCACCAGGGGCGAGCACCAGATGTCCTACTGCCTGACCGAGCCGGACAGCGGCAGCGATTCGGTGGCCATGAAGTCGCGGTACGAGAAGACAGGCGGTGGATTCACGCTCACCGGCACCAAGCGGTTCATCACGGGCGCCGGGGTCGCCGACGCGTATACCGTCTTCGCCACGAAGGACCCTGACCTCAAGGCCAAGGGCATCAGCGCCTTCGTCGTGTACACCGACGACCCAGGGGTCTCCTTCGGCAAAGCGGAGCACAAGCTCGGCATCCACGGCTCGCCGACCCGGGAGGTCTACCTGGAGAACACCGACATCCCGGCCGACCGGCTGATCGGGGATGAAGGCGAAGGGTTCACGTACGCCATGCGCACGTTGGATTACTCACGGCCGACCATCGCGGCGCAGGCGCTCGGGATCGCCCAGGGCGCGTTGGACTTCGCCGCCGGGTATGCCAACGAGCGCCAGCAGTTCGGCAAGCCCATCAGCCACTTCGAGGGGATCCAGTTCATGCTGGCCGACATGGCGATGGAGATCGAGGCGGCCCGGCTCCTCGTGTACAGGGCTGCGTCGCTGGTCGACGCGAAGGACGTGCGGATGACCGAGTTCGCGTCCATGGCCAAGTGCTACGCAGGCGACGTGGCCATGAAGGTGACCACGGACGCCGTGCAGATCCTCGGCGGGTATGGATACATGCGGGAGTATCCGGTCGAGCGCATGATGCGCGACGCGAAGATCACCCAGATCTACGAGGGAACGAACCAGATCCAGCGCGTGGTCATCGCCCGGAATCTGCTCAAGCGCTACGGCGGCTGAACCTCGTACACCAGGACGTCGCCGGCCGGGGTCGGAGTTAGTCCGATCAGCGCAGTGAGGTCCTGCTCGAGCATGGATCCTCGATCCAGGATGATCGCCCGGATCTGGTGCGCCGTGAGGAACCTGTCGAACTCCGCCAATCCCACGTCGGGAACCCGTCCCTCGTACAGGGCCCGGAGGATCCTCGACTGCTCGAACTCCGGTGGCGGGGGACCCATGTACGCGAGTGCCATCCGGAAGGGAAACTCCGTGCGGGCCTGGATGACCATGCTGATGGCCTGGGGGAAGCCGCTGGGAGCCTCTGTCGGCAGGATCAGCACGCTGTCGCCGGGCCGTATGAACCTCCGATAGGCGCCGTCCGCGAAGAACCTAGGCACGTCGGCCCGACCGTGCAGGTACTCCGGCGAGAAGTTCGGGAACAGGAAGACCGCCGCCACCAGCACCGCTGCCCACCTGAGCCGGGAGCGGACGGCGACGCTCAGCCAGATCGCCACCACGACCGAGCAGATCAGGAAGATGTAGAGGGTGAACCGGCGTGGCGAGGCGTTGTTGATGACCGGCAGGGTCTGGACCGCACGCCAGGGCATCGGGATCGACCGGTGGCCGGCCACGAACAATCTCGGACCGAGCGCGGCGATCACGAGGACGCCCAGTAGGGTCACGAGGAATCTCGTTCCCAGCTCTCTCCACCGCGTGATCGCGAAATGAACCACGATGCCCAGCAGCGGGAGCCCGAGATACGCCGTGTTCTCGACCGACGTTCCGGGGAACGTCCGAGTGAGGTCGAAGAAGGTCCTCGAGCCGACCAGAGTGCGGAGCCTCGGAAGGACGAAGCTCAGGAGATCAGAACCGTCGAGGTCCCGGCGGGGAACTCCATACGCGAACGCGTACCAGAGCAACGGACTGACCACCGCAGCCGTCACCAGGAGGGACACGGCGATCAGCTTCGCCACGCTGAGGAGCTCCGACCGGCGCTCGGGTGGGCCGAGGACGATCGCCAGCGACAGGGCGAGCGCGCCGAAGAGCACGAAGGTGGCGAAGACCTCGGTCGAGGTGAGGAACTGGAAGACGAGGACCAGGGCGAGCAGAGCGACGAACGCGCGCGGACCGAGGTCGCGGTTCGCGCGAAGCAGCACGAGATACACGGCGAGGGGGATCAGGAAGACCAGCTCGAGGTTGACGTGCAGGCCGAGGTGGCCGAGGTGGTACGTGGAGAACCCGAACAGGTAACCGCCGGCGACGGAGGGCCAGAAGGAGCCGGTGATCCGGCGGCACACGGCGAAGGCCGCCAGCCCCGAGAGCGGACAGGCGAGGAGGGCCAGGACGTTGTAGGCGACCACCGGGCCTGCGGTGAGCGTGATCGGAGCCATGAGGAGACTCGGCCCGGGAGCTCCCGTCGCCCACGCCAGGTTGTAGCCTTCCGGCGCCCACACGACGCTCGTCCAGATCGGGTTCAAGCCGTGGATGAGGGCGTGAGGCCACCACGCCATCGCCCAGAAGAAGAATCGAGGATCGGGATGGGCCGGCGGTCCGATGAACCTGTCGCCGGGCCCGGCCAGCACGGGCAGTCCGAACAGCACGATCGACGCGGCCAGGTACAGCCCGAGGGCTCCGATGGCCTCGAGACTCGAGGTCCGTGTGCTCCCCATCGCGGTCTCGCGATCCTTTGAAAAGTCCAACGGAAGGTTCGGGCGAGCCGCAGCCTATCAAGCGCCCGGCGCTGGCCCGCGTCCGATCACTGGCAGGTGCGACCGAGGGCTTTCCGCGTCGGGTTGAACGGCTGGAGCTGGCGGTAGCGCGCAAGGAGCTCGTCGGGGACCCGGTAATAGAGGATCCCGCCCAACTCGACCGGGCGGACGGGGAGGGCGCCGAAGACCGCACGCCACGGGCCCACGGCGCGCGGATCGACCACGATGTTCGCCACGTCGAGATGACCGAGGAAGGCCCGAAGCTGTTCCTCGTATCCGGGGAGTACACGTTTCGAAAGAAACGTGGCGACTATCGCCCATCGCCGGTACGCGGGGGGAACCGCGCACGCGATGTACCCGCCGGCCATGGGGAAGGCCATGTCCGTTCGCGCCTGCCACAGCATGCTGTACCCGTTGCTGGCGAAGGGGATGACCAGGGTGTTGCGCCCGGGTTCGAGATACCCCCGATGAAGGTCGGTCGCAAAGAAGGCCGGTGTGTTCTCCTTCGCCCGCCACAGAGGGAGCACGAGGTTCGGCGTCAGGGCTGCCACGCACAGGCCCGCGACGGCCCACTTCCCCCACTTGGCCCAGGGCGCCCGGGCCGGAGCCGCCAGCCAGACCGCTGCGATGACGCCTACGACCAGCCAGGCATGGACCATGAATCGGGCCGGCAGGGCCATCCGCACGAGGGGAACGTGCGTGGTCACGGCCCACGGAAGAGGGATCTGCTCGGCCCCTGCCACGCGAACCACGGGTCCCAGGGACGCCAGGAGGATCAGGCCGAGCGAAGCGAGCAGCAGCTTGCCCACAGGCGTCCGGATGCCTCGAACCGCGAACAGGCCCACCATGAGGAGAATGGGCCCGAGATAGGCGCCCTCTTCGCTGAGCCCCGCCGCGAATCGTCCGGCGAACCCCTCCGCGCCCGGCGGCCTCAGCAGGGCGGTACGGGTGGGGATCACCAGGTTCAGGAGGTCGGTCGTGTACTGGGAGTGCCATGTCCGGGGCACGTATCCCGATCCTCCGGCAAGTGCCAGGAGGAGTGGCGAGAGGGCCACGGCCGCGAGCAGGTACGAAAGCGCGACCCATCCCCCCGTCCGGGCGAGCCGGTCCCTCGCCTCAGGCAGGAGCACCATGGCCAACACGCCCACCAACCCTCCGAACAGGGTCATGGTGAACGCGATCTCCAAGGAGAACGAGTACTGGAGGGCGATCGTGCCGGCCAGCAGGAGCACGAACGGAAACGGCCGCAGCTTGCCCTCCATCCGCAGCACCATCAGGAACACCGCAAGCGGGACGGGGAAGATCAGGGCGAGGTTCAAGTGGGCGGTCATCTGGGCCAGCTCGTAGCTCGAAAATCCGAACAGGTATCCGCCGACGATCGACGGCCAGAACGACTTCGTCGCGTGGCGACACAGGAGGAAGGCGGCCCAACCGGCCAGAGCCGGTGCCAGGAGCATCCACACGTTGTACGCGGCGACGGGGCCCAGCCACGCCGTGAACGGCCAGGCGAGCAACGAGGCGCCGGGAACGGTGGTGGTCCATCCCAGATGCACGCCCTGCGGAGCCCAGATGAGGTGGCTCACGAGCGGGTTCAGGCCGTGGGTAAGGGCATGGGGCCACCACGTCAGGGACCACATGTACACGCTGGGGTCGGTGAAGCCGGTTCCGAGCCCGGGCCGACCCAGCCCGACGTAGCTGTGCCGAAAGTCGCGAAGGAGCGGGAGGCCGAAGAACAGCAGTGAGGTGAGCACGTACAGGCACAGGGCCGCCGCCGCATGGACGCCCGGCCGAACGGTCGTGGGAGCCGGCGAGCGGCCGCCCACGATCGGGCCCGACGAAAGACCCGGTGCCGGTGAATGCCCCGTCCTCGTCTTCATCGCTGCTGTCTTACCCCCAGCCGGCTCGAAGAGTTCCCTCTCTCGTGGAGATCGCGTCACCGTCGGTTGTATCGTCTGGCCCCATGGATCGGGAAGCGGCCTCCGGCCCGCGGGAGTGGGACCTCACCCCGAAGCCGGCCCAGGCCTCGTCGGTCACCCTCATCCGCCAGATGGATCTCGTCACGGCGAATCTGCTCGGCAACGTGCATGGGGGAGAGATCATGAAGATGGTCGACACGGCCGGCGGTCTGGCCGCGATGAAGCACTGTGGGGGCCCGGTCGTGACGGTCGCCATGGACGAGATGTCCTTCATCGAGCCGGTGGTGGTGGGCGACGTGGTCACCGTCCGGGCCATGGTGAACGACGTAGGCAGGACCTCCCTGGAAGTGGGGGTTCGCGTGGAGACGGAGAACGTGGTGACGGGGCGTCACCTCCACACCTCGAGCGCCTATCTGGTGTACGTCGCGCTGGACCCCGAGGGACGACCCCGTCCGGTCCCCCCGGTCATCGCCGAGGACGAGGAACAGCGTCAACGCCAGCGTGAGGCCAAGCTGCGGCGGGAGGCCCGGCTCGCCAGAAAGCAGGCCATCCTGGAGGCGCGACGGTCCAAGGGCGAGGCCTGAGCTCGGCGCGAACGCCAGGTCCACGTCGAAGTCCCCCAGATGGCTGGAAATAGTTCGGGTGCCTAAATAGTTTGTATGCTCGTATGGTGCATCAAGCCGTCGCTCCCGCGGATCGACCGGTCGATCCAAACGAGTCCGTCCAGCTCGCCGCGACGTTGCGGTTGGCCATCATGCGGCTGGCCCGGAGACTCCGCCAGCTGGCGGACGCGGGGATCACACCCTCGATGCTTTCGGCGCTGTCCAGTGTGGAGCGCCTGGGGCCGCTCACGCTGGGTGAGCTGGCCGATGTGGAGAAGGTCCAGCCGCCCACCATGACGCCGATCGTGGGCAGGTTGGAGGCAGACGGGCTCGTGAACAGGGAGATCGATCCCGGCGACCGCCGGGTCGCTCGGATCACGGCGAGCCGGAGGGGGAGACAACTCCTCGAACGGACCCGTTCCCGAAAGACGGCCTACCTTGCTCGTCGACTTCGCGCGCTCCCTCCCGAGGACCGGGAGGTGATCGGCCGGGCCGTGAAGATCCTCGAAGGCCTGGTGAGCGAGGAGGCATGAACGGCCTTCGCGTCGCTGCCGCCCGCACGTTCCGGTCACTCGGCGTGCGCAACTACCGCCTGTACTTCCTCGGACAGATCATCTCGATGAGTGGCACGTGGATGCAGTCCGTCGCCCAGGCGTGGCTCGTCCTCGAGCTTACCGGGAGCGGGATCGCCCTCGGCGCGGTCACCGCGCTGCAGTTCCTGCCGACCCTGGTACTGGGGCCGTGGGGTGGTCTCGTCGCCGACCGTGTCGACAAGCGACGGCTCCTGGTCTGGACGCAGAGCGCTTCGGCCATCTTTGCGCTCGTCCTCGGCATCCTTACGGTCACCCATGTGGTGACGCTGGAGATGGTGTACGCGCTCGCCCTCGGGCTGGGTCTGGTGACCATGGTGGACATGCCCGCCCGCCAGGCATTCGTGATCGAGATGGTTGGCCGCGACCAGTTGACGAACGCCGTGAGCCTGAATGGCGTGATCGTGAACGCGAGCCGGGTGATCGGTCCGGCGGTGGCCGGCGCCCTGATCGCCACCGTCGGGGTCGGCATCTGCTTCCTGGTAAACGGAGCTTCGTACATCGCCGTGATCGCCGGACTGTTGATGATGCGCACGGCCCAGCTCCACCGTTCCCAGGCGACCACGCGGCACCGCGGGCAGCTTCGAGAAGGGCTCCGCTACGTGTGGCGCACTCCAGAGCTCCGGATCCCGTTGCTCCTGATGGCCGTGGTCGGCGCCATCGGATTCAACTTCTCGGTCCTGCTGCCGCTGATGGTGCGGTTCGCCTTCGAGGCGGGTGCCGGCGCATTCGGGGCGCTGTTCTCCGTGATGGGTGCCGGAGCCGTGGCCGGTGGGTTGGCGGTCGCGGGCTGGGGGCGGGCCTCGGGTCGCCTGCAGGCCGGGGCAGCCGTGGCCTTCGGCGGATTCCTGGCGCTGGCCGCGGTGGCACCCACGCTCCACTTCGAGATGGTAGCGATGCTGCCGTTGGGCGTGGCCAGCACCGCATTCATCGCCGTGTCCAACTCGCTCCTCCAGCTCGGCGCGATGCCCCAGATGCGCGGCAGGGTGATGGGCCTGTTCGCCGTGGTGTTCCTCGGGACGACGCCGATCGGCGGACCGCTGATGGGATGGATCGCGGAGCACCTCGGACCTCGCGGGGCGATGGGGATCGCGGCCGGAGTGACCGTCGCGGCCGGCCTGGTCACGCTCCTGGCGTTGCGACGTGCGCGACCCAAGCCCGCCACCGAGCAACCGGTGATCCTCGAGAGCGCTCGTCAGGGCGTCGCCGCACCCTGACGAGTCGAGGCGACGATCCTCTCGTCAGACGGGTGTGACGAAGATGGGCGTCGTGGTGGGTTGAGGGCTCCCGCCGGCTGGTTCGACGCTCATCGCGACCGCAACGAACGACTCCCCAAGGACCACCGGCGCCACCACCGTCCCGTTCTGTGGCACGAATGTCCCGGCCGGGACCATGTTCGCTCCGGCCCGGGGCTGATACCAGAGCTCGTACACCCTTCCACCTGAGAGGGCTGGAAGGGATCCGACGGCAAGCGCCTGGGTCTGGCCCTTCACGTACACGATGGTGAGCTGTTGCGCCCCAGACCTGTACGTGACCCGAGCCAGGGGAGCCGGCTTGGGTGAGACCGCGTACCCGGCCAGGCCGCCCAGCAGGGCGATCGCGGCGGCCACCGCAACCGCGGCTACCAGCTTCTGGACCCTGCCCCCTCCCCGGACGACGCCCAGCCTAGGTGGAGCCGACTCTCGCGGTGTGGCCGACGGTGAACGGGCAGCGCGGATGAGCGCTTCCTCGGCGCCGGCGGACATTCCCACGGGCTCCACGACCGCCGCCAGCTGGGAGGCCACCTGGCGGTACTCGGACTCGAGCAGTAGACATTGGGCGCAGTCCGGGCCGTGTTCCGCCCGGAGCTGGACCAGCTCTCGGCGGCCGTTCTCGTCCAGCCCGTCGAGCGCGTCCGCCGCGATGAGCTCTTCGATCTGGTCGTGCGGCCGCTGTTCGGACCTCATCGTTCCTCTCCCAGAAGGAGACGGAGCCTTCGCATCCCGAGCAGGGTGCGGCTCTTGACCGTTCCGAGGGGGAGTCCCAGGTCGTCCGAGATGTCGGCCTGCGACTTTCCCTCGAAATACATCAGCTCCAGGACCTGCCGCTGGGCGGCCGGAAGGTCGTCGAGAGCGCGTCGCACCCGCTTCCTGGTCCCGGCGAGGTCGACCCGCTGGGCGACCGAGTCCGCGATGTCCTCCTGGAGCACCTCGGCGGGTTGCTGCTCCTGGCCGCGTCGGCGTTGGGCCTCCTCGCGCCTGACCAGATCGACCGCTCTGTGGTGAACGGTGGCCAGCAACCACACCCGAAAGCTGCCTCGCTCCTCCCGGTAGCTCCCGGGATCTCTCCACAGGGCCAGGAACGCCTCCTGCACGATCTCCTCCGCCAAGAACGAGTGCCGGACCACCTTGTATGCCAGGCCCTTGGCCAACGGTCCGTACCGCCGGAACAGGGCGCGGAAGGGTTCCTCATCACCCGCGCGGATCTGCTTGACCAGGTCGCGGTCCTGGGCGTCTTCGATGCTAGGGACGGCCACGACGGGTCTCCATACGTCCGGCAGGCCCGATTCGAGCACGACGAGTTCGGTCGTGGCCGCAGGTGGGCTCAGGATGCTCAGGCTCCTCTCGCTTCCAGCGTGATTCGCAGCCGCCGGCCGAACGGATCATCCGGAACCGTGGGGATCGCATGGCGACGGTCAGAGGTGGGCCTTGATCGCGTCCAGGGACCCCGGGTTCTCCAGGCTGGACAGGTCGCCTGGGTCCTGGCCCAGGACGAGTGAACGGAGCGCTCGCCGGACGATCTTCGCGCTGCGGGTCTTGGGCAGCTCGTCCACGAACATCACCCGGGAGGGCTTGAACGCCTTCCCCAGATGGGCGGCGACCGCCCCGGCCAGCTCTCCGGCGAGCTCGGCCGTGCGCTCGATCCCGGGCTTGGTGAGGACGAAGCACCAGATGGCCTCGCCTTTGATCTCGTCCGGGACGCCCACTGCGGCGCTCTCGGCAACCGCCGGATGGTGGGCGAGGGCACTCTCGACCTCGGCCGGCCCCACCCGCTTGCCGGCGATGTTCATCGTGTCGTCCGACCGTCCGTGCAGGAACCAGAACCCGTCCTCGTCCCGGCTGGCCCAGTCGCCGTGCACCCACACGTCCGGCCACCTGCTCCAGTAGGTCGCCAGGTAGCGATCGGGATCGCGCCAGATGCCCCGGGTCATTCCGGGCCACGGCTTCTTGCACACCAGCTCGCCCACTTCCCCCGGCCCGACTGGACGACCCTCCGCGTCCCAGATGTCGACGTCCATCCCCAGAGCGGGGCCCCGCAGGGTGCACGGCTTGAGGTCCGTGATGGGAAGCGGAGAGAGGAAACACGCGCCCACCTCGGTGCCTCCGGAGAGGTTGATGATCGGGCATCTCCCACCCCCGACCACGTCCTGGAACCACAGGTACGGGTCCGGATTCCACGGCTCGCCGGTGGACCCGAGGATGCGTAATGAGGAAAGGTCATGCCGCTGGACCATGTCGTCGCCCGCCGGGATGAGGGCGCGGATCAGGGTAGGGGAGACGCCCAGGGTCGTGATGCGATGCCGCTCCACCATGTCCCAGATCCGGTCCGGTCCGGGATGGTTCGGCGCGCCGTCGAACAGGAACACGGTCGCCCCGAGGGCCCCCGCCCCGATGATCTCCCAAGGCCCCATGATCCACCCGAGATCGGTGACCCAGAACAGGATCTCATCCCGGTGCAGATCGGCCTGGTAGGCCACCTCCTCCGCCAGCTTGATCAGCAAGCCGCCGTGGACGTGGACCGAGCCCTTGGGCCGCCCGGTGGTCCCGGACGTGTACGCGATGAATAACGGGTGCTCGGGTTCGAGCCGCTCGTTCTCGAAGCTGGGCTGCTGGCGGTCCAGGAGCTCGTCCCACCGATGGTCGTGCCGTCCATCCCAAGGCATGTCGGACCGTCCGAGCCGCCCCCACACCACCATGTGCTGCACCGTGGGGGAGGCCGCCACGGCCTCGTCCGCGGTTTCCTTCATAGGGACCACCTTGCCGCGGCGGGTCGTCCCATCGGCAGTGATCAGGACCGAGGCTTCGGCGTCCTGGAGGCGGGTGGCGACCGCGTCCGCGGCATAGCCCGAGAAGATGGGCAGATACACCGCCCCGAGCTTCGCGCAGGCCAAGGTGACGGCAACGGTCTCCGGGGCCATGGGCATGAACACCCCGACAGCGTCGCCTGCCTTCACACCCAGCTCGCGGAGGCCGCCCGCCGTTCGATCGGCCATCTCCCGGAGCTCTCGGTACGTCACGGACCGAGCGGGGCCCTCCTCGCCCTCCCAGAGGATGGCCACCTTGTCAGGCGTGCGATCCGCCCATCGGTCCACGCAGTTGTGGGCGAGGTTGATCCTTCCTCCGACGAACCATTTAGCCCACGGCTTGCCCTCGGATTCGTCCAGGACCTGGGTATACGGTTCGTAGAACTCGATCCCGAGGTCCCGGACGACCGCCTCCCAGAACCACTCCACGTCGTCCTGGGACCGCTTGACCAGCTCCTCGTACGAGCCAAGACCGTGCGCGCGCATCAACCGGGTGACGTTGGCCCGCGTCACATAATCTTCAGAGGGACTCCACACGATGTCGCCCACGGGCGCCTCCCACGTCCCCGGCCGGCCTGTACGCTTCCTGCTTGTACCCTTCACAAGACTAATGGGACGAGTTTCCGCCGATCCTATGCCACGGCCGCGAGGCCACCGCGCCAGCCTGGCGTTTCTCGTGACGGCCGGCGTTCTCTCCCTGCTGGTGGCTGTCGGGTCGGGGCTGGCCATTGCCACCATCCGGCGAGTCGATGCCAGGATCACCAAGATCCCGGTCGGCTCGGGGTGCAAGGGTCAGGAATGCCTGCCGAACGTGGATCCCGTATGTATCCGGAAGGCCTGCACGTTCCTGGTCCTGGGCAGCGACAGCCGGCAAGGGCTCACCAAGAAGCAGCAGCGAGCGCTCGGGACGAACGCGAGATTGGTGGGCGGGCAGCGCTCGGACACGATCATCGTCGTCCAGGTGGACCCGCAGAAGGACCGCACGGTGGTGTTGTCGATCCCCAGGGACCTCCGGGTGCCGATCCCCGGCCACGGCATCAACAAGATCAACACCGCGTTCAGCCACGGGCCCGACGTGATGGTTCGCACGGTGGAGAAGCTCACGGGCCTCCAGATCAATCACTACGTCGAGGTGAACTTCATCGGCTTCGAGCGCCTGGTGGATGCCCTGGGTGGTGTCCCGATCTGTATCGACCGGCCGATGAAGGACAGGCTGGCCCGGTTGAACCTTCCCCGGGCGGGCTGCTACAACCTGGATGGGAAGCGCGCGCTGGGCTTCGTACGGGCGCGCCACATCGAAGGGGACGCGATCCCCGACTTCTCCCGAATCTCCCGCCAGCAGAAGTTCATGAGGGCCCTGATCGAGAAGTCCATGTCGATCGGATCGGCTTTTCACATCCCGGAGCTCATCCGCGCCGTCCAGAACAACCTGATCGTGGACGAGAACATGAACATCTATGCGCTGCAAGACCTCACCGAGAAGCTGGGCCGGCTCGGCCAGCGGCACGTCCACTTCCGGATCGTTCCGGCCGTGCCCATCCAGCGCGACGGGGTCGACTACCTCCAACTCCTCGAGCCGCAAGCGTCGAGGTTGTTCGCGAGGATGCGCGAGGGCAGAGCTCTCGGAAGCATCGGGCGCGAGGCGTCGCTTACCCCGCTGTCGCCCGCGAACGTGACCATCCAGGTCCTGGATGCGAGCTCGGGAAGCCGAGCCGCGGAGGTGGTCCAATACCTGCGGAGGGCTGGGTTCGTGGTCCTCACGCTGAAGCCGGCCCCGCCCGAGTTGAACCGTTCGGTGATCCTGTGGGGGCATCGGGAGGCCAAGCCCAAGGAGGCCGTGGCTACGTACCTCCCATCGCTCGACGTCGTGAACGACCAGCAGCACACGCAGGGCTCGATCGTCACCGTGGTGGTGGCGCCTGACTTCCCGCCGATCGAGGGCATCTGACGGTCCTCTAGACTCGGGCTCACCATGCCGGTAGAGATCGACGTCGACCACGTCGCCAGGCTCGCCCGCCTCGCATTGACACCGGAGGAGCGGGAGCGTTTCCGTCGGCAGCTCGGGCTGATCCTCGAGCATGCCGAGAAAGTGGGCGAGGTCGCGGCGAAGGACGTCGTGCCCACCTCGCACCCCATCCCTCGGGCCAACGTGTTCCGCCCCGACGAGCCGGCGCCCTCGCTTCCCCACACGGAAGCTCTGACGGGCGCCCCAGAGGTGGAAGGCGGCCGGTTCAAGGTCCCCCGGATCCTTGAAGAAGAGGGCTAGGCGTGGCTGAGCTGTGCGACCTCAGCGGACACGAGCTTGCTCCCCTCCTGAGGACGGGTGAGGCCTCGGCTACCGCGATCGTGGAATCTGCCCTTCGGCGCATCGACGCGGTGGACGAGCGGCTGCACGCCTTCCTCGTGGTCACGGAGGGACTGGCCCGCCCGCGGGCCGAGGAGATCGACCGGGCGCTCCACGCCGGCCGCGAACTCCCCGCGGTGGCCGGCATTCCGCTGGCTCTGAAAGACGTCCTCTGCACGAGGGGCATCCGCACGACCGCCGGTTCGAAGATCCTCGAGCCCTACGTCCCGCCGTACAGCTGCACGCCATGGCAGCGTCTGGACGACGCGTGGTCCCTCCTGATGGGAAAGACGAACTGCGACGAGTTCGCCATGGGTTCGTCCAACGAGAACTCTGCCTACGGTCCCGCCCACAATCCTTGGGACCTGGGCACCGTTCCGGGGGGTTCGTCTGGCGGCTCGGCGGCGGCCGTGGCCGCGGGCGAGGCGGTCTGGGCCCTCGGGACGGACACGGGCGGCTCGGTGCGTCAGCCGGCCTCGCTCTGCGGGGTGGTCGGCATGAAGCCGACGTACGGGCGCATCTCCCGGTATGGGCTGATCGCGTTCGCCTCCTCGTTGGATCACATCGGCGTGTTCTCCCGGGACGTTCGGGACGCGGCGACCCTCCTTGGGGCGATCGCCGGGCACGATCCGATGGACGCCACGAGCCTGCCCGACCCTGTTCCCGACTATGCCGCCAGCCTCGAGGGTGGAGTGAAGGGCCTGAGGATCGGCTTGGTCGAGGACTGGCTCTCGACGGAGGGGGTGCAGCCGGGGGTGCGGGACCGCGTGCGGGAAGCGGTGGACCGGCTGGAGCGGCTGGGAACGTCCGTGGAGCCGGTCAGCCTCCCCAACGCCGAATACGCGCTCTCCGCCTACTACCTGCTCGCCCCCGCGGAGTGCTCCTCGAACCTCGCTCGCTACGACGGGGTCCGCTACGGCTTTCGCGCAGCGGACGGCCCCGACGTGATGGACATGAACCTGCGAACCCGGGGCCAGGGTTTCGGGGACGAGGTCAAGCGCCGAATCATGCTCGGCACCTACTCTCTGTCGGCCGGCTACTACGACGCCTACTACGGGCAGGCCCAGAAGGTCCGCACGCTGGTCATCCAGGACTTCGACCGGGCGTTCGAGCGGTTCGACCTCCTGGTCGCGCCGACCTCGCCCACGACGGCGTTCAGGCTGGGCGAGAAGACCGAGGACCCGCTCGCGATGTACCTCTCCGACGTCTTCACGATCCCTTCGAACCTCTCGGGGATGCCCGCGATCAGCATCCCGTGCGGGTTGGGACCCGACGGCCTCCCGGTGGGCCTCCAGCTCATGGGCAGATTCCTGGACGAAGCGACCGTCCTCCGCGCGGCCTACGCGCTGGAGCAGGATCTCGGGGTCACGGACAGGCCGCCGCTGGTGGAGTCGCTGGGCGGCTAGCGGTCCCGAGAGCCGTCCAGGCAGGCGGCGTCCGGCGCGGCGTCGGCCGGGTCGCCCGGAGGGAACTTCCGCGCCGACAGCATCAGCGCGACAGCTGCCACAATGACCACACCTGCCAGCACCGTACGAGGCGTGATCGCCTCGGATAGGATCGCCCATCCCAGGAACACCGCCACCACCGGGTTGACGTAGGCGTAGGTCGAGACCAGAGAGGTGGGCGCGGACCGGAGCAGCCAGACGTACGCGGAGAACGCCACCCACGATCCGAACACGATCAGATACGCCAGCCCGAAGAGGGAGGCGGTGGTGAACCGTTCCGGGTGGATGTCGGAGAACTCTCCGTGAATCGCGCCGGCGATCGCCAGCGCCACACCGCCCGCCAGCATCTCCATGCTCGTTGTGACCAGCGGTCGCGAGGGGAGCCGGGCGGTTCTCGAATACATCGAGCCGATGGACCAGCCGATCGCGGCCGCGAGCAAGATCACCATCCCCACGGCATCGAGCTTCCCGCCGCCCGTCCCTCCCACCAGCAGGCCGAGTCCGCCGAAGCCCAGCACCAACCCGGCGATGGCCTGGGGGGCCAGGCGCTGCCCGAAGAAGATCCGGTCGATCATGGCCATCCACAGCGGGGTGGTGGCGATCACCAGCGCGGTCACGCCGGTGGGGACGCTGCGCTCGGCCAGGACCACGCCGCCGTTGCCGACGAGGAGAAGGAGAACGCCGACGACGCAGGCCGCCCGCCACTGGGGCCATCCGGGACGGTCGGCCACGCGATCTCCCCGGCGGATCGCCCACGCGTACAGGAGCGCTCCGGCGACGAGGAAGCGGACGGACGCCATGAGCAGGGGAGGAAGGGTCAGGACCGCCTCGCGGATGGCGAGGTAGGTGGACCCCCAGATCACGTAGACGGCCCCCAGGGCCAGCCAGATCAGCGCGGTGGAAGCCTGCCGCTGCGGCTCGCCGGCGGCGTTCACAAGGCGGACGCGGGATGAGCGCGTGGCACGACGGGCCATCCACCCATGGTATCGAGGTCCGCTTCCCGGTCCTCCGGCCCGCTATCGTGTGATCCACCATGGCCGACGCGTTCGAGACCGTCATCGGGCTGGAGTGCCACGTCGAGCTGGCAACGACGACGAAGATGTTCTGCGGTTGTCTCAACGAGTTCGGGGCCCCTCCGAACGTCAACGTGTGCCCGGTCTGCCTGGGGCACCCAGGGACGCTTCCGGTACCCAACGAGAAGGCCATCGAGTACACGATCAAGATCGGGCTCGCCCTCGATTGCGAGATCGTCCCTCGATCGCTGTTCCACCGGAAGAACTACTTCTATCCGGACATGCCCAAGAACTTCCAGATCTCCCAGTACGACCTCCCGCTGTGCGTCAACGGCCACCTCGACATCGAGGTCGACCGGGAACCCCGTCGCATCGGCATCACCCGCGTCCACCTGGAGGAGGACACGGGCAAGACGGCCCATGCGGGGGCCACCGGACGGATCGGGGGGGCCGAGTATGCCCTGGAGGACTACAACCGGGCGGGCGTCCCTCTGGTCGAGGTGGTGTCCGAGCCCGATATGCGGACCCCGGAGGAGGCCCGCGCCTACTTCACTGAGCTCAGGGGCACCCTGGAGGCTCTGGGGGTATCGGACGTCCGCATGGAGGAAGGCTCCCTTCGGTGCGACGCCAATATCAGTGTTCGCGCGCCGGGCAGCCCGGAACTCGGCACCAAGGTCGAGATCAAGAACCTGAACTCGATCCGCTCGATCTACCAGGCGCTCCGATACGAGCAGGACCGGCAGCTCGAGGCGATCAGGCGGGGCGAGAGGCTGATCCAGGAGACCCGGCACTGGGAGGAGAACCGTGGTGTCACGACCCACGGCCGGTCCAAGGAGTACGCGTTCGACTACCGGTACTTCCCCGAGCCCGACCTCGCGCCGATCGAGCCCGACCCGGAGTGGATCGAGAAGCTACGGGCGGAGCTGCCGGAGCTGCCCTCTTCCCGGCGGCGCCGGTTCGAGGACGCGTATGGCCTGGATCCCCGCCAAGGGGCGCTGGTCGGCGGGACCCGGGCGTGGGCCGACTTCTTCGAACAGACCGTGTCGCTTGGCGCGGATCCGAAGGCCGTGGCGAACTGGATGAGCGGAGACCTGGCCGCTCTGCTCCGGGAAAACGCGCAGTCGATCGAAGGGTCGAAGGTCACCCCGCAGCACGTGGCCGATCTGATCCGGCTGTTCGCGGAAGGCATCATCTCCTCGGCGGGCGCGAAGACCGCCCTTCAGGTCGCATTCGACTCGGGCCAGCCCATCGAACAGATCGTCGAGGAGAGAGGGCTCCGCCAGGTATCGGACGCCTCGGCCCTGGAGGGCGTGATCGACGAGGTGATCAGCGAGAACCCGGGGCCGGCCGAGCAATTCCGCAAGGGCAAGGAGGGGGCACTCAATGCGCTGGTCGGCCATGTGATGAAGAAGACCAGGGGCGCGGCCAATCCCGGACTGGCCGGCGAGCTCCTCCGTCAGCGGCTGACGGGCTGAGCCCCCACGTTCGAGCGCTCAGCTGGTGGGCAGCTCGGCCGTCCAGACGCCTGCCCGCGTTCCGTCGCGGCCCACGACGATCAGGTGTGATCCCGTGCGGGTGATGCCGGTCATCACCCGATTCCCTCCGGAGCCGATGGCCCTGGTGGATCGGGTCCACGTCACGCCGTCCTCCGAATACCACACGGCGGCGCCCGTTTCCTCACCGGCCTCGTCGACCCCTACCGCCATCAATCCGAACCCGGGAACCTCGACGATCCCTCGCATCACTTGCACGTCGTCCGCAGCCAGGGCGTCCTGTGTGGGAGCCCGATCCCACGTCCTGCCGTCCACAGACGTCCACACGGCGGCATCCCGATTCCCGTTCGGACTGTCGTATCCCACGGCGACGAAACCCCCCTGGAACGCGACCACGCTTACGATGGATGCATCGCCTCGTCCGCCTCTCACCGTTCCGCGATCCCAAGAGTTGACCGAATCGTCGAAGAACCACGCGGCGGCCTGGCCCTTCTCGTCGCCGACCACCACGATCTGACCGTTGCCATCTGTCACGTCCCGCAGACTGCTGCCGGCGGCCTCCTCGAAGACCGGATTGGTCGCCTTGTCCCAATGCAGCCCATCGTCCGATGGCCATAGGCGGGCGTGGCCGCCGCTCACCCCTACGCCGATAGCGACGTCCCGCACGATGGCCACCCGGTTCATGAAGGTGTCCCCGGCACCATGGAAATCGGCCTGATCCGGAACGGGGGTCCACGTCGCGCCGCCGTCCGGGGAGATCCACGCGGCCGCTGACCTTGTCCGCTGCCCTGCGAGCTTCTCCCATCCCACCGCCACAAGGCCCGTCTCGTCGCCTGCGATCCCCTGGGCAACCTGGGTCCCTCCTTCCGTGGAGGCGAGCAGTATCCGGCGACTCCAGGAGAAACCATCGGAGGACACCCAGACTGCCCCGCTGGACCCATCGTTGCCCGCAGCGAGCAACGTCCCGCCGACGAAGGCCGGCCGCAGCATGGATCCGGACCTGGTGGCTTGGATATCCCTCGATGGCACGGGGGCGAACGAGATCTTCGAAAGTGGGGATGTGGTGAGAGCGGTCCCACTCGGTCCCGACGTCGGCGTGAGCCCTCCGGTCGGTTTGGTCGAGGGACCGGGACCGCCGCCCCGACTGATCAAGGCGACAACCAGAACGATCAGGGCGATCGCACCCGCGATCACTCCGAGCACGGCTCCTCGGTGCCGTTGCCAGATCCCGCCTGGTGGCGGCACGGGCGAAGGGCGCTCCGCCGGCGGGTGCTCTGCCGGCGATGGAGCGACGTCGGGACGGACGGGCGAGACGGCCTCGGCCGCAGGCTCGAGCGCGCTCGGAAGCGGTCCCGGTGGGGCAGTGGAGACGACCGGGGAGGCGGCTTCTGCCGGGGTGAGGGGGGTCGTCTCCGGCTCTACGGCCGGCGCGACCGTCTCGGCTTCCGCGGCCTCGACGTCAGCCGCGGCGGGGGGCGCAGCCGCAGCTGTAACGACGACCGAACGGGTGGGCTGATCATGCTCGCGTTGAGCTCGCGCTTCCAGGCGCTCGTCCCGGTCCTCGATCTCGAAGATCCGTCCGTCGGGGGACCGCATGTAGAGGACGGGCGTCGCCCACTCGACGGCGTTGACCCGGGTGAAGATGGCCTTGCGGGCCTCGGACAGCGCAGCGTCGACCGGATACCCGTCCGCCACCGCCGAGTAGAACTCGTTGGCCATCGTGATCGCCGCGACGTCCGAGATCTCGAACTGCATCGCGATGACCGCGGGGATGCCCTTGCGGACCAGGCTCTGGGCCGTGCCGGCGAAGGGATCGGTCGTCGAGGTCCGCGCGCCCTCGCAGGCGTTCAGGACCACCAGCCTGAGCGCCTCGTGGTCGTGCAGGAGGACGCCGAGGGACTCGCCCGACACGGGGTGGCCCCTGCCTTCGAGGTCCTCCAGCAGGAGCACGCCATCCTGAGCCTCCTCGTCGAACGCCCCGTGCCCCACGAAGTGCAGGACGTGATACTCCTCCCGGCGGAGCCTTCGCTGAAGCGCCTCCAGGGAGGGCGTGTCGACCCGGTCCATCACCAGGCGGCCCTCGGTGACGGTCGGGCCGAGCGCCTCGTTGAGCTTGGCCCACTCGTGCTCCACGTCCAGAGGCGGGTAGCCGCTCGGGCTGGAGATCAGGCACAGCATCCGCAACGGCGGGGTCGCGGCGAGCGGCTCAACCCGCTGGGGCAGGTCGATGTACCTGACCAGAGGCGTCTGGTCGGAGAGGCACAGGAAGCCATCCGAGGAGCTGTCGTAGAGGAACTCCCAGGGGATGTTCGCCAGCGCCGGGGCGTCTCCCAGATGAAGCCGGACCCGGAGGCCTGCGTGGCTCCGATCGGCCTCGTCCATGCTCCTCAACAGGCACGTGCTGACCGGCCCGGAGAACAGAGACTCGTACAGGTGGCCGCCGAAGGAGCGCACGTCCTTCATCTGGGGGGACGCGATCGCCCGAACCGTCCGTCTGGTGGTCAGCCGGAAGACCTGGAGAACCAGGATCTCCAGGTCCTTCTCGGAGAACGGAAGGGTGAAGGTCGTTTCGGATTCCCCGGCGGGCGAGTCGAGGACCGTGGCCCGGTAGTTGGGCCCGTCGCTCTCGATGAGCAGGTCGAAGTCTAGATACGAGTTGGGTGACACGATGCCGCTCCGGGCCTTTCGGCCGCTCTCCCTCGAAGGTAGGGCGATGCTACCCTGGGCCGCCCGTTCGTGGAATCCCTTCCTTGGGGGAATCGCCGGGTCCCGGAGGGAGCCGCAGAAAATCAGTTGATCCGCTTGCCTCGGGACGGCGAATCCCGTACAACCCTGCCGCGCAAAGGGAGCCCATGGCCTCGGGATTCGACCTCGACAAGTACCTCCGGGCCTCGAAGAAGGTCGATCTGTCGGGGATCGACTGGAGGCGCGTCAAGGACCATCCCCTGTCCATCGCGGAGGCGAGGACGCTCGCCTACATGATGGACATCGAGAGCCACACGGTGATCTTCCTCCGGGACCTGCTGGCGACCAGGGCCGCGTTCGAGCCGGAAGTGACCGCCTTCCTGTCGTGCTGGGTCTATGAGGAGCTCTGGCACGGCGAAGCCTTCAGCAGGTTCCTGGGCGAGGCCGGTTACGAGCTGCCCCCGGACCGCGAGCGGGTCTGGAACGACGCTCCGTACCCCTCCCGAACGGGGCGGAACACCTGGATCAGAAGGAAATTGGGAGCGAAAGGATATGTCTCGTACTTGGCCACCACGGCGGCAGCCGCGGTGATCAAGGACTTCGTCGCCGTCCACATGACGTGGGGGGCCGTCAACGAGCTGTCCACCCTGAGTGGGTACCACCGGCTGATCGCCACGACCGAACACCCCGTGCTGGTCGACCTCCTCGACCGGATCATCAAGGACGAGCGCCGCCACTTCGCCTTCTACCGCGCTCAGGCTCGGATGCGGCTGGAGCGCAGCCGGCAAGCTCGCACGGTCACCCGGTGGGCGCTGGAGCACCTGTGGGCGCCGGTAGGGACCGGGGTGCGCCCGCAGCAGGAGACGGATTTCGTCGTGACCTACCTGTTCGGGAACGCCGAGGGCCGGGTAGCGGCGGCCGAGCTCGACGCGACGATCGGCGACCTTCCCGGACTCGACGGTATCCACATCTATCGGGACGCTCTCCGCCAGGCGCTCCGCCGGACGCGCGCGCTGCCTCCAGGAAGGGTGACCACACCCCTCGCCGCGTTCCGAGCCTGAGTGAGCAGGGGCCGGTGATACCCTAGCCACACCGCGAGAGGGGCGGACGCGGCCGTTCGCACGGCCGCCAGCGAGGGAGTGACCGCGTCGTGGAGAAGCCGGAGATCATCATGGCGCCGGGGCCTACCCCGGTTCCCCCCGAGGTGCTGCTCGCGCAGGGCAGTCCGCTCGTCTACCACCGAGGCCCGGGGTACGGGGATCTTCTCCGCGAGGTCACCGAAGGGCTGAAGAAGGCCTTCCGGACAGAGAACGACGTCTTGGTGTTCACCTCGTCGGGGACCGGCGGGCTCGAGTCGGCAGTGGCCAACCTGTTCTCCCCAGGCGATCCGGTGATCGCCCCCGTGGCCGGGTACTTCGGCGATCGGTTCGCCAGGATCGCCGCGGCGTTCGGCCAGGACGTCCGGCGCATCGAGTACGAATGGGGCCGGGCGGTTCGTCCCGAGGACGTCGAGAGAGCCCTGGGCGACACACCCGGAGCCAAGGCTGTCCTGGTCCAGCACAGCGAGACCTCCACGGGAGTCGTCTACGACATCGAGGGCATCGGACGCGTGACCCGCCAGGCCGGCGTCCTCCTCGTGGTCGACGTCATCTCGAGTCTGGGAGCCGTCCCGTACGAGGGCGACGCCTGGGGAGTGGACGTGGCCATCGGTGGTTCGCAGAAAGCGTTCAGCGCGACGCCGGGGCTCTCCTTCGTGTCGATCTCGAATGCCGCGTGGCAAGCCACGCAGACGGCCGCGAACCCCCGCTTCTACTTCGATTGGGCCCAGTACAAGAAGTCCTACGAGCTGGAGAGCCCGGAGAATCCGTTCACGCCCGCCATCTCCCTGATGCTCGGGATGCGGGCCGCCCTCAGGCGGTACTTCGACGAGGGACCGGAGGCGGTCCTGGAGCGCCACCGCATCCTGTCCGCCGCGGTCAAGGAGGGGATCAGGGCCCTCGGCCTGGATCTGTCGGGTGAGCACCTCGATCGAGCCTGGGCCGTGACCGCCATCAGGGCGCCGGAGGGCATCGACGGGGACGAGCTGGTGGCCAAGGTTCGCCGGGACCACGGGATCATCCTGGCTCCCGGACAGGGCCCAATGAAGGGCAAGGTCTTCCGGATCGGGCATCTCGGGAACTACGACCGATTCGACATCATCCGGGGCCTGGCCGCCCTCGAGCTCACCCTGGAGGAGATGGGGTACCCGGTGAAGCGTGGGTCGGCGGTGGCGGCCGCCGAGCAGGTCTTCTCCGCCGCGCCGGCCACGTCGTCCGTGCCGGGGACCTAGCACCCGCAGCGGCCATGAAGGTCCTGGTCACCGAGCCGCTGTCCGAGAGCGGCCTCGCGATCCTCCGCGAGGACTTCGAGGTCGACGTGATGCCCGAGCTCGCGAAGGAGGGCCTGGCAGAGGTCATCGCTCCGTACTCCGGCCTGATCGTCCGGTCGCAGACGAAGGTCACCGAGGAGGTCTTGGACCGGGCGGAGTGGCTGAAGGTGATCGGCCGCGCCGGGATCGGCCTGGACAACGTGGACGTCGAGGCCGCCACCCGGAGGGGAGTGTTGGTGGTAAACGCGCCGCAGTCCAACATCGTGTCGGCGGCGGAGCACACCATCGCCCTGATGCTGGCCCAGGCGCGGAACATCCCCCAGGCCAACTCCGCGCTCAAGTCGGGCCGGTGGGAGCGGGAGCACTTCCAGGGCGTCGAGCTGCACGGGAAGACCCTGGGCGTGGTCGGCCTGGGCCGGGTCGGCACCATGGTGGCCCAGAGGGCCCTGGCGTTCGGAATGCGAATCGTCGGCTACGACCCGTATGTCTCCAAGGATCGTGCCAAGCAGCTCGGGGTGGAGCTGATGCCGAACCTCGAGGCCCTACTTGTTCAGGCGGACATCATCACCATCCACCTCCCCCGTACGCCGGAAACGGAAGGGCTCATCGGGGAGCGCGAGATCACGCTCATGCGCGACGGGGCTCGCATCGTCAACACCTCGCGAGGTGGCATCGTCGACGAGAAGGCGCTGGTGACCGCGCTCCGGGACGGCAAGCTCGGGGGCGCCGCGTTGGACGTGTTCTCCGAGGAGCCGGTGCCCCAGGCCCACCCATTGCTGGTGTTCGAGCAGGTCGTCGCCACCCCTCACCTGGGGGCTTCCACGCAGGAGGCCCAGGACAAGGCAGGGGCGGCGATCGCCGAGATGGTCCGCCTGGCCCTGCGCGGGGAGTTCGTCCCATACGCGGTGAACGTGCCGGCGGCGGGCGAGGTGAACGAGCAGGTCCGGCCGTTCTTGCCCCTGGCGGAGAAGTTGGGAGCCATCCTCACCGGCCTAGCCGAGGCGCCGGTCCGGTCTCTCGAGGCGGAATACCTGGGCCGCCTCGCCGAGCACGACACGCGCGTGCTGACGCTGGCGGCGCTGAAGGGGGCCCTGGCCCGAGTGGTCCACGAGCCGGTGTCGTTCGTGAATGCCTCCATGATCGCCAGGGAACGAGGGATCGGCGTCTCGGAGCGGAAGTCCACCGCTTCGCACGACTACGTGAACCTGATGACCCTTCGAGCCGACACCGAGGACGGCGAGGTCGCCGTGTCGGGGACCCTGGTGGGGAAGAGGGACGGCGAGCGGCTGGTCCACGTGTACGACTTCGACATCGATATGGCTCCGGCAAGGTACATGGCCTTCTTCCTGTACGAGGATCGACCGGGAGTGATCGGGACGGTCGGCACGATGCTGGGGAGCGCAGGGATCAACATCGCCAGCATGGAGGTTGGCCGCAAGGAGGTGGGAGGCGCGGCCCTGATGGGCTTGACCGTCGACAGCCCCATCCCTGCCGAAGTCCTGGCCGAGATCGAACAGACGGTCGGGGCCAAACGGGCTCACTCCATCGTCGTCCCCACGTGAGCCGACAGTCGGCCGAGGCGCGCCGACACCCTCTTCCAGCCGCCCTCGGCTCAGTCGTTGGAGATGTCAAACCCCTTCGTGTTCAGGTCGTTGATGGCCTTCTGGATGGCGATCATCGCGGGGAGTGTCTGATCGGTGACCTGCTGGTTGAACCTCTGGATCGCGTCCAGGTCGCCCTTCTCCGTGGCCTCGGCGAACGCCCCGAAGGCCGCGGCGAAGTCCCGGAAACCGTCTGCCAGCCTTCGGTGGATGTCCTCGATCTCCGACGGTGGAGTCACCTTGTCCAGGCGGTCGGCTGCGTCCCGGATGTTGTCCTGGCCGTCCCGGATGGCCCCCGCCGCCTCCGCCAGCGAGCTCGGGTTCGCCAGCTTCGGGGAGGAAAACGTCTCCGAGAGCGTGGTGGAGAGCTCGTTGCCGATCTGGTTGACAGTGCGCTCGTACTGAGCCTTCGTGAGTCGCGACTCGCCTGCGCACGCCGCGGCGATGAGGGCGACGATCGTCAGGGAGACGAAGACTCTCATCCGCTCAGGCACGAGGACCAGCCACGCTAGGTGTTCGGACGCGGGCCGTCAACGGGCGGTGTGCTGAGCGGCGCGGCGCCCGGGTATCCTTTAAGGCAAGCAAGTCTCGTCGCCGCTCCCCAACGGCGCGGGTTCTCCCTGATCGATCGAAGGAGGATCGAGGTGCCGATCACGCCGGTAGAGAAGATCTGGATGGACGGGAAGCTCGTGGACTGGGAGAAGGCGACCGTCCACGTCCTCACCCACGCGCTCCACTACGGAAGCGGAGTGTTCGAAGGGGTCCGGGCATACGAGACGAAGCGAGGAGCCGCGGTCTTCCGGCTGCCGGATCACATCAGACGGCTCTACCGGTCCGCTCACGTATACCAGATGCCCATCCCGTTCGAGCAGGAGGAACTGGTCGAGGGCGTTCGGGAGACGGTCGGGGCCAACGGCCTCAAGTCATGCTATATCCGTCCCCTCGTCTATCGCGGATACGGCGAGATGGGTCTCAACCCTCTCCATGCGCCGGTGAATGTCTCGATCGCGGTGTGGCCGTGGGGAACCTACCTCGGCGAGGAGTCCCTGGAGACCGGCGTGCGCGCCAAGATCTCTTCCTGGAAGCGCAGCGACCACAACATCCTGCCTCCTGGGGCCAAGGCCACCGGCCAGTACATCAACTCCGGCCTGGCCAAGGTGGAGGCTCTCAACGCGGGATATGACGAGGGGATCATGCTGAACATGGCCGGGCACGTCACCGACGGGCCGGGCGAGAACATCTTCATCGTGAAGGACGGCGTCCTGTACACGCCCCCTTTCTCGGCCGGGTGCCTGGATGGCATCACCCGCGACTCGATCATTGCCATCGCCCGCGACCAGGGGTACGAGGTCGTCGAGCGGAACCTCTCGCGGTTCGACCTGTACACGGCCGATGAGGCCTTCTACACGGGCACGGCCGCCGAGGTCGCCCCGATCCGGGAGATCGACGACCGCGCGCTCGGGACGAACGGCCGTGGCCCGGTGACCAAGGAGCTCCAGGGGATCTTCTTCGCCGCCGCCCGGGGCGAGATCGAGAAGTACCAGGGCTGGCTGACGTACGTCACTGATTGACCCCATCCCAACCGCGCGATCCCTGCTGACGAGTGACGGGCTGATCGCTACCGGCTAGCCTCCTCCCTCGTGAGGCTCGTGAGGTTCAGGCACGGCGATCGCATCGCTGCGGGCACACTGGAGGGGGACTTCGTCCGGCCCCTCCAGGGCACCTTCGTTGAGAACCCCCTTCCGACCGGGGAGGAGATCCCGCTGTCGGTCGTCCGCCTGCTCTCGCCCGTCCTCCCGTCCAAGGTGGTGTGCGTCGGGCGGAATTACTTGGAGCACGCCCAGGAGATGGGAACCGACGTCCCCGAGGAGCCCGTCCTGTTCATCAAACCTTCGACGTCGGTGATCGGGCCGGGCGATCCGATTCCGTACCCCAGGATCTCTGAGCAGGTGGAACCCGAGGGCGAACTGGCTGTGGTCATCGGCCGGCTGGCCCGGAGGGTGCGAGCCGAGGAGGCTGGGAACTATGTTCTCGGGTTCGCCTGCGGCAACGACGTGACCGCCCGAGACCTCCAGCGCAGGGACGGCCAGTGGACGCGGGGCAAGGGATTCGACGGCTTCTGCCCCCTCGGGCCGTGGATCGAGACGGAGCTGGACCCCACGGACCTCGAGCTGGAATGCCGGGTCAACGGGGAGATCCGCCAGTCCGCCCGGACCTCGCAGCTCGCGTTCGGGCCGAACGTGCTGATCGAGTTCATCACCTCGGTCATGACGCTGCTCCCTGGCGACGTGATCCTGACCGGCACACCCGCCGGTGTCGGTCCGATGAAGCCGGGCGATCGCGTCGAGGTCGAGGTGGAGGGCATCGGCATCCTGGAGAACGAGGTGGTCGAGGGTGACTGATCCCGTGACCCCGGGATCGGTCCGGTGCCGTATCGCCCCCGCCCCCACGGGCTACATGCACGTCGGGAACGCCCGGACGGCCCTGTACAACTGGCTGTTCGCGCGGCATCACGGCGGGGTGTTCATCCTCCGGGTCGAGGACACCGACCGGAAGCGTTCCACCGAAGAGGCCATCGCCATCGTCACGGACTCGCTCCGGTGGTTGGACATCCGGTGGGACGAGGGCCCCGAGGTAGGGGGCGAGTTCGGCCCGTACCGGCAGACCGAGCGGCTGGCCATCTACGAGGAAGCAACTGAACGCTTCCTCCAGGAGGACCGGGCCTACTTCTGCTACTGCACTCCCGAGGAGCTTGAGGACCGCCGGCGCGCGGCGCTCAAGCGCGGGGAGACCCCCGGGTACGACGGACGGTGCCGCAATCTCACCGCCGCCGAGCGCCGGGCGTTCGAGGCCGAGGGCCGCCCCAGAGCCGTCCGTTTCGCCATGGCGGGAGAAGACATCAAGGTTCACGACCTGATCAGGGGCGACTCCGACTTCCCCGCGAACGACCTCCGGGACTTCGTGATCATGCGGAGCGATGGCACGCCCACCTACCTCCTGGCGGCGGCCGTGGACGACGTGAAGATGCAGATGACGCACGTGATACGGGGAGAGGACCTCCTGCCCTCCACTCCCCGTCAGCAGGAGATCATCCATGCCCTGGGCGCCACGCCGCCCGCCTACGCGCACCTCCCCCTCATCGTGGGACCGGACCGCCAGCCCCTGTCCAAGCGCCACGGTTCGGTGGCGGTGGAGTGGTTCCGCGAGCAGGGATTCCTCCCCGAGGCTCTGGTGAACTATCTGGCCCTGTTGGGATGGTCCTTCGACGAGACCAGCACGTTCTTCAGCCGGGAGGAGCTCCTGGAGAAGTTTGATCTCGCGCGGGTCTCCCGCAACCCCGCCGCCTTCGACGACGAGAAGCTTCGGTGGATGAATGGCCACTACATCCGCGAGGCGGACGACGCGAGGCTCACCGAGCTGCTGGTCCACGCGCTGTTCCAGGAAGGCCTGGAGACCGACCTTCAGACCGTCGCCGCGGCGATCCCTCTGGTGAAGACCCGGATGCACACGCTGAAGGAAGGGGCCGCCCTGATCAGGTTCCTCTTCGTCGAGGAGGTCGAGCCCGACGACAAGGCCCGGAAGATGCTCGGGCCGGAGCGTGCCGATTACCTACTGGAGGTGGCGTCCCGGTTGGAGGCCGTGGGAGAGTGGAGCCACCAGGAGATCGAGAAGGCTCTCCGCGACCTGCAGGCAGAGCGCCAGCTTTCCTCCACACAGGCCTTTCAGCCGATCCGCGCGGCCGTCACCGGCACGTTGGTGTCCCCACCGCTCTTCGAGTCGATCGAGCTCCTGGGGCGGAACCGCACGCTGGACCGGCTGAGGAAGGCAGCAGGCGCCGGGACTCCACCGTAGCGAACAAACGCCAGGGCCGGCGAGCGGTCACCTCAGGAACAGTCCCGCGACGATGTTGATGGTCATCGCGACCACTCCCGTCCCGAAGACGAACGATAGAAAGGCGTGGCGCAGGATCGTCATGCGGATGGACTTGGAGCTCACGTCGGTGTCGGACACCTGATAGGTCATCCCGACGGTGAAGGCCAGGTACGCGAAGTCGCCGTAGTCGGGCGGGCGGTCGTCCTTGAAGTCGATCCCGCCCCCATGGAGGTAGTAGAGGCTCGCGTACCGAAGGGTGAACACCGTGTGGACGGCTCCCCACGCGAGAACGAGGCTCAGGGACGCGACCGCTGTGGTCAGCCCCCTGACGGCGCCCGTCTCTCCATTCGCTTTTAGCAGCGCCAGGGCGACCCCGACCAGGCTGGTCAAGCTTGCCGCGATCAGGACGAGGTCGGACGCAGCTCTGGAGTCGTCCTCGATCGTGGCAACCCTTGCGGTCTCCGCACCGTCCAGGCGTCCGATGCTGAGCCAGACCCACCCGATGAAGACGACGGCGGCAGCGTTCCACCCCGAGAGCACGGCTACCTGCCACGACGTCAGGAAGATCGAGATGCCCAAGGCGATGAAGCCTGCGGCGAAGGACACCGCCACCCGGGCCCGCGCGGAAACGTGCGCGCGCTCGATGCGGCCGTCGCCGACGCTCCGCTTCTCGGTGCCCAATACATCCACGATACGCCCAAGCCCGGGGCTGGACCCGGCTCCGTGCATCGGGCACGTCCGGATGCGCAGTCCCAACGGGATTCGAACCGGCTCATCCCCGAGCCGCGTCCCTCAGGACCTTTGTCAGTATCTCCACTTGGCCGAAAGGATCCTGCGTCGATGCACCGGCCGTGTTTGCCTGGACCGAGATGACCACGCCTTCCTCCGGCAGCGCCACGAGGAGGATCGAGGAGCAGCAGGTCGAGGCGGAACTCGCTCCCTCGTGGCCGACGGCGAGGGTTCCGTAGGAAACGGAGAAGTCGAAGACTCCGAGCCCGTACCTCATGTCGCAGCACGGGTCTTGATAGAAGTCGGTCATCTCCTCAAGGGAGGGGTCGGCAAGCACGAAGCCCCCGTACAGCTCGTAACCCCACCTGGCCAGCGACGCAGGCGTCGACTCCACCCCCCATCCGTCGGCGGCCAGGGCATCCTCGACCGTGTAGACAAGCCCATCGAGGGCAGGGTTGTCGAGGACGTCCGAGCGCAGGACTTCAGCCAGGGGGCGCCCGGTGGCGCGCTCGATGATCGTTCCGAGCAGGACGTAGTTCGTGCTCGCGTAGCGAGTCTCGGACCCCGGCCGAATCTCGGGTTCGGGCAGCCTCCTGAACACCCCGACGGCGGTGGATGCCCGCTCGGCCGGGTAGAAACCCCCTTCCGGCGTAAACTCGTCCAGATCAGGGATGCCGCTGCGCATCGCCAACACCTGTCGGATAGTGGCTCCGTTCGCGTCGAAGAACCGCAGTTCGGCGGGAAGATGGTCCGAAGCCTGATCATCCAGGCCTAGCTTGCCTTCCTCGACCAGGCGGAGGACCTGGGCGGCGACGACAGTCTTGCCTGCGCTGTGTGTGGGGCTGCGTGAGTGGGGGGTCAGAGGAATGCCGTCGAGCGACCCGGCAGCCCCGGCCCAGCTTCCGCGGTCGGCGAGGATCACTGCGGCGGTGACCCCTGTGAACGTGCCCTCATCGACGGCCTCATCGAGCGCTGCCTGGAGCGCTTCGGCTATCGGCCCCGGGAGGCGCCCATCGGGGAACGGGGGGAACTCCCCGAGTGCATAGGTGGGAGGAGCGTCAGGTCCTGTGTCCGGACTGCCCTCGCGAGCCGCGGTCGCCGGGGTCGACGAAGAGCTGCAGGCCGCACCTACGAACGCGAGGATCGATACGACGCTGATCACTCCGCGAGTCGTGGACCAAGTTCGAGATCGGCGGTCCGCCTTCTCGGTTCTGTGCATCTCCCCGCTCCTTTCGCGTCTCGGCGGAGACTTGACGACGTCGTCCTCGACCTGCACGGGTCCATGGATGCTCGTGGGAGCCGGTTCGTTTAGGTCAGGCATGGTCCCCGTCGCCGCGGGCGAAGGGACGTGCCGATTGGGGCAAGCTAGTAGGCCGTTCGCGCAATACTTCCTGTCCGAATGCCTCGCCCAAAGGACGCGCCGAGAGCAGACATATTCGGCAACCCGCCTACCTGGTGGAGCTATCCCTGGCTGTAGGACGAACGAGCGAACTCAAGGAACCCGATGTCCCCCGGTGAATGGCCAGCTTGGGTCAGCAAGACGGCTGCGTCGCTGAACTGCTGGATCGCGTGACTCACCAGGTGGATGACGTAGTACCAGAGCGGAAGGGGGTTGTCCCCCGGAGGCGGGATCGCGAGCTGCTCGTTCGTAAGCCCGGTGACCCACTGTCGCATCTCGAGTTCGTCCCGACGCCAGTGATCGGTGATGGAATCAGCGGTCGGGTAATCGTCCGGATTGAGATCCGGCTCTGGTCCAAAGGAACCCGTGCGGAGGCGCTCGCGCCAGCTCCACTGGACATCCAATTCATGGACCAATGTCGCACGGAGATTACGCGTGGTCACGACATCCGAGGCCGCGAGCTCATCGAACGAAAGGCCCGCAGCCGCCGCGAGGACGCGATCGCGAAGCCAGTAGAGGTAATCAAAGAGGACCCGGACATCATCGGCACGCATCGATTGAGTCTAGCCTGCAACCGGGTTCGGGAAGACAGCTCTCCATGCCACCACAACACGCAGCGAATGGTTCTCTGCGAACACTGGCCATAGAACCGCTTCGAGGTAGGAGGGGTGCAGTGAACATGAACGAGGAGCACCGTCTAGAGCGCGCCAGGCTTGCCGAGGCGATGCGCAAGGCGGCTGCCCATCGGCCCGATCATGACAGGCCGCCGTGGTGCTATCGCTGCCGTTCGCCGGTTCCTGGGTGGCGGTGAACACGCCGGCGCGGAAGGTGCCGAGCCATGGCACGCACTTCCTGGGACAGACTTTCGCGATCGACTTTGTGAAGGTGGACAGGCGGTCACGAACGGCCACCGTTCGAGACTGGCGAACCGTGATCGCGATCGAGCCGCTCGACCGGTTCCTTGGATTCGGGGACCCGATCCTCGCGCCGGCGAATGGGCGAGTGGTCACCGTCCACGATGGAGAGGAAGATCATGCGGCGCGGCGCTCGCCGCTAACTGTGATCCCGTACCTCCTGACCCAAGGGGTGAGGCTCCGCCGTGGGCTGGGCGCGGTTACCGGCAATCATTTGACCTTGGCACTGGGTGAGGATGGGCCGTTTGTCAGTCTGGGGCACCTCCGCCGGGGTTCGCAGGAGGTGCGACCAGGTGACCGGGTCGAACTGGAACAGCCGATCGCAGCCTGTGGCAGCTCTGGCAACAGCACCCAGCCACATGTGCACGTTCAAGTTATGGATTCCCCCGATCTGCTTGCGTGCCGAGGCCTGCCCATGGCCTTTCGCGAGTACCTGGCGTGGCGGCCCGGCGCGGACGAACCACAACGCATCAGTCAAGGCGTCCCTGGCTTCCGCGAGAGGGTTGAGGCTACCTAGCCAAGCAAGCTACGGGGGGTGGCGCGGTGCGGAAATGTCCCTCCTACGAGGGCTTGTTATCTGTTGACGGTCAGGAATCCGCACGGACGCGCTATCGGTTGCGCTCGTTTCCGAGCCTCTCCCGGGCTCTGAGCCATTACGAGTGAGCCATTCGTCCGTGGGCGAGTGTTCCGGAAATGTCGCTCCAGCCTCGGAGATCAGCCAGCCGAGGGCAAACGTTCCGCCCGAACGGCCAGGACCGTCTCGTATTCGTGAGCAGTGATCCGAACGACGCCCGTTGGGAAGCCGGCCTTGGCATTCGCCTGGACCCGAGGGTTCGACTCTGTCGGGTCGATTCGCGGCAGGACGGCATGCATCGGCACCGGCGGATCCCATTCCTCGACTTGCGCGAGCATCACTCCGCTTGGAGAGTCGCCGAGGTATATCTGCGCCTCGGACGGTGTCCATTGACGGACGGCTGAGCCAAGCTCGGCGCGACCGATGAACGCTCGCTCCGGTTCCGCCAGATAGATGAGAATGAGGTCACCTGGGGCGAGCGCGTCGCAGTGCGTCTCGTCGGCATCGACGCCCCACAGCTTGACTCGCAAGGACGCAGCGGCTTGTTCGCTTAGCGATCCCCCCTTCGCTGCGTGCCTCTTTGAGAAGTTGAACAGGTAGTGGCCCACTCCCGAAGCGTACTCCGGGCTGTCGCAGGACCCTGCTTCCAAGCTCTACCGATCCCAGTCGACCACTGCGCGAAACAGCGGAGCCCGCTCGGTGATCCCCTTCAGCACGATAACGTCAGCCTGTTCGAACTTCACCTTGGGGCTGTTCACGGAATCCCGTACTGCCTCGCTCACCAGCACCTCGCCCGGCCCGGCAGCCTGGGCCAGACGGGAGGCCAGGTTAACTGTTCGTCCGAACAGGTCGAGGTCGCGCTCGATCAGGGGGCCGGCGTGGACTCCCGCACGGCTCGGGAGTTTGCCATGGACGTTCAGGGCCTCGACCAGGGCCAGGGCGGCCATCAGCCCCCGCTCTGCGTCGGGGAACCGGAGCATGGCGCCATCGCCCAGGAGCTTCACCAGCCGCCCGTCGTTCGCGGTCGCCACGGCCTCCGCCTCTCGCGGAAGGGTCGAGGCGAACCTCACGGCTACCTCGTCTCCGTGCTCCTCCGTCAGCCGCGTGTATCCCGTGAGGTCGACGAAGACCACCGCGGGCGGTGCCGACGGCTGCGGGGGAGGAGCCAGCCCTCGGGCGGCGAAGAACTCCTCGAACCCTTCCACGATGCCCGCCATGCTGCGCTGCTCGAGGTATTGCTGAAAGAGCCATTCCATCATCCAGGGGAGAAGGCTCAGCACCGTAACGATGGTCTCCCGAGCCTCCTCGGGGGACCGTTCGATCTCTCCGCTATAGAGACGCTCTCGGACTGGCCCGGCAACCTGCTCAACGAAGAGCTCAACCCACCCCGAGCGTCGCCATACGAGTACCCTCGGCGAGAAGTCGGGCTGCCCTGACCAGTGTGTCGTCACTCCGAGCGGGGCTCCATCCCTTGAGGAACTGTTGGAGCCGCTCCTCTTCGTCGGTGTGGATGGGCGATGAGGGGTCGGGCTGGGGCAGCCCCAGTGACGCATACACGGCCGGGAGGAGCGACGCCCTCGGACCAGCGGTGGCCATGAAATCGGCGAAGGTTCGCTGGGACCGAGGGCCCGGCTCCACCACCAAGTACTCGTCCACGCGATCGAGGTTGACGTGCCCCTCGGAGACTGCCCACTCGACTTGTTGCGAAGTGAACCCGGCCCCCAGAAGGGCAGCAACGAGCTTGGCTCGGAAGACATCGCCGAACCGGAAGGCTCCCGGCTCACGAGGCTTGAGGATCCCGATACTAAGCAACCACTCGATGCGGTCCAAGGAGACGCCGGCATCCTCAGCGACCTCCTCCGCGGAGAAGGTCCTGATCACACAGGGATTCTAGAAGGGGATGCTTTTGGCCCCGTGATAGGTGCTTCTGGGACCTGAGCGATGCTGTTCTTCGGTTGCTGCTTGCGGAACCGACTCCTTGGTTTAGGAGTAAGGGAGGGTATGGACACACGCCCAGTCATTCCCATGGCCACAGTGCTTCTGCTCGCGGCTTGCTCCGGTGGCTCGGCACCGCACCGTCCTGACCCAACGGTGAAACCGAGGGCATCTTCCTTCACCGCGACAGGCACGCGATCGGCCGTTACCCTACTGTCGGGCCGCATCGTCTTCGACAACTTCCACGACGTCTGGTCTATCAACGCTGACGGGACGGACCTTACCCGGCTCACCAAGTCACCCTGGCCCGAGTTCGACGCCACGTGGTCCCCGGACGGAACTCGGATCGCCTTTCGCTCCGAGCCCAAAGGGGATCAAGAGATCTGGCTCATGAACGCAGACGGATCCGGACCTCACCGGCTGGCTCGTGGCCTCTCTCCGGCCTGGTCTCCCGACGGCTCGAAGATCGCGTACGCGAGCCCCGGGGACATCCCGTGTCCTCCCGGCCGAGGACTCCGGTGCACAGGGGTCTCGATCATGAACGCCGATGGCTCCGGCCGGCACCGCATACCGAACACCGACGGAGGCGAATACCCCTCGTGGTCCCCCGACGGGGAACGGATCGCCTTCAACTCCAACCTCTCCGGCGATCATGTGATGTACATCGTCAACGTCGACGGTTCCGGGCTGGTGGACCTCTCCAGCGTGGGAGAGGGATGGCAGGTCGACTGGTCCCCTGACGGTCGCTCCATCCTGTTCACCTCACATCGAGACCATCCGGACAACTACACAGACATCTACGTGATGCGCCCGGACGGGTCGGGAGTGAAACGGCTGACACACAATCGCGGGTACACGCCCGCCTGGTCTCCAGATGGCAGCCACATCGTGTTCTCCGCCCCGGCGCTCTTCGTGATGCGAGCGGATGGCTCCGGCATCACTTCGCTACCGGTCGATGGAGTTGGGGAAACGTCCCTGCCGGACTGGCTGTAATCTGCGGGATCTTGCGGGATCGGGGCCGGCCTGAGAGTGCGTCTGCGCTGGTAGTCCCAACGGGATTCGAACCCGTGTATTCACCTTGAGAGGGTGATTCAGGGGTGCAGGCCAGAGGCTCGATAGCCTCCCTGACCGGGTCGCCGCCGTGCTTACGGGGCTTGTCGCGGGGGCATTCGGCCAATCGCTCGGACAGTCTCTTGCCTGCATCGACGGGGCGCGAGGCGTCCTTCACGCTGAGCGCCTCGCGACGAAGCCCACGGAATGTACGCCCGCACCACCTCGGGCCCCGATGCGGTGCTTCCCCCTGGCGGCCGGAATGCGTCGCCTGTAGGGTCGTCCGAGATCTGCTGATCGCGAGGATCGAGGGGGCGTGACCGAGCAGGGTGGAACCGGTCGGTGGCCGATGGTGCTGGTTGCCGGCGCGTTGATCGGTGTTGTCGAGGCGGTGTTCGCGGTCGCGTTCGCCTCGCTCGTCTTCGGCGGACGGATCAGCGACTACCTGGCTGAGGGCATCAGCCTGTACCTGGGTGCCGCGGTCCTGACCCTTGTGATCCTCGCATGGCGCGCCGGGAAGAGGGGTATGGTCGGCAGCCTGCAGGCGACGGGTGCGGCGCTGCTCTCGATCGTTGCCGCCACGACCGGCCTCAGGGGGAGCCCCGAGACGGGCTTCCTCTCCGTCGTCGCCGCTACTGTGGTCGTGACGGTCCTCTGCGGGGTGGTGTTCCTCGTCCTGGGGGCGCGCCGACGCGGTGACCTGATCCGGTACATCCCTGTTCCGGTCGTCGGCGGATTCATCGCTGGGGCAGGGTGGCTGCTCCTGCAGGCCGGGGTCCACATCGCGATCGACAAGCCGCTCTTCTACACATACCTCGACGAAATCTTCGATGGCCGAGCTGTGCGCTTGTGGCTTCCCGCCGTGGCCTTCGGCGTGGTCCTGTTCCTCGCCGTGCGGATCGTGAGGAACCCCTTCGTGATCCCGGTGACGATCGGCATCGGGCTGGTGGGATTCGCGCTCGTGACGCGCGTGATGGGGGTGTCGATCGAAGAGGCTCGTGGGGGTGGATGGCTGTTGGGACCGTTCCAGCCGGCCATGCCCTGGAAGTCCTGGAGCGTCCCGGCGCTCGCCGGGGCTGACTGGATCGCCGTCGCGCGATCCTGGGCGGCGATCGTCGTCGCGGTGATCGTCGCCGCCCTTGTGATGCTGTTCAACCTCGGTGGGACCGAGGTCGTCCTCGACCGGGATCTGGATACTGACGAGGAGCTCCGTGACGCAGGGCTGCTGAACGTCGTCTCGGGCGCTCTCGTGGGCGGAATCCCCGGCTTCCATGCCCTAAGCCTCACGTCCCTGGCGGCCCGTATGAACGTCGACGCGCGGCGGGCGGGCCTGGTCGCCGCCACCGTCCCCCTGGCTGTGCTGCTGCTCGGTGCAACCGTCTTCGAGCGGATCCCCAGGATGATCGTCGGCGGGATGCTCGTGTTCCTGGGCCTGTCGTTCATCGCCGAATGGGTCTGGGAGCGGCGCAGGTTATTGCCCCGGATCGAATACGCCGTCGTCCTGGTGATCCTCACGGTGGTCGTGGTGAGGGGGTACTTGCCGGGGATCGTCGTCGGGCTCGTGCTCGCGGTGGGACTGTTCGCAGTCAGCTACGGCCGGGTCGACCTGGTGCGCGAGGTCACCTTCGGAGACGTCTACCGCAGCAATGTCGACCGCCCGCCCGCCGAACGCGAACGCCTCCGTGCCCTCGCAGACAGCGTCCAGATCCTGCGGGTAAGCGGACACGTGTTCTTCGGTTCCACGAACCGCCTGCTCGAGCGGATCCGGGCGAGAGTCGAGGGTGACTCTCCCCCCCGTTTCCTCGTGATCGACCTACGGCGCGTGACCGGCGTCGACGCCTCCGCGGCGGCCGCCCTCGCGAGGGCGGAACGACTGACCTCCGCCCAGGGCATCGAGATCGTGCTCACGGGGGCGTCTGAGGCAGTGCGCACAAGGCTCGAGCGCGGCGGCATCCTCGGCACCCAGGGCGTCGTCTCATTCGAGGCCGACCTGGATAGCGGCTTGCAGCGCTGCGAGGAGGCGCTGCTCGAGGGTGCCACGCCCGAGGACGACGGGGTCACGAGCCCGGACGGATTGCCTCCGGGGCTCGCCCCCTACCTCGACCGCGTGCCCTTGGCGGAGGGGACCGTCCTGCTCCATCAGGACGAGCCACCGGGCGACGTCTATGTGCTTGCAGAGGGCCGCCTCGCCGTGGAGACCAGCACGCCCGAGGGTAAGCGCGTACGGGTGCGAACGCTCCGCCCCGGGGTCGTCGTTGGCGAGATCGCGCTGTATACGGGGGTGCCGCGCATCGCGGACGTCGTCGCAGAGACGCGGTGCGTGGTCCTCCGATGTTCGAGCGAGCAGATCGCACGGATCGAGGCCGAGGACCCTGATGTGGCCGCCGGGCTGCACCGTTGGCTCGCCGGCACGCTCGCAGACCGGCTGGACCACGCGACGCGCACCCTCGACGCGCTGCTGGACTGAGGTTGCAGGGCATCGTGTCGACGCCGCGATCCGAGGGGTGGCCCACCACGATCGCCGCCGGCGTCATCATCGGCGCCGTCGAGACCGTGCTCGCCGTGGCGTTCGCCGCCTTCATATTCGGCGGGCTGCTCCAGGAGAACCTGCCCGACGGCATCGGGCTGTACCTTGCTGCCGCCGCCCTGACGGTCGCGACGTTCGCGTGGCGAGGGGGCCGCCGCGGCATCGTCGGGAGCGTGCAGGACGCCGCGGCAGCCGTGCTGGCGGGTGCGGCCTCTGCCGCCGCGGCGAAGGCCGCGCAACTTCAACAGGTCGCGGCTATCGTGAAACTGAAGGACTACGAGGCCCCCGACGTTTTCCTCACCGTGATCGCGGCGACGCTGGTGGTCACGGTGCTGTGCGGGGTGTTCTTCCTGGTGCTCGGATGGCGCCGGTGGGGGAACCTTATCCGGTTCGTACCGTACCCGGTCGTCGGCGGGTTCCTGGCCGGCACGGGCTGGCTCCTCCTCACGGGCGGGATCTACGTGGCCTCGCGCGTGCAGATCCACCTCAACAGAGTCGACGACCTGGCGCGCCCGTACACCTTGGTGCGCTGGTTACCCGCCTTAGCCTTCGGGGTGATCCTCCTGCTCGCCGTGCGGATAGTGCGGAAGCCCCTGGTGATCCCGGTAATGATCGGCATCGGGCTTGCGGTGTTCGTCTTGGTCGCCCTGGCGAACGGCTCGGGTCTCGACGAGCTCCGTGAGGGCAGGTGGTTGCTCGGGCCGTTCGAGACGACCAGGCTCTGGCAGCCCTGGACGCTGCGCGCGGTCACCGGCGCGGACTGGGGGACCGTGGTCGAATCGTGGCCGACGATCGCCACCGCCGTGTTCGTCGCCGCTTTGGCCCTGCTGTTCAATATCGGAGGGACCGAGCTCTTGCTGGATCGGGACCTGGACACCAACGTAGAGTTGCGCGATGCCGGCGTGCTGAACGTCGTGTCCGGGGCGCTCGGCGGGATCCCGGGGTACCACGCGCTCAGCCTCACCGCGCTGGCGGCGCGGATGAACGTCAACGCACGCCGCGCGGGCCTCATCGGCGCATTCGTCCCGTTGGCCGCCGTTGTGGCCGGCGCCTCGGTCGTCGAGCTGATCCCACGGATGATCGTAAGCGGCGTGCTCGTGTTCCTGGGGCTCGCCTTCATCGTCGAGTGGGTCTGGGACAAGCGGAAGATCCTCTCTCGGATCGAGTACCTCGGGGTCCTTGTGATCCTCGGCATGATCATCGCCCAGGGGTACCTCGCCGGCATTGTGGTCGGCCTGGTGCTCGCAGCCCTGCTGTTCGCGTTCAGCTACGGGCGGGTTGACCTCGTGCGACAGGTCTCGTTCGGAGATACGTACCACAGCAACGTCGACCGCCCTCCCGCCGAGCGCGCGGCGCTGCGTGCACTGCGAGACCGCGTCCTGATCCTGCGCGTGAGCGGGTTCGTCTTCTTCGGCTCGACCGCCCGCTTGCTCGAGCTGACCCGGGCCAGGGTCGAGTCCTCATCACCGCGGTTCCTGGTGATCGACCTGCGCCGCGTTACCGGCATGGACGCCTCGGCCGTCGTCGCGTTCTCCAAGGCGATGCGCGTGGCCGGCTCACACGGATCCGAGCTGGTCGTCACGGGGGCTTCCGAACCGGTGCGCGCCGAGCTCGAGCGGGGCGGGGTGACCGAGCAGGGGGGGAGCCTCCGGTTCGAGCCCGACCTCGACCGGGGTCTGGAACGCTGCGAGGATGTGTTGCTCGCGGAGGAGGTGGCGGCTGTGGGCGAGCAGGTAGCCCGAGGCCGCGACGGGCTGCCCGCCGGCTTGGCCCCCTACATGGAGCGGGTAGTGGTGAGCGAGGGCTCGGTGGTGCTGCGGCAGGACGAGCCGTCCGGCGACCTCTACGTCCTCGCGGAAGGCCGGCTGGCGGTCGAGACAGTCACCCCCGAAGGCAGGCGCGTGCGACTCAGGATCCTCCGCCCGGGGGTTGTGGTTGGCGAGCTCGCGTTCTACACGGGTGCGCCGCGCACCGCAGACGTCGTGGCCCAGACGCCCTGTGTGGTCCTCCGGTGTTCACGGGAGCAGATCGCGCGGATAGAGGCCGACGACCCCGTGGTAGCCATCGTCTTGCATCGCTGGTTCGCAGAGACGCTTGCGGGGCGGCTGAGCGAAACGATGCACACGTTCGACTCGTTGCTCGATTAGGCCCGGTCCTTGTAGCGTTCCGGCCAGAGCACCGCTCCACCGGATGATCGAGCACTACTACGGCCGCCTGATCGAGGTCCATGGACGCCGAGATCGCGGCACGGTTGGGAAGCTCCCCGCGATGGGACCAGGTGGGGACCAAGCGGACGGCCGGATAACCCGCACTGCCTCTGACCTGTGTAGTCCCAACGGGATTCGAACCCGTGTCTCCACCTTGAGAGGGTGGTGTCCTAGGCCTCTAGACGATGGGACCGTTTCGGGCGAGGCAGATTATCGCAAGCGCCCGGAGGACCGACCGGATCAAGCACGTTTCCGCTCGTGCCGATACCCTGTGTGAAGTGCCTTCCGAGTTTACCGATCTTGCCCGCGGCCAATGGGGACACATCCGGTCCATGGCACGCCAGTTGCTGCCAGGGGTTGCGCTTCCCGGATTGATCTATCTGAGCGTCTCCAGGCACGTGCCTGTATTGGTTGCGTTGGCTGCGGCCTCCTCTGTCCCTGTACTGGACATGGTCTGGCGCCTGTTGCAAGGCAAGAGGCCCACATGGGCGGGCACGGTGTTCATCGTCGCGGCTGGGATCTCCGTCACACTGGCGATCGTCCTGGACTCGCCCTTCTTCATCCTCGTCAAGGGTGCGGCGATGAGCGCTATCCTGGGGCTCGCCTTCGCCATCTCGGCTCTGATCCGTCGCCCGCTCACCCGTACCCTTGCTCTCCGGCTGTCCTCGGATCATCCCGAGAGCCGGCGTCACCTGGCCGAGCGATGGCGGCATCCCAAGGCCCACGCGGTCTTTTGCACGCTCTCGGTGGCATGGGGCGCCCTGCTCCTGGCCATGGCAGGCCAACAGGCTGCCTTGGCTGTCACGGTTTCACCGGGCATGGTCATGGCGGTCGACGGGCCCGCCCACGCCGTCCTAACCGTCCTCGGTGTGGTGTGGAGCATCCTGTACGTTCGCCGCATCCAGCTCCGCCATCCTGACCTGGGCCTCCTTCCCGTTCGAGCCCGGACCACCGCCTAAAGAATTCCTCCGGGACTTGCCGTGGCCGGTGAGGGCCGGGCAGGATAGCCGGCCGGGCCCGGACAGTCCCGCCGTCGCAGCCGTACCCCGCGGCAAGGACCTCCTGGCCGTCACGCGCTGACATTGGAGAGGAGAGGGGATGGCTCAGACAAGAACCACTACGCCGTTCGACATGACCATGGTGCAGCGGGGGGCCCGGCTGCGCCGATCGCCGTTCTTCGAGGCGACCCAGCGGTACGGCCCCAAGGGCTTCACGGTCTACAACCACACCCTGTTCCCGATCAACTTCGACGACTTCGAGGCGGAGTACTGGCACCTCCTCGAGCACGTGACGCTGTGGGACGTGGCCGTGGAGCGCAATGTGGAGGTCTCGGGGCCGGACGGATTTCGGTTCGCCCAGCTCCTCACGTGCCGCGACCTGTCGAAGTGCCAGGTCGGCCAAGGCAAGTACGTGCTCGTCACGTCGCCGGACGGCGGCATCGTGAACGATCCCGTGATGCTCCGCATCGATGAAAACACGTTCTGGTTCGCCCTGGCCGACTCCGACGTGTACCTGTACGCGATGGGCCTGGCCGCCCAGGCCGGTCTGGAAGTGCGCATCACCGAGCCTGAGGCGTACCCCATCCAGGTCCAGGGTCCGAAATCGAAGGAGCTGATGGCGGACCTGTTCGGGGACGAGGTGACCTCTCTCAAGTACTACTTCTTCGCCCGGACGGACCTCGACGGCATCCCGGTGATCGTGACACGGACGGGATGGACCTCCGAGGTCGGGTATGAGGTGTACCTGCTCGACCGCTCGCGAGGCAGCGACCTGTGGGAGCGTCTCATGGAGGCCGGGCGTCCGTACGACATCTGGCCGACCGGCCCCTCGGACATCCGCCGAATCGAGGGCGGCATCTTCAACTGGGGCGCCGACATGGACTACTCGAACAACCCATTCGAGATGGGCCTCGACCGGCTGGTGGATCTCGACATCGAGCTTCCGTTCATGGGCAAAGAGGCCCTTCGCCGGATCAAGGCGGAGGGAGTCCGCCGGAAGATCGTGGGCGTGGAGATCGCCGGCGAGCGCCTGGAGATGAATCAGACGAAGTGGCCCGTGGAGGCGGAAGGACGGGCCGTGGGCGCGGTGACGTCCGCGATCCATTCCCCTCGCCTGGAGAAGAACATCGGCTACGCGTGGGTGCCCTTCGACCTCGCATCCCAGGGAACCGAGCTCACGGTGAGGACTCCAGACGGCACGCGGAGCGCCTCGGTCGTTCCGATGCCGTTCGTGGATCCAGGGAAGAAGATCCCGAAGTCCTGAGAGGTCGGGTCGGCCTAGGCCGAGACCGGTACGAGGTTCTCTCGGGCCGGCTCGGGCTTCCGAGTGAACCGTCCGAGCAGCGCCCGGTAGGCCACGAACGACGTGACCAGGGGCAGCACCAGGACAGGAGTGACTCCGGGGGCCGCGTGCCACATGACCAGGGCCGCGAGCCCGAGGGCCGTGTTCGCCGCGAAGTGCAGCGCGTTCTCCGGAAGCGGGGACAACAGGACGGACTGGAAGGGCTGCCCGGAGGCCAGTGAGATCACCAGCGCCACCAGGCCGGCGTTGATGACGGCGTAGAGAACCATGCCCACGCCCACAGCGATGAAGGTCATCGGGCGGAGGACACCGGGAGATTTCAGGGCGTCCACCGCGACCTGGGCGGCGCCGAGCGCCAGGAGGAACTGTGCCGCGTTGAAGACCAGCTTGTGGGGGGCCCGTCGCCGCGACACCTGACCCAGGAGCACCCCAGCGGCGACGGCCATCGTCACCACGCTCGGGCGGGCGAGGACCAGACCACCGATCCACAGGGCCTCGGTGAGCGAGAGGTTCAGGTGCTCGCTGCCGAACCGGATCGGGATCTGGAACTGCTCGGTCAGAACGATCCCCGCGGTGAGGAGAAGGAAGGCCGCGAGGTCCAGGCCGCCCCAGCGAGACAGATCGGGGACCCGCAGCAGGAGGCAGGCTGCCCCACCAGCCGCCACGACGGCGATCAGGGCTTGAGCCTGGATGGGTAGCCTTCTCATCTCGATCGCCTCCCTACTAGCCCCAGAAGGCGCTTGACCAGGCGCCGCTCGACCATTCGTTCCCACCCCAAGTGTTGCCGCCCCAGGTGTTGCCGCTCCAGGTGTTCCCGGTCCACTCGTTCCCGGTCCATTCGTTTCCCGTCCACGTGTTGCCTGACCACGTGTTGCCGCTCCACGCGTTCCCCGACCAGTCGTTCCCGGTCCACTGGTTCCCGGTCCAGGTGTTGCCGGACCACTCGTTCCCGGTCCACTGGTTCCCGTTCCACGTGCCCCCCGTCCAGCTGTTACCGGCGGCCTCGAGCGCGGCGATCGCTGGAGCGTCGAACCATGCTCCGAAGATGTCCTTTTCTCCCTGGAGCGGGAGCCCATCCTTCATCAGGTGGACAGGGCCACGGGAACCCTCCAAGGTCCCGAGTCCGGTGGATTGAATGTGGACCTGAGTCGCGATCGGTACGGGCCCCAGCAGGGCTGTGTCCAGCCGAAGAGCTCGTTGCCCCTGCTTGATCCCGAACCCTGACGACGGGCGCAGCCCGTTCGCGTGCGTCTTCAGCAGTGCCTTGGCCTGATCCGGGGTCATGGACGGATACTCCTGGAACAGGAGTGCGAGAGCGCCGGAGACGACCGCCGTTGCCTGGGAGCTGCCGCTCCCACGGAAGAATCGTTCGTCAATCCGGCCACCGTGATATCTCTCGTCCAGATAGGACCCGGGGACACGGAGACTCTGGATGTGTGCCCCTGGGGCCAGGAGATCAGGGTTGCGGATCCCGTCCCCCATCTGGGAGAAATCGGCCACGTCCCACTGCGAATACTGCATGCTGCCCTTATGGTCCGCGGCTCCCACCGCGAGGAGGTAGGGGTCACGCGCGGGGTCAGCCAGTCCGAGAGCGTTTTGCCCAGCATTGCCGACGGCCGCGACGACCGTGATGCCGCGGTGCCACGCGGTCTCCGCGGCGTAGGCCAATGGGTCCAGGAGGTAGCTCTGAGAACTGGCCGTCCCGAAGGAGAGATTCAGGATCTCGATGTTCAGTCCGGGATCATGTGCATGCTGGACTACCCAGTCGATGGCCGCGATCACCTGGGACACGTCGGCGTTGCCAAACGCGTCCGCGACCTTGACGGAGACGATGCGGGCATCGGGGGCCATGCCGAGGAAGTTCTTTGTGTCCGCGCCGTAAGAACCGGGCGTCGTCGCGCCGTCCCTTCCGGCCATGATTCCCGCCATATGCGTGCCATGGCCGTACGTGTCGAGGTACCGCAGATTTGGCGCCTGCGACTCGAAGGACAGATCTGGCCCCTTGATGATCTTCCCGGGAACGCTCAGTCCTTCGACCGGAGCCACCCCGGAGTCGATGAGGGCGATGTCTACGCCGGCACCCGTGTACCCGGCGTCCCACATCGATTTCGCCCGGACCGCTCGGCTCACGTTCAGCATCGAGTACGAATCATTGGTCGGGTCATATGTCCCGGTCAGGGACACTCTCCCGTTGAGGCTCACCGCGACAACGGCCTCGTCCCTGGCCAGGGTCTCCACGGCCGCCTCCGGAATGGTGGCGGAGAAGCCGTGGATGATGGGTAGCTGGGTCTCGATCCGGCCGCCCAGGTTGGAGACTTCGCGTTCGACAGCGTTCTCGTGCCCGGGGAGGGTGCTGACGATCACCTTCCGATGCGAACCCAGGCTGGCCACGACGTCGCGCGTGGCGACGGTCCCGGTCGAGACGAGCAGCGTCAGGAGGATGAGAGAGGCGAACCGGCGCATGGTGGAAGGGCGCCACGTCACCTCGATGGGTCGGGGAACGGCCAGCGCTCCGGCTCCTCGCCCGCTGAGGGCGATCACCCTGTCCCGGTTCATGGAATGGTTGTCGCACGTAGCGGGGGAGCGCTACATCGCCCGGACGACTCGAATGGCTCCCCCGATCAGTCCGAATTCAGGGTGGGCTCGGGGGAGGGCCCACCCGGGCCGAAAGTCCCGGCACCGACCCGGACCCTGGACCAAGGGCCATCGGACACCTCAAAGAGAAAAGACGCCGGCCCCCTGCAACGGGGGCCGGCAATAGTGGAATTCGCTGGTCAGGCGCTGGCCTGGGCCTCGCGCTCGCGAGCCTTCTGCTGACCCTCGGGCGGCAGATCCGAGATCTGCGTTCCCGGCTGCTGGCAACACTCGCCATCCACGTCCGCGTGCTCTTTCCACGTTCGGCCGTCGCAGCACCAGCCCTGGCTCGCGTCCAACTCCTCCGCCATGTCTGCCTCCTCTCACGTCCAGTGCTACCTCTCTACCCTTCCCGGGCTCTGCTATTCCTCCGCGTGGGTGGGTATAGGACGGTGGGCGTAGCCAAGGAGTAGGCCGATGTGGTCGTTCAGCACGCAGACTGAGCCGCTGATCCGGGCGATCCAGCGTTCGACCTTGCTCGATGCCATCGGTCGGCGCCTCGCCCTCGCATTCTCGAGGATCGTTCGGCCCGGCAAGGTCAAAGACCTGTTCAGCGGCACCTGGCTGGGTCACCCGGTCCATCCGTTGCTCACCGACGTGCCGTTCGGGGCGTGGACCAGCGGGGTGACTCTCGACCTCCTGGGGGGAGAGGCGAGCCAGAAGGCAGCGGACCGGCTCATCGGCCTGGGGGTTCTCGCGGCGGTCCCGACCGCCGTCACGGGCCTCTCCGACCTCGCCGACGTGACGACGCGGGAAGAGCGCACCGTTGGCGTCGCCCACGCGGTCGGCAACCTGGCCACGATTGTCCTGTTCGGCCTGTCGTACGCGTTGCGACTGAAGGGACGGCGGGCGAGTGGTGTAGCGCTGTCGTTAACGGGGTCGGTGCTCGCGAGCGGGGCCGCGTACCTGGGCGGCCATCTCGTCTATCGGCAGGTCGTTGGTCCAAACCGGGCACTCGACGGACCGATCCGTGACTGGACCCCTGTGCTCGACAGTGACTCGCTGGCAGAGGGGAAGGCCAAGCGGGTTCCCGCCGGTACTGCCCAGATCATGCTGTACCGGGAAGGTGGACGAACCTACGCCCTGGCGAATCGATGCAGCCACCGGGGCGGGCCGCTGCACAAGGGCACCGTGGGGGAGGGGCAGGTCACGTGCCCGTGGCACCTGAGCATCTTCAGCCTCGAGGACGGGTCGGTCATCCGCGGTCCCGCCACAGCTCCACAGCCGACGTACCATGTTCGTGAGCGAGACGGGAAGATCGAGATCCGCGAGCTCAGCTAGCCGCACTCCCAAATCACCATCACGTTCGGAGCAGAAGTGTCACCCGGGCTCCGCCCGCGGGCAGATTCTCGGCCGCGGCCGTCCCCCCGTGCGCCTCGGCCACGGCTCGGACGATGGCCAGCCCCAGCCCCGCTCCCGACCGCGATCCGTTGTTGTCGCCACCTGTCGCGGAGCTAGTGAACGGATCGAAGGCCCGCTCGAGCAGGTCCGGCGGGAAGCCCGGTCCCGAATCGTCGACCGAGATCCGGACCGCGTTTCCGATCCGCCTCGTGCGCAGCGCGATCACGCCGCCCCGCCCGGCGTGGCGCAGCGCGTTGTCCAGGAGGTTCTCCACCGCCTGTCGTACCCGAACAGGATCGAGCGGGACCGTGTCACGCTCGACCTCGACATCGATGCGGACACCCGCCTGCTGCGCCCGCTGGGCATGGGCCCGCACGATCTCCTCCACGAGTTCCGGCATCGAGATGTCTCTCCGCTCCACCGGCATCCGGTCCTTTTCCATCCGCGCGAGGACGAGGAGATCCTCGGCCAACCGCACCAGCCGGTCGGTTTCTTCTGAGGCATTCCGGACCGCGGCCTCCAACTCCTCGGGGCTCCGGCCTCTCGCGAGCGCGAGGTCGAGCTCCGTCTTGAGCACGCTCAACGGAGTTCGTAGCTCATGGCTCGCGTCGTCCACGAACCGGCGCTCCCGCTCCAGCGCCCGCTGGAGGCGATCGAGCATCGAGTTCAGGGTGGTGCCCAGCCGGGCGAGCTCATCTCCCGTTCCCGGCACGGGGAGTCTCCGCTCCGGCTCGGTCGCGGAGACCGTGTCGGCCTCTTGCCGCATCCGTTCCACTGGCCTGAGTGCGCCACCGACGATCAGCCAGCACGCTCCGGACATCAACACCAACACGGCCGGCCCGCCGAGGGATAGGGCCACCACGAGCCTGTGGAGGGCCTCGCGACGATCCCCCAGCGTCGCTCCGGCAAGGAGGAACACCTTCTCGCTGGAGGTCGTCACCGGTGCCACCAGAAGGCGAAGCGGGTCCACATCGACCCGGGGAATGGTCCTCACGAAGAACGTCGGTCCCTCGATGGACTCGAAGGTGGTCGGGGGGAGGAATGAGGAGCTGGACAGAGCGGCGCTGGCTTGGATGACCCTGCCCCTCGCATCCACGACCTGAGCGAACGCCTCGTCCGCATCGATCAACGGTCCGGTGGAGACGGTCGGACTCGAGCCCCGGGCTTCTATCTGACCGGCCAGAGCCTGGACCCGGCCCCGGAGACCCAGGTCCACGGCTGCCATGAGGTCCCGTCCGACGCTCGTGTAGACGAACAGCCCGAGACCGGCCAGAACAGCGGCCAACCCGACCGCGAAAATGACCGTCAGTCTGATCCGGAGCGGCATTGGTCACGAAGCTCCTTCATCTCGAAGCCGGTACCCGACACCGCGAACCGTCTCCAGCGATTCGCGGCTGAACGGCCGGTCGATCTTCTCCCGCAGGTACCGCACGTAGACCTCGACGACGTTCGAGTCGCCGTCGTAGGCGAAGTCCCAGACATGCTCGATGAGTCGGGTCCGACTGAGGGCCTCGCCGGGGTGGCGCATGAAGTACTCGAGCAGGGAGAACTCCTTGGCCGTGAGGTTGATCGGTTGATCCCCGCGGCGGACCTCCTTGGTGGCCGGATCCAGCGTCAGGTCCTGTACCGCGAGGAGCGGCGGACGCTCGTGCTGACCTCGGCGGATCACCGCGCGGAGCCGTGCCAGGAGTTCAGTGAACGCGAAGGGCTTCGTGAGGTAGTCATCGGCGCCGGCGTCCAGACCCTCGACCCGGTCGGGCACCGCGTCGCGGGCGGTGAGCATCAGCACCGGCGCCCACCTCCCCGTCTCCCGAAGGCGACGGCACACCTCGAAGCCGTCGAAGTCGGGGAGCACGACATCGAGCACGATGGCGTCATACGGGTTCTCCGTTGCCATCCATACGGCGTCCTCGCCCGAGCCCACCACGTCGATCGCGTATCCCTCCTCCTGGAGGCCGCGGCGGAGGAGCTCCGCCATCCTCTCGGTGTCTTCGACGACCAAGACTCGCAACGGCAACCTCCTGGCTACGCATCCTCGTACGCGATGGATGAGACAGCGCTGAGAGGTAGCTAAAGAGCTCTCAGCGTGCTCTCAGGATCGCACGGTCATCCTGCTGGTGGGATAGGCCAAGGTCGGCTCGAGGAGGCGTCATGCGAAAGGAACTGATCGCCGTGCTCGGTCTCGCCTGCCTGGTGGGGATCTCGTGCACGTCGTCATCGCCGTCCGCCGGGACCTCGCCTGCCGTGAGCTCCCGGACGGAAGCTTCCCCGACGCCGAGTACGAGAGGGGCGACCCCTGCAGCTTCGCCAGCCCGATACCATCCAAAGATCGACCCCGCGAACTTCGCCGCGACCGTCAACAACCGTTACTTTCCGCTGAAGCCCCGGGCGCGGTGGGTCTACCGGGTCGTGAGCGGGGACGAGACGCAGCGGGATGAAGTCGTCGTCACGGATCGAACCAAGATCATCCTCGGGGTCAGGTGCGTCGTGGTGAGCGACACGTTGATCCATGAGGGCAACGTGCTCGAGAAGACGGAGGATTGCTATGCCCAGGACAAGGACGGGAACGTCTGGTACTTCGGCGAGACCACCGCCGAGTACGACGAGCAGGGCAACGTGACGAGCAAGGAAGGGTCGTGGGAATCTGGCGTCGCGGGTGCACAGCCCGGGATCATCATGCCGGCCAACCCCCAGGTGAATTACGCCGCCCGGCAGGAGTTCTACAAGGGCCACGCCGAGGACATGTTCTGGATCGTGAGCACCGACGACTCGGCGAAGGTTCCGTTCGGGTCGTTCGACCAGGTGGTCCGGTCCCTCGAATGGTCACGGCTGGAGCCCAAGGTGATCGACGAGAAGTTCTACGCGTCCGGCATCGGCATCGTCCGAGAGCACGCGGCCGCCGGTGGGAAGGAAGACGTCGTGCTGGTGAGCTTCCGGAGCCCCTGAACCGACGGGCCTGCCTGAGCTACGGATCGTCTCCGCCCCGCCGCAATCAGCGTGATTTGCCTCGTTGGGAATTGGCGAACCGGTCGGTCGCCGCGACCAGGCGCGCAGTCATCTCATCGCCGCCGGTGTGACCCGTGCCGACCAGCTCGAGAACGGCGTCCGGCCACGCTTGAGCGAGCTCCCACGCCGTGCGCGGCGGACTGCCGAGGTCCAATCGACCGTGGACCAGGACGCCCGGAATCCCTTCGAGGCGCGTCGCGTGGCGAAGGAGGATGCCATCCTCTAGCCAAGCGTGGTGATGGAAGTAATGGGTGACGACCCTGGCGAAAGCCATCCTGAACCGTGGGTCGTCATAGCGTGGATTGGGCTCGTAACCAGGTTCGAGCGAAACCACCGCATCTTCCCAGTCGCACCAGTCGCGCGCAGCTTTCTCTCTGACCGCAGGGTCCAGGTGGTTGAGCAACCGGTAATAGGCAGACACCAGGTCGCCATCACGTTCCGTCGCCGGCACGCCATCACGAAAGCGCGCCCACTCCTCGGGAAAGTATCGACCGACTCCGTGGTAGAGCCAGTGGACGTCGGCAGGGCGGGTCATTGTGACGGACGCCAACACGATTTCGGTGACCCGGTGCGGATGATGCTCGGCGTACGCGAGCGCGAGGGTTGCCCCCCACGAGCCGCCAAAGACCAGCCAGCGCTCCACCGCGAGATGCTCTCGGAGGAGCTCGATGTCGTGGACCAGGTGGTGGGTGGTGTTAGTGGATAGGTCGACCGTGACGTCACCGGCGTGAGGCAGGCTTCGCCCTGATCCGCGCTGATCGAACAACACGATCCGGTACGCCGCGGGATCGAAGTGTCGGCGAAGTCCGGGCGTGCAGCCCGACCCTGGGCCGCCGTGTAGGACCACAGCCGGTTTCCCGTTCGGGTTGCCGCAGACCTCCCAATGGATCTGCTGGCCCTCTCCCACATCGAGCATCCCGTGGTCGTGCGGTTCGACCTCCGGATATCGATCCACCATCGCCACCGTTTCGTCCGAGGCCACTGACAGGCGGGCCGGTCGAATGTTCTCATCCCTGGAACAAGCTGGAGTTATGCCTACTCGTGAAAGACGACCGTGCCAGAAGGGAGGGCGGCCGAGCCGACGCTGCACTTTGGTCTAATTCGCTGCTGGCCCGCCTGGATTCGAACCAGGACTAACTGATCCAGAGTCAGTCGGGCTACCGTTACCCCACGGGCCAGTGGGTGACCTGCGGAAATGATCCAATCCAGGTTGGCACAGCGCTCCCAAGGCCAACTAACCCGGAGGGTACATGTCCACGGTCACGCCGAGAAGGGTAGCACCGCTCGAAACGGCATCTCCAAGGCTCCCTCGAACTACTCCCGTCCTTCCGCCGACACCTTGCTGCTGAGAACAAGGCTCTCGCACGCTGCAGGCATACAGCGAGGCCGTGAGCCGCTTGCACGACTACCTGACCGGGGTCGGGATGCCCACCGCCGTCGACTCGATCACCCGCGACAGCATCGAAGCGTTCATGGCCGACCAGTTGGACCGCCTCAAGGCATCCAGCGCACGCTCGCGATATGCCTCGCTCCGCCAGTTCTTCCGGTGGTGCCAGGACGAGGGCGAGATCAGAGAGTCACCCATGGCCCGGATGCGCCCGCCGGCCGTTCCCAAGCAGCCGGTCCCCGTGCTCGCAGAGGAAGAGCTGCGGACCTTGATCCGCACTAGCGAGCCGGGATACCACCTTCTACGGCCGGAGGGATTCCGCGCTGCTGCGGGTGTTCGTCGACAGCGGCGCTCGGCTGGCCGAGGTTGCAGCGCTCAGCATCGAGGACGTGAACCTCGAATCTGGCACGGTTCGGCTCATGGGCAAGGGTCGGCGTATGCGAATCAATCCGATCGGCTCGAAGGCGATTCGCGCACTCGACCCCCGCATCCTCCCTTCGCCGAAGGCTACTTGGGGCATCGCCGCGATTGGGCGAGACTATCCTCCCATCACGCGTGCCGCAGTCCTAACGGTGGATACCGAATCCCCGTTCGCTATTTGGCCGTGGCGACTCGGCGACCGGTTTCTGTCCAGACTGAGCCGGCACTACGAGGGAGTTGGCCAACAGAGCTCCGATGTAGACGGCGCCCGCCCTCACCCCTGGTCTGCCCTTTGCCGCGGCCAATACCGAGTGCTTCCACTAGGGCACGTCGCGGCGGGATACAGCGAGCGAGCCGGCAAGGGCCACCACGGCGGCGTAGAGGGCGAGGAGGAGGAGGGCGACCCACGGCGCGAGCAACGACCCTGGCTCCTGCCCGCTGATCGCCAGGGCCGCCGCGCCGGGAAGGAAGCGCCCTATGTCCCCGAGACCAACCAGATCCCCGGCCAGGAGGCCCTCGACGAACAGCAGCCAAGCGCAGATCCCGACCAGCGTCGGCACCTGGTGGCGAACGAGCGCGCCCACACCGACGCCGATCGCTGCCCACAGCGCGGCCGCCACCGCAGCCCCCAGGACGAGGAGCACGTAGTCACCCGTGTCGAGCAGCACGTCGATCCCCCGTGCTCGGAGCGCGGCCGTGCCCGCGGCCGCCGCAGCAGCTCCGGCGCTGAGCCCGAACCCGACCCCGATCATGACGCTGGCTAGGACCTTCGCGGAAATGACGCGACCGCGCCGGGGCGTGACGAGGAAGGTCGGACGGATCGTCCCGTGGCGAATCTCGGAGGTGATCGACAGCGCTCCGAGAAGGGCGGCGAAGAGGGCGCCGAGGAACTCCCCTCGGCCGAACACCATCAGCTGCATGAGCGCGTTGGAGAGGTCATCGGCGGGAAGCAAGCTATGCAGGAACACGGCGAGTAGGACGAGGCCGAGCATGGCGGTGAAAAGGCCAAGGCCGGTCCGGGTCGAGCGCTGCTTCAGCAGCTCAGCGCGAAGCTGGGCCTTCACGACGCCGCTCCGGTCAGCCCCAGGAAGACGTCCTCGAGCGTCCGCCCGGGCTCAGTGAGCTCATCGAGGCGGCCCGCCGCGACCCGGCGGCCGCGGTCGATGATCACCACGTGATCGACGGTCCGGGCCGCCTCGGCCAGCATGTGACTCGAAACGAGCACCGTCCGGCCCTCCTCGGCGAACCGGCGCAGGAACTGCCGCAGCCAGTGGATGCCAGCGGGGTCGAGTCCGTTGGCTGGCTCGTCGAGGACGAGTAGCTGAGGGTCCCCGAGGAGCGCCGCTGCCAGGGCCAGTCGCTGTCGCATCCCCAGTGAGTACGTCTTCACCCGCCGATGGGCGACGGCCTCGAGCTCGACCAAGGCCAGCACCTCGTCCACTCGGCTGGAGGAGATCTCCGCCGCGAGTGCGAGGACTCTCAGGTGGTTCCGCCCGGAACGCCCGGGATGAAGGTCAGCCGACTCGAGCACCCCACCGACCCGACGTGCCGGGTCGTCGAGCTCTTGGTACCGGTGCCCGAAGAGGAGCGCCTGGCCCGCGGTCGGCTCGGCGAGTCCGAGAAGAAGGCGCAGAGTGGTCGTCTTGCCGGCGCCGTTTGGACCGAGGAACCCTGTGACTGTGCCCGGGCAAAGCGAAAACGTGAGGTTGTCGACCGCAACCACGTCGCCGAAACGCTTGGTCAGGGAGCGGACCTCAACCACTGGCTCGCGGGCGCCTTCCTCGGAGCGGACAGGCATACCCCGTTCGTCCCTGCGCCTCGCCACGTGTCGGCCCGCCTAGTGGGTACCGGGGCCGATGGTGCCGGTGAGGTGGAGGTAGACGATCAGCGCGACCAGAGCCACCGTCAGGATGATCCCGAGGATGAGCCCCCATCGCGATCTGCTGTTAGCGGCTCCGCGGTCGGGACCTCGGCCAGCGTCGTCGGCCTGAGGGAAGCGGGGCGGATCGGTCATGTGTTTCCTCCTCAGTCCTCAAAAAGTCGCGGTCGTGAGTTTATCGAGACATACTGTCGCTGCCAAACCAACGCGTCTCGATCCCTGTGGCCATCGCGTTATACTTTATGTCGTGCCGAAGCTGTGGACCGAGACGATCGAGACCCACCGCCGAGAGGTGCGCGATGCGATCGTGGACACCGCGGTGGCGCTGGTGGCCGAGCACGGGCTGTTGTCGGTAACGATGTCGCAGATCGCCGATGAGGCCGGCATCGGACGGGCGACGCTCTACAAGTACTTCCCGGACGTGGAATCAATCCTCCGCGCCTGGCACGGTGGTCAGATCTCCGCTCACCTCGCGTATCTCGCCGAGGTCCGGGACCAAGCTGATGGCCCCGGCGACCAGCTCGAAGCCGTGCTTCTCGCCTACGCCCTCCTCTCCCGCGGCTCCCGCGGGCACCACGACACCGACTTCGTGGCCTTCCTCCATCGAGACCACCAGGTGGCCCGAGCACAGCGGCAGGTTCACCAGATGATCCGGGACTTGCTCACCGAGGCCGCAAAGACCGGCGCCGTTCGGGAAGATGTGTCGCCGGACGAGCTCGCAAGCTACTGCGTCCAGGCGCTGGCGGGATCCGGCGCCCGGCGTTCGAAAGCCGCGGTTCGGCGCCTGGTGTCGGTAGCTCTTGCCGGGTTGCGTCCGCAGCGCTAGGGCTCCGGGATCGCGTCCAGGTCGTGATCCTCGCCGATGAGACGGGCGTGAAATGCCCGACTCCCTGCGGATTGCTCAAAGATCTGAGCCCCGATTCTCCTATTCCGGGTGCGGATAAGGGACATTCGGCGAAGACCGGTTGCGTTTCTATGGCCCCGAAGACGTACATCTGGCCGTTTTGGCTCGGAAAGGGATCTTGCAGCTTCCCCGAACGCCTGTTCGCCTGCGACCTCCTCGAGTGGGCACTCCATTTCCTCGATCTCCCAACTAAGGAATGGAGAGTGGGAGGGGTGGGGATACATGCCTAGGAAGGACGCCCAGTGGCTAGATCGACTCAGGTGGTTCGTGGCCCCGAAATCGGCCCGCTGAAGGATAAGAGACGGATCGGGGTCGGCGCTTGCCCGAATTCGGCCAGGTCTGACCAGCCTCATGCGTCATGAGCCAGCATCGTCACGTATGGATAGGTCTGGAGAGCAGCTCTTGGTGTGATCAGTGTGACGCGCCACCACGAAACTTGCGCTCCGACGCGTCCCGCTCGTTCTGTGGGGATCATGAGCGACCAATCTCGATAGCTCAGAGGTGGCAGTGCGCCGAGTGTGGGACCACAGTTCAGGAACTGAACCCCTCGGTCTACCCGGAGAGAAGGTGGGGATGGATAGCGACGATCGCAGGTGCCGTGTGCCTGCTCGGCGTGCTCGGTTGGGCACTCACGGGTGCACTTCGAGTGACATCGGGGCCGTTCCCCCACCGTGCACCGACACCGGCTGTCCTTTCAGGTCCAGACGAGCCTGAGCGTACGCTGATTGGTCCCCTGGTGACTACTGGCGCGAAGGCGCGTCGTCTCGCTCCCGCCATCCGGGACGCTCCACCTCCGTTCCGCGATGCCCCACCCTTACCAAGTAAGGACCCCCAATCTTGGCCCATCCCCCCGTCTCCAAGGCCTTCCCCGCAACCCAGCCCCTCTCCCAGTCCGAGTCCGTCACCATCGCCCTCTCCGGAGCCCAGCCCCTCTCCCAGTCCGAGTCCGTCACCATCGCCCTCTCCGGAGCCGTCTCCCTCCCCGTCTCCGAGCCCGAGCCCTGAGCCCAGCCCGACCTGATTCCAGGTCCGAGTCCGCAGGACTTTCCGATCTCACTCTCGGAGGGGTATTTCCGAACTCTCGCCCAACCCGGACGTCCCTCTTCTCGAGAATCCTTGGCGGAGTCGTAGAACTGCTAGGCGCAGCTTGCTGGACAACTGCCGACGCCGTGAATCCGGGACCAACTAACTCCTACCCCGTACTGACCGCTTGACCTCCGCGCAAGGTGGGAAGAACAGAAGAAGGAGGTGTAAGCAATGTTGCTAGCCCTCAGCAGGTTCGTGGCCCAATACGGTGGGGGTGGGAGTGGCGGTGGTGGAGGCGGCTATTCCCCGCTCTATTGGGTAGTCATTGGGATCGTGGCCCTGGTAGTGGTCTCGACCGCCGCGTGGGGAGTGAGTCGACTGAGGAGTCGCCGGAGGATGTCCGCGCCTCAGCCCGAATCCCGCAGAACTGATCGTGCCGCATAGGAATACGACCAAGACCGGTACCTTTGCGGCGAACGGCATCCCGCCATAAACGGCGGGCGGCTGGATCGCAAAAGCGACATTCTCCGCATGTTGTGTGACGCTGACACCGAGATTCCGCTTCCCTAGAGCTGGCGAGCTGACCACCACTCCCGATGCTCTCGACAGCGACCGTCGGGCGCGAAGGTGATAAGCAGGATGCCGTCCCACTCCCTTCGTCCTCCCGC
>JBKPAF010000055.1:0-49583 GCA_046726275.1 Actinomycetota bacterium
ATCTGCAATGCGAGCGTGCCTCTGTCCCAACCCTTGCACACCGGGACCCTACCCAAGGCCGGAAGCGTTCGGGGCCAGGTCACCGGGGTGCATCACTATCCGGGCCCGGTCGTGGAGATCCAACTCTTCAAACGGAGGGACTACCCCCTGTGGGTGTCTCTGGACGGAGTCCGGCACGCCGTGGCACCCGTCTCCGAACCAGGGTCGGGGGATGGTCGGGTCCGGGTATTGGCATCAGAGGTGATCGCCGAGGCTCCCACGGAACCCACTGGCGAGGGGCGACCGGCAGGTCGAGCGCTCAGGGATCTCGGGGTCATGGCGGACCTGGAGAACTACCGGACGAAAGAAGGCGACGTCGTTCTGCCCGCCGATCATCCGATCTCCCGCGCCGCGTTCGCCGAGCAGGATCGGGAGATCGCGGCCGGCCGGGTCTCCCGGGATGATCCGCTCTACAGGTTCGTGTCCACGTGATCGGCCAACCGCGTGAGCGGTGTCCAGGCCGGCCCAGAGCTGTCGAGTGGAGCCAGCAGCGTCGCTAGACTCACTTCGACTCTGCCCAGGAGGAATTGGGAAATGGCGGTCGTTCGTGCGCTCGTCGTCGATCACGTTCTGTTCGTGGTGAGGGACCTCAGGGCCAGCCGGGCCTTTTACATCTCCGCGCTGGAGCCCCTGGGTTTCCAGGTCATGTACGAGCAGGAGGACGGTCTCGGCTTGGGAGCCGAGAACGCGGACGACTTCGCCATCTTCCAGGGCAAGCTCGGCGAGCCCACCACCACCGCGGCGCACGTCGCGTTCGTGGCGGAGAGCCGGGAGGCGGTGGATGCGTTCTTCGAGAAGGCGATGGCCGCGGGCGGCACCGAGATCCGCCGTCCCGGGATCCGCCCCGAGTACCACGCCGGCTACTATGCCGCGTTCGTCTTCGACCCCGACCGGAACAACGTGGAGGCCGTGTATCACGGGCCTCACTAGGCGCGGGACTCTGGCTCCTCCACTCTCTTCCCGGCGTAGACGCCGACGTCCATGGCATGGCGATACGCCAGACTGATCCGGGGCCCGGCCACTGCCACCTTCGGAACACTGTGTTCCCAGGTCCGCTGCGTTTGGCCCCCCGTAACGAGTAGATCGCCCCGGCCCAGCGGGAAGGCGCGGGACTGCCCGCCGCCCTTCGGCCGAAGGAGGAACTTCCGGGGCTCGCCCAGCGAGACCAGGGCGACGATGGGATCCTCGATCTCTGCAGCGATCCGGTCAGCGTGCCACGCCACGCTGTCCCGGCCGTCGCGGTACAGGTTGAAACCGACCGAGTCGAACTCCCGCCGGTAGCGATCGGAGAGCACGACCCGGATAGTCTCGAGAATCGCCGGATAGAGCGCCTCACCCGACGCCAGGCTCCACGCCGCGGTCAGCCTGGGCTCCAGCACCCGCTTGTCGTAAATGTGGCGCGATCGCTGCTGCCAGCCCCGGCTCGTGAGGATCTCCTCGAAAAGGTGGTCCGCTCCGGCAACCCACTCCGGGGCGTGGTCGACCCACGAGGTCGGGTCGAGCTGGATCCTGATCAGGCTCGATAACGAGGCGTCGATGTCGACCGTTTCGGCAGTGGCGAACAGCGAGGGCTGCCAGGTGAGCTCCGTAGAAGGGGAAGTTGACACCGCTGATGAATCTACGCCGCGCCGTCAACGGGACGCGTAGCGCCGATCGCTAGTCGGACCAGGTGATGTCCGTGGACCAGTGCAGAGGCTGAGCGGTCCGGCGGTCCCGGTTCAGCCACCGGTGGAGCTGGCGCCACGCCTTGGCCGGGGAGTTGTTCATGCCCCAGCAGGGGTCGTGCGACCGCCGGCAGGCCCTGTGCTGGGACATTACCCCAGCGATCGACATGCGCGTCCCGTGCTTCTTGTAGGAGTACAGACTGAGCCTGTACCACTGCTCGGCCATGACCCCGTTCGGGTTGTAGATCTCCGGCAGGGGACGGGCGGTCCTGGCTCCCCACGCCACGTACCAGACGTCCTCGATCGTCCAGGCGCCGTGGCAATCGCCTCGCGGCGGACAGGCGGCCGCGTCGCCGTAGTCGTAGTACGGCCACCTCGCGACCGAGTCATACCCTCGAACCCAGGCCCTCGTCCGGCCCGGGCTGGCCCAACCGAGCTCGATGTCGTTCGCCCCGGCGAATCGAACCCGTGTCGCATAGGACTTCTCCGCGGCCCAGTCGTTCGCGCGGTTCACCATCTCCCCCCAGGCGCGGCCGTGGCGGAAGCTGACCCCTCTCCCGAAGTTGCTGGTGCCGATGGCCACCGTCAGATGGGTCGAGGCCTTCTCTCCGTGCATGCACCTCCACGCTCCCTGGGCATACGCCTGCGCCGCACGCTGGATGGCGGAGGTTGCATGGAATCCCTTCCGGAACAGCGAGGCTCCCCACTGGTGCCCCTTGCCCTTCCCCTTCTGGGTCGGACGGCCGAAGGCTAGGACCACGATGTGGCCGTCGGGGTCGGTGGAGCGCCTCAGGCGCTTGCCTTCCTCACACCCGAGCCGGGCGAGCGTGGCCGTCTTGGTGGTTTTGATGTACTGGCTGACCGCGATGCCGGGACGGCCACCCTGGGAAGCGCCCGTGGCGAAGGCGAGGTCGGCGGCGGACCACACCTCGGGCTTGCGCTTCGCCGCCTTCTTCGATTCTTGCCCCTGAGCGGATCCGATCGTCAGGCTCGATCTCTCGTCCTGAGTGCCTTTCGCGTCCCGCGACGTCGTCTGGAGCCGGCCCTCGCGGGCATCCGCCAATGGCCTGGTTGGTGGCTGGGTAGGGGATACGACAATGACCGTAGTGACTACTAGGCAAAAGAGCAGTGCCTGAAGTGCCGCCAGCTTTGCCGGGCGCCATGATGCTCTTGAGTTGTAACCACGGAGCCGTTCTTGACCAGACGGCACCGGGGCGCGGGTGCTGTCCATGCCTCGCCTGCCCCCCTCTTCATCCAGGTGAGGTCGGGGGATGCTCCCATGCACTTGAGGCTTCCACAAGCGAGAGGGCCGTGGATGGTCCAAACATCACAAAAGGGGGGGGACGATTGGGACCACATGCCCAACCGTTGGCGATTCGTGGGCACGGGGCACGGGGTCAGGTAGCCTCAGGGGCTGTGGGCACCTTCCTGGTCACGGGCGGAGCAGGATTCATAGGGTCACACCTCTGTGACCGTCTCCTCGCCGAAGGCAAGAGGGTGGTGGCAGTGGACGACCTCACCACGGGCCGCATCGCCAGCCTGGTCGTGGCCAGAGGCTATGGGCAACAGTTCACCTTCCACAACATGGACATCCGGCTGGAGGAGCTCCGGACGGTGTTCGAACGGCACCGGCCGGAGGTGGTGATGCACCTCGCTGCCCAGGCGTCCGTCCCGACCTCAGTGGAGGATCCGGAGCGCGACGCGAGCGTGAACGTCATGGGCCTGTTGAACGTGCTCGAGTGCGCCGCGGCCACCGGCACGCGGAAGGTCGTCTTCGCGGCGTCGGGCGGAACGCTCTACGGGGAGCCCAAGAGCATCCCGGTGAAGGAGTCCGCCCGAACCCGGGCCAGGCCGGTCTCGCCCTACGGAATCTCCAAGGCCATCGCCCTGGACTATCTGGGTTTCTACCGGCGCACCCGCGACCTGGACTTCACTGCCCTCGCCCTGGCGAACATCTACGGTCCTCGCCAAGACCCCTTCGGTGAAGCCGGGGTGGTCGCCATCTTCGCGTCGAAGATGCTTGCTGGGGAAACGCCCACCATATTCGGGGACGGCGAGCAGACCCGCGATTTCGTGTTCGTGGACGATACTGTGCATGCGTTCTCCCTCGCCGCCGATCGGGCCTCGGGCGCGGTCTTGAACGTGGGCACTGGCGTGGAGACCTCCGTGAACGACCTCTACGAGCTGATCGCCGCCACCGCACAGTTCGAGGGAGCTCCCCACCACGGACCCGAGCGCCCAGGTGACCTCCGCCGGAATGCGCTCGATCCGACCGCGGCCGAGAAGTCCCTCGGATGGAAGTCGTGGACCGCGCTCGAGGAGGGGCTTAAGGCCACTGTGGAATCCCTTCGTCCGTCCTGACCGCAGCGGTCGGCCGGTAGATCGGTCGCAGCGTCGCTCTCGCGCCGTCAAGTGGGACGATGGAAGCAGGTAGGCTGACCATGCGTTCCGCGTAATGCAGGGGGATCTTGCCCCCGAGGCAGCTATGAGCGACTACGAGGATATCGACCCTTCGGCCCTGGGGCCGAACATGTGGCTGGTCGACGAGATGTACCGCCGTTACCGGGAGGACCCGCAGGGCGTCGACGAGCGGTGGAGAGAGTTCTTCGAAGACTTCCGCCCCCGCCTCGGGGAATTGGAAAGCCCTCCGACGGTCGACATGGCCGCCGAGGTGGCCAAGGCTGAGGCTCCGGGAGGGCCTGAGGGGCGCCCGAGCGTCAGCGATGGTGTCTCGCCGGCCCCAGGGGCTCCCAAGGTGGCCATCCCCGAGGGAGCGGAACGGATCCGGTTCGGGGCCGAGCGGGTCGTCAAGAACATGGAGGCGAGCCTGGAGGTGCCAACCGCCACCTCGTTCCGCTTCGTTCCCGCCAAGCTCCTCGAGGAGAACCGGCGAGTGATCAATCGCTTCCTGTCGGCCGGGGGCGGGGGAAAGGTCAGTTTCACCCATCTGATCGGCTACGCGGTGTTGCGAGCCCTGGAGTCCGTTCCGGTGATGAAGTCCAGCTACCTCGAGGTCGACGACGAGCCGTACGTCGTGCGCAGGGAGAACGTCAACCTCGGGCTGGCCGTGGACGTGGAGAAGGACGACGGCTCGCACAGCTTGCTCGTGCCCAACATCAAGGCAGCCGGTGACATGGACTTCTCCGGCTTCTGGGCGGCGTACGAGGACGTGATCCGCAAGGTCCGCACCAACAAGCTCTCCCCGGACGACTTCGTCGGCACGACGGTGACGATCACCAATCCGGGGACCATCGGGACGCAGCTGTCGGTTCCGAGGCTGCTGCCCGGCCAGGGACTGATCGTGGGCGTGGGCCGGATCGACTACCCGGCCGAGTGGCAGGGCGCGGATCCCGCCACGCTGGCAACTCTGGGCGTCGGCAAGCTGATCGGGGTCACCAGCACGTACGACCACCGCGTGATCCAGGGGGCGGAGAGCGGCCTGTTCCTCGCCAGCCTGGAGGATCTCCTGACGGGCGGCGGCGGGTTCTACGAGGACGTCTTCGCCAGCCTCAGGGTCCCGTACGAACCCGTCAGATGGTCACCCGACCAGGGGGCCATCATTGGCCAGGCCGGGACCGAGAGCTACGTGGAGAAACAGAGTCGCGTGCTCCGGCTGATCAACATGTACCGGGTCCGGGGCCACCTCATCGCCAACCTGAATCCGCTGGGCGGCCAGAAGATCCTGAAGCACGAGGAACTCGACCCCCAGTTCCACGGTCTCTCGGTGTGGGACCTCGACCGTGAGGTCTACTCGGACGACCTCCCCGGGGCGCACCGGCGAACCCTCAGGGACATCCTCGATCTCCTCCGTGACGCCTATTGCCAGACGATCGGCGTGGAGTACCGGCACATCCAGGAGCCGGACCAGAAGCGATGGGTCCAGGAGCGGATCGAAGGGATCTCCCGGGACCTCTCGATGGAGGACAAGCGCCACATCCTGGAGCGGCTCAACGCGGCCGAAGGATTCGAACGGTTCCTCCATACGAAGTACGTGGGGCACAAGCGGTTCAGCCTGGAAGGGGCGGAGAGCGTGATCCCCATGCTGGATTTCCTCCTCGAGGACGCCTCCGAGTCGGGCGCCGAGCAGGTGGTCATGGGGATGGCCCATCGGGGCAGGCTGAACGTGTTGGTCAACGTCGTGGGGAAGAGCTACGGGCGGGTGTTCCGGGAGTTCGAGGGCGACATCGACCCAGAAACCGTCCAGGGCTCCGGGGACGTGAAATACCACGTGGGGGCCACCGGCAAATTTACCGGGCGGAACGGCAAGACCGTCACCGTCGAGCTCGCATCGAACCCGAGCCATCTCGAAGCCGTCGACCCGGTGGTGGAGGGGATGGCTCGAGCGACCCAGGACGCGTTCTTCGGCCAGGACCGGTCCAAGGTCCTTCCTCTCCTGCTGCATGGCGACGCGGCCTTCGCCGGGCAGGGGGTGGTGGCCGAGACGTTCGGGCTGAGCGGCCTGCCCGGCTTCAACACGGGCGGCACCGTGCACATCGTGATCAACAACCAGCTGGGGTTCACCACTGCCCCATCTGCCGGCCGCTCCAGCGTGTACGCGACCGACATCGCCAAGATGGTGCAGGCTCCGATCTTCCACGTGAACGGGGACGATCCGGAGGCGTGTGTCTGGGTCACGAAGCTGGCCCTTGCCTTCCGGCAGGAGTTCCGAAAGGACGTGGTCATCGACCTGGTGTGCTACCGCCGCTATGGCCACAACGAGGGCGACGACCCCAGCTACACCCAGCCGCTCATGTACCGAGCGATCGACGAGCACCGTTCTGTTCGCAAGCTGTATATGGAACGGCTGGTCAACCGGGGCGACATCACTGTGGAAGATGCCGAAGCCGCCCTGGAGGACTACCGCCAGCGGCTCGACGAGGCGTTCGAGGAGACGAAGGAAAGCGCGCCCCCGCAAGCGGAGCGCCGACGGAGTCGCTCACGGCCGCTGGGCGTCCTCCCGCCCCTGGAGACCGGGGTGGATCGCGAGATCCTGGACAGGGTCTTGGCCAACGTCACCTCGTGGCCGGATGACTTCCGCCCGCATCCGAAGCTGGCGAAGCAGCTCGAGCGTCGCCGGGATCTGCTGGACAGGGACGCCGTGGACTGGGCGCTCGGGGAAGCGCTGGCCTTCGGGTCGCTCCTTCTGGAGGGGATCCCGGTTCGCCTCACCGGCCAGGACACGCGACGGGGCACGTTCAGCCAGCGCCACGCGGTCCTGGTGGACTACGAGACGGACCGGAAGTACTACCCGCTGGCCCACCTGTCGGATGACCAGGCGGCATTCCTCGTCTACGACAGCCCGCTGAACGAGTTCGCGTCCCTCGGATTCGAATACGGCGAATCGGTCGTGGCGAAGGATGCTCTCGTGGCGTGGGAAGCGCAGTTCGGCGACTTCATCAACGAGGCCCAGGTCATCGTGGACCAGTTCATCGCGTCCGGCGAGGACAAGTGGGGCCAGACGAGCGGACTGGTCCTCCTCCTCCCGCACGGCTATGAGGGCCAAGGTCCCGAGCATTCCAGCGCCCGGATCGAGAGGTTCCTCCAGCTCGCCGCGGAGGACAACATCCAGGTGGTCGTTCCGTCGACACCCGCTCAGTACTTCCACCTGCTCCGCCGGCAGGTCCACCGGGACATCCGCAAGCCGCTCATCGTGTTCACGCCGAAGTCCCTGCTTCGACTGCCCGCGGCGCAGAGCAGGACTGCGGAGTTCCTGTCCGGACACTTCCGAGAGATCGTGCCCGACCCTGGTGATCTCGACCCCGAGGGGGTACGGACGATGCTCCTATGCTCCGGGAAGGTCTACTACGACCTGGTCGAGTGCCGGACGAAAGGCCGGGACGACACGGCCATCGTCCGGCTCGAGCAGCTCTACCCCTTCCCGAAGGATCAGATCCTCGACCAGGTGAAGGCCTACCCGAACCTGCGCCACCTCCGCTGGGTGCAGGAGGAGCCGGAGAACATGGGCAGCGACGCCTTCGTCCACGTTCGGCTTCACTCGGTGATCCCAGAGGGGATCGTCCTCGCTCACGCGACCCGCGAGGAGAGCGCGAGTCCGGCGACGGGGAGCGCCACGCTGCACGAGCAGGAGCTGGAAGAACTGCTCCGGGCCGCGTTCGAAGGCCTGTAGTTGAAGATCGCGGCGATCTCGGCCGCGCTCCTCGTCCTATTCGCCTGCGGACCGGGATCGACCACCATGGCACCGAGCACGACGACGAGCGGGCCGGCCCCTTCGTCCAGCGGACCATCGACCCCTTCCTCTCCTACCCAGACACCGAGCCCGTCGTGTGCTGACGTTGTGTTCGCTCGCATGAGCGACGCCCAACGTGTCGGGCAGCTCTTCGCGGTGGGCCTTCAGGACGACCGGCTCAGCCCGAGCGAGGCCGACCAGATCCGCCGCTTCCATTTCGGGTCGGTCACGTTCATCGAGACGACCGCCGTCGGGGCTTCGGCGATCCATGAGGTGACCCGAGCGGTGCAATCCCTGGCCACCACCAAGGCCACCGAGAAGGTTCGCTTCTTCGTAGCGGTCAACCAGGAGGGAGGCCTGATCCAGGCCCTCCGGGGAGCCGGGTTCTCCCGCATCCCATCAGCGGTGTTCCAGGGGACGATGTCCGTGTCCGAGCTTCGGGCCCGCGCCGCGGAGTGGGGACGGCAGCTCCGGGAAGCCGGGGTCAACCTCAACTTCGCGCCCGTCATGGATGTGGTGACGCCCGGTGGAGACGAACAGAACCAGCCCATCGGGGTGCTGCACCGGGAGTACGGTCACGATCCAGCCTCGGTCGGCAGCCACGGGGTTGCCTTCCTGGCAGGCATGGAGGAGGCCGGCGTGGCCACCACCGCCAAGCACTTCCCCGGTCTCGGCCGCGTGGAAGGGAACACGGACTTCGCGGCCGGGGTGGTGGACCGCTCCACGACCGCCGAGGATCCCTACCTCAGCGCCTTCGCCGAAGCCATCGACGCGGGGACGCCCTTCGTGATGGTGGCGTTGGCGACCTACACTCGGATCGACCCCGACCACCTTGCGGTCTTCTCGCCGGTGGTCATGCAGCAGCTCCTGAGGCAGGAGCTCGGGTTCACCGGCGTGATCGTCTCGGACGACATCGGCGAAGCCACCGCCGTGGAGGGGATCCGGCCGTCACGACGGGCGATCGAGTTTCTTTCGGCGGGGGGCGACATGATCGTTTCCAAGACCGTTCCCCCCGCCGCCGCCATGGCTGAAGCGATCCTGTCACGCCTTGGGGCCTCGCCGTCGTTCCGAGCCAGGGTCGAGGACGCCGTGCATCGGATCCTTCGAGCGAAGGGCCGAGTCGGGCTTCTCCCATGTAACTGAGGCTCGTGATCGGGCGGTGAACCGGGTCGCTCGGATTGACGGTCCAAGAGAGCGGGCATACAGTCGGCAAACCGTTTGTTACCGATCGGTAGGTAACGAGCCGTCGAGCCGTGAGGCCGGACGCCGAGGAAGGAGCTCCACCCCCATGCCTGAGATCCGCGAAGCAGTCATCGTCGAGGCCGTGCGTACGCCGATTGGGAAACGGAATGGCGCCCTGAAGGACCTCCACCCGGTGGACATGTTGGCCGAGGTCCTGAAGGAGGTCGTGAACCGGGCCGGGGTCGACCCGGGCGAGATCGAGGACAACATCACCGGATGCGTTTCCCAGGTCGGGGAGCAGTCGCTGAATGTCGGCCGCAACGGCTGGCTGGCCGCAGGGTTCCCCGAAACGATCCCGTCGACGACCGTCGACCGCCAGTGTGGTTCCTCCCAGCAGTCGATCCACTTCGCCGCCCAGGGCGTGATGGCCGGTGCCTACGACCTGGTGGTCGCCTCAGGCGTCGAGAACATGACCAGGGTGCCGATGGGCTCCTCCACGATGGGCGCGAACCCCTTCGGCCAGCAGCTGTGGGCTCGATACGAGGGGAAGCTGGTGCCGCAGGGCATCTCGGCCGACCTCATCGCCACGAAATGGGGCATCAGCCGGGATGATTCGGATGAATTCGCCTACCGCTCGCACATCCGCGCCGCCAGGGCGACCAGGGAAGGATTCCTGAAGCGGGAGATGCTCCCCCTCAAGGTCACCGGCGAGGACGGCGCGCAATTGCTCTTGGACCGCGACGAGGGGATCCGGATGGAGCCGGACCGGGAGAGGATGTCGACGCTTCCCCCTGCCTTCAAGTCCGACAGCTTCGAGCAGATGTTCCCCGGTCAGCTCCAGTGGACCGTGACGGCCGGGAACTCGTCGCAGATCTCGGATGGTGCCTCGGCCGTGCTCATCGCCAGCCGGGAGAAGGTCGAGCAGCTCGGGCTGACCCCTCGGGCGAGATTCCTCTCGTTCTCCCTCGCTGGTGACTCGCCGATCCTGATGCTGACGGCGCCGATCCCCGCGACCAGGCGGGTGCTGGAGCGGGCGGGCCTCCGTCTTGAGGACATCGAGGTCGTTGAGATCAACGAGGCCTTCGCTTCCGTTGTCCTCGCCTGGCAGCGAGAGCTGAACGTCCCTGAGGACTGGTTCCAGGAGCACGTCAACCCGAACGGCGGAGCCATCGCGGTCGGCCACCCACTCGGAGCTACGGGTGCCAAGCTGATGACCACCATGCTGCACGAGCTGGAGCGCCGGGGCGGCCGGTACGGCCTCCAGACCATGTGCGAGGGCGGCGGGATGGCCAACGCGACGATCATCGAGCGCCTCGGCTAGAAGACCGAACGTCGTCGAATAGCCCTAGTCTGGTGGACGTGTTGGCCATCGCGACGTGGCTTCTGTGGCTGATCGCAGTCGCCTTGTTCGCGGGCATCGCCGTGCTCGGGTTCGTCTTCCTGCGAGGGATCACCGCTAGCCGGCCGAAACAGTACATCGACCCCGAGGACGTGGCCGAGTTGGACGTGTTCTTCGTCTGTGCCGAGTGCGGGACGGAGTTCCAAGTGACCCGTCTGGGAGAGGTGCAGGTTCCTCGCCACTGCGGTGAGCCGATGTCCGTCGTCCGCCGGCCCAGGGTGAACCCGGCGAGCAACTAGGAGGAGCTTTCCGCGATCTCCTCGGCCTTGTCGCGGAGCGCGCGGAAGTCCTTCCTCGGACGATCGTCCGGCACCAACGAGTCGGTCTTCTTGAACCCCCACCCCGAGAACCTCACCCCGACCCGTCCGTAGACCCTCTTGAGCTCGCCCCCGCACTCCGGACAGGGCCCTGATGGTGGGGCTCCCATCGGTCGGATCTCCTCCAGGCCCGCCCCGCAGCTTCGACACCTGTATTCGTAAACGGGCACGTCAGGCCCCTTGTCGGGCGGTTTCCCCCCAATGTGGAAAACCGTGGTGGAAATCGATACCTCGGGTCGCCGGCCCGTCGGTCAGCGCCACTGGGTGGATGCCCCGAAGCCCGCGGCGATGAGCCCGAGCCCGAGGAACAGATAGAAGTTGGTCGCCTGGCCGCCCGTGCCCGGCATGACCCCGAGGTAGTTGAGGACGATCACGATGACCCCGGCAAACATCAGGCCGAGGATAAGGACCCCGAACCATTTCGGGCTCGGCTTCCGTTTCTTTGGGGGAGGCGGCTGGTACCGGCGCCTCTTGGCCTTGGATCTTGGCATGGAACGGACTCCTGCTCAGCGTTGGGATAGTAGCAGCGCCACCCGCATGGGCTGCTTCTCGTCGGGTTCGCGCCTCAGTCGGGCAGCAGCTCCAAGCGCGATTCGGTGGCGGCTTCGACCGCGGCTCGGGTGAACGGCAGAGGGTGGTATTGCCCGGTGGACCACAGCGGGAACAGGTCCTTGAAATGCGGGCTCGCGGGGTTGCCAGACTGGCCGACCGTGTGCGTGCCGACGGAGGCGTCGAGGTCTGATAGGTCGATGATCTGTCGCCAGCTCGGGACGACGACCGCATCGTAGCCCGCGCCCGGTTCGTACATGCCCTGGCAGACCGTCTGCTCGTCGCCTCCCCACCCGAGCTCGCCTCCGGTGAAGAGCTCCGCCAGATCGGGCACGCGGGCGAGCTGCCCGGCGAAGCGGACCCGGTGGATGGATCCCCACGTCCAGCCACTCATGTCGTCGCCCAGGGCTGCGGCAAGCTCGTCGAGCGCCGTGTCCAGGGCCTTCCTGAGGATCTCGTCCCTGGCCTCTCTGCCCTCACCCCCGAACCACGTCGCCGTCGGGTAGGCCAGGAGGTTCGGGAGCACCTCGAACTGAAAGGAGTTCGTCCATTGCCGCAGAGAGAAGTAGTGCTTGTGGAGCTCGTCCCCAAGGCGGGGGAGGAGGATGGCGTCGGCGATGCGGCAACACCACACCTCATAGACCGCCGCCGCCGCCGAGTCCGCCCTGAGGTCGAAGTCCCAATCTGCCAGCAAGGCCAGACCCTGTTTCTGTCGATCGTCCGCCGGCTCCACCTCCAAGAGCAGGGGGACGATCCCTCGGGCAGGAAGCGACACGGTGTCGGTGTGGATCCGTCGGAACGATTCGACGTCGTGCTTGTCGGTCTCGGTGAGGAGCTCCACCACCCGACGGACCCTGAACGGCGGCAGGAAGTCCTTCCCGATCAGGTACGGATAGGAGTCGTCGTGGATCTTGTTGTTGGCGGTGGCAAGGAACCCCTCGTCGGGGTTGTACGCGAATGGCAGGTCTTCGAACGGCACGTAGCCAGCCCATTCGTACTCGTCCGTCCACCCCGGGACCGGGATAGTCCCATCGCCTTTGAGCCGGACCGGGTGCCATCCGGTGGCCTGGTACCCGATGTTGCCGTCCACGTCCGCATACACGAAGTTGCCGCCCGGCGCGGCCCAGCCGGACAGAGCCGCGCGAAACTCCTCGAAGCTGGCCGCGACGTTTATCCCGTACACGGTGGAGGGCTTGGTTCCCTCTTCGAGGGCGACCCAGCGGAGCGCGTAGGTCTCGCGAACATTTTGGACCACGGTGGGAGCACCTACGCCGATGAGGTACGAATCGAGGATGGGGCCGTGCCGGCTCTCTCGCACATCGACCACTTCCGGATCAGGTCGGTCCCGGACCGAAATCTCCTCGCGGTGGATCGTGAGCGGCTCCCAGATGCCGTCATACAGGGCCGCTCCGCCGTCTTCGGACAGTCGCTCCAGGAACAGATCCTGGGTGTCGCCGCCGAGGTTCGTGATCCCCCACGCGATCCGGTCGTTGTGCCCGATGATCACGCCGGGAGCGAACGGGAGGGCGACCCCGCGTGCGTCGATGCCCGGCGCGGACAGATGGATCTCGTACCAGATCGAGGGGAGCTGGACGAACAGATGCGGGTCGTTGGCCAGGAGCGGCTTGCCCGTCACGGTGCGCCGTCCGGCCGCCACCCAGTTGTTCGACCCCTGTCCCTTGGGGAAGCGCGGCGCCTCCAGGAGGAGGTCGAGGGCGCGTCGCCGGCCGGCACCTCCGGTCTTCCCAGCCACCACCACGGTCGACTCGGTCGGCATCTCTGGAAAGAGCTGGCTCATGCCCTCCCAACCCAACCTCTCAGCCAACTCCATCCGGAGCAGCTCCCCGTCCCAGTTCGTCGACAAGCCCCAGGCCATCAGCACAGAGGCCGCGGATGCGAGCTCGGCGGCCTCCCTCGCTTCCGGGAAGTACGGATCGAGCTGGAGAATGTCGTACTCGACCGGTCTCGCCGGCATCCGGGAAAGCCATGCCCGTACCCCAGCCGTGAATGCCTCAGACATCTCCCACGAAAGGTCGTCCCACTGTTCCGTCAGCCGGCGGGCAGCCCGGTTCCATCCGACCGTGCGGATGAACCGGTCCAAGGGAAGGGTGAGGTCGCCGAAGACCTCGGACAACCTCCCCGACCCGAACCGGAGCATCAGCTCCATCTGGAACAGGCGCTCGGAGGCGTGGAGGTATCCCTGGGCGAAGAAGAGGTCGTGGGTGCCCTGGGCGTAGACGTGGGGAACGCCCCACCTGTCCCATAGCACCTCCACGGGCTGCTGCAGACCCGGCAGTCGAAGCTCCCCTTCGACGGGGGGGAGGGCGGCCCGGGCCCGTTCCCCGAGTAGGTCCGTGAGCTCGCTCAAGATCTCGCTTCCGATGCCATCAGTGTTCGGAGGGCTCTGACTCTACAGGCTCACCTGGCTCCGCCCGTTGGCCGTGGCGGTCACCGGCGAGCTTCGGACATAATGGCCGCAACCCCGAGCCGAGGAGTGCCACGCATGGAGGATCGTCCCTGGTTCGCCAGCTATCCGGAAGGTGTCCCGAAGACGCTGGCCCCGTACCCGACCAAGTCGCTGTATTCGTTGCTGGCTGATGCTGCGGCGCGACACCCGCGGGCGCCGGCGGCAGCTTTCTGGCTGCCCGGGGCCCCGATGGGGAAAACACTCTCCTACGCCCAGCTGATGAAGCAGGTCGACCAGTTCAGCAGGGTCCTGGTATCGCTGGGCGTCCAGCGGGGCGACCGGGTCGGGCTGGTCCTGCCGAACTGCCCCCAGTACGTGATCGCCTACTACGCCATCCTTCGGATCGGCGCGATCGTGGTGGGAAACAACCCGCTCTACACGGAACGGGAGCTTTCCCACCAGCTCAAAGACGCCGGGATCGAGGTCTGCGTGACTCTCGACCAGCTCTATCCGACGGTCGCCGCCGTTCAGGACGAAGTCGGACTGCGCGAGGTCATCGTCACGAAGGTGATCGACTACGTGCGCTTTCCCCTCAACGTGTTGGTCCCCATCAAGCTCAAGAAGGAAGCCCGTCACCACGGCGAGGCATGGCCCCCGGTTCCGACGGGAGCGAAGGTCAGGTGGTGGAAGGAGCTGATGGCAGGTTCGTACCCTCCGGCGCCGGTAGCCGAGGTCGATCCCGCGACAGACGTGGCCGGCCTCATTTACACCGGCGGGACGACGGGGCTGTCCAAGGGCGCCATGCTGACGCATCAGAACCTCGTCTCCAACGTGATCCAGGGAGCGTCGTGGTTCCCCGACCTTCAGGACGGCCAGGAGGGGATCATGTGCATCATCCCCTTCTTCCACTCCTACGGAATGACCGTGGGAATGAACCTCGGCATCGCCAAGGCGGCCAAGCTCGTGCTCATGCCGAGGTTCGAGCTTGAGCCCACGCTCAAGGTCATTCAGAAGGAGAAGCCCACCCTGTTCCCCGGCGTTCCTCGCCTGTACATCGCCATCAACGAGGGGAAGGAGACGCCGAAGTACGACCTGACCTCGGTCCGGGCATGTCTGTCGGGAGCCGCGCCCCTGCCCGTGGCCGTTGCCCAGAAGTTCGAGCAGATCACCGGCGCCAAGGTCGTGGAGGGGTACGGCCTCACCGAGACGTCTCCCATCACCCACGCCAATCCTCTCGACGGCAGGGCGAGGGCGGGGTCGATCGGTCTCCCCATCCCCGACACCGACTGCCGGATCGTCGATCTCGACGATTGGACCAGGGAGGTCGAGGTCGGGCACCCGGGCGAGCTGATCATCGCCGGTCCCCAGGTGATGAAGGGGTACTTCAACAGGCCGGAGGATACGGCGGGGATGATCAAGGAGGCGGCGGACGGGACCCGCTGGCTCCTGAGCGGGGACGTCGCGCGGATGGACCCCGATGGGTTCTTCTCGATCGTCGACAGGAAGAAGGACATGATCCTCGTCTCGGGCTTCAACGTGTACCCGACCGACGTCGAGCAGGTGCTGTACAGGCACCCGAAGGTACTCAAGGTCTGCGTGGCGGGAGTTTCGGACAAGACCACCGGTGAGGCCGTGAAGGCGTACATCGTGTTGCGAGAGGGTGAGACCGCAACGAGCGAGGAGATCATCGCGTGGGTGCGCACCGATGAAGCCGGCCTGACCGGCTACAAGGTGCCCAAGCTCATCGAGTTCAGGGACTCCCTCCCGGAGACACTGGTCGGCAAGGTCCTGAGGAGGGTTCTCCAGCAGGAGGAGAAGGAGAGAGCTGCCGCGGTCGAGTGACGTGGGCACCTCAAGGGAACCTCATCTCCTCCGGTGACGCTCCCGGCGGAGCAGCACCCAGGCTCCGACGGAAACCACTACCCCCGAGACGATCAACGACACGAGGGCCGAGATGATCGCGGTCTCACGGTCGAGGCCAAGGAGAGGCACGGCGTGCACCGGCCTCACGCCTGTCCTTCAGACAGGGCCCGGCGCTTGGCTTCCGTGCGGCGCTCCGCTTCCAGACGCTCCAACTCGACCCCGCTGTGATCGGCGAAGCGCATGGCCTCGGCGATCGCTTTGTGCCCGGCCTGTTCGGCGATCAGTCGGTGCATGGCCTGGCACACCCGCCGATACACCGGGTGTCCCTGAGGGGTCGTCCGAAGCTCGATGAGGTGCATCGCCTCTCGGGCGTTCATGTCCATGTAGAAGCGGATCCGATAAGCCATCGAAACGGCGTACTGGGCGACCTCCCCCAATCCGGCCTGACGGGTCGCCTCGTGCAGGGCAGCCGACTCCTCCAACACGCCGTTCCAATCGGAGAGCGCGCCCGCTTCCTCGATCTCCGGAGGCACCTCGTAGCCATGGGCCGGAGAGAGCTGCTGCCATTCCATCGTCAGGAGCCTGTGGCGTTGCAGGTCGCGGAAGGCGCCATAGTCACACAGGACATCGAAGCGGTAGGACGTTCGCTCGAAGGCCCGTCCCGGCTTGTGCCGGCGATTGGTTCGCTCGCCGACGTACGCCCGCAGGACCCGGGCGCGATCCTCCGTGCTCATCTTGCGGACCTCGTCGAGGAGGTGGTCGTCGGGGAGCTCGCTCACGGCGTAGAGCGCGGCGGCGACCACCTTGACCTCCCCATCGGGGTCGAAGTCGGTGAGCGTGACCTCATCGCGGGGCGCGGGGACGACGTCCTCGAGCAGCTCGGCGGACGCTGCGGCCGTCGCCTGCCGGGTGCGGCGGAAATACTCGCTCCACGCGACTCCGCGATCGGGAAGGTCGACCCGCGTTAGGAAGGCGGGGATGAGCTTGCGGAGCTCGGTCAGGATCAGGGCTGCGTATTCGCGAACCTCGGAGAGCGGATCGGCCCGCATGCGCAGAAGGAGCTGCTCGTACGCCTGAGCGGTGGCGGAGATCCCCACGTTGGAGCGAGTGGCCGCGGGCAGGAGTCCTCGCAGGGTATCGCACGCCTTGGCTCTGATCGTCGACCTGTACACGAAGTCCGAATCGTCAGGACTCTGTGGATAGAGATCTCGGAAGAACTCCTGAAGCGGCCCCATCCATCTGGCATACGTCTCGAACGCTCGATCGAGAGTGGCTCGGTACTGCTCGGTCAGTCCGGGGCCTGCCGCGAGGATCTCGTCCGGCACGTGGTACCTCCACCGACCCCCGGGGCGGTCGTCGTACGGCACGTACCGGGTCGACTGCTCGAGGTAGGCGGCGAGCCTTCCCCACTCCAACACCTTGGCCAGAAGCTGTGAGGCCTGCTCGCACGCGAGGTGGACGCCCCCGAGCTGAGCGACCGAGTCGTCCCCGTACTCGAAGAAGACCCTCTCGTACAGTTTTTCGGCCCGATCCACGCCGACCGAGCCTGCGGGACTCGGTCCGTCAGCTTTCCCCACCGATCCCGTTGCGAACTCGTCCAGGAACAGCCGCCGCAGTGACTTCCCGGATCGCGAGTAGCGGGCGAACAGCGCACCCTTGACCACCTCGGGCAGATCCACCAGCGCGAAGACGGGGCCGTCGAGGTTGGTGAAGTGAGGAGCGAGGATCGCCCGCTCTTCCTGTGTGAAGGCTTCCTGCACGAACTCCAGGCTCATCAGCTCCCGTGGGAAGGGGGCCGTCCGGGTGGGGCCGATGCTACCGCACGCTACCGACCCGCCCGGGGTTGCGGCTCAGGGCGGGGGCGAAGCTTCCCCGCTGGGCGAAGGACTCGGCTCGGTTGGACTCGGACTCGGCTCGGTTGGCGAGGGACTCGGCTCGGTTGGCGAGGGGCTCGGCTCGGTTGGCGAGGGGCTCGGCTCCGGTAAGAGCCAGATCCGGACCACGGATCCTTCGGGGGCCTGAGTGTTGCCGACCGGGTCCTGCTGGGTCACGTCACCGGGATTGTTGCAAGCGGGGTTGTTGAAGGTCCCCACCACCCGAACCTCGAAGCCTCGGTCTCTCAGTTCGTTCGCCGCCGAGCTTCTCGACTGGCAGATGACGTTGGGCACGTTCGCCTGGGCCTCCGACGCATTGGAGATGAACAGATTGATCGCCTGTCCCCGTTCAGCTTCCTTGGGGTCGTAATCGACGACGATCCCTTTCTCCTCGGCCGAGTCGACCTCGCTGACGTTCCCCACCGTGAATCCGGCATTCACCAGGGTGTCTCGGGCGACGGCCTCCGTCTTGCCCCTGACGTCGGGCACCGTGAGGAGCTGGCCGTTCTCGAGGAGACTTCTGGCGAAGAAGAACAGTCCCACCGCGATGACCAAGAGGATCGCCCCCAGGATGAGCCAGGCGATCCACCGTCGCCGCTTCTCCTCTTCCTCGACCGCTTGAGGCGGGAGGACGGTCGTGGGACGGGTCGCTCGCTCGACGACCTGGGTGGGCTCTTGGGAGAGCACCGGCGTGGCCATCACCGGTACACCGGCGCGAAGCCGCTCTAGGTCCCTCACCAGCTCCTGGGCCGACTGGTAACGGTTGGCGGGATTCTTCGCTAGGCACTTGAGGACGATCGCGTCCAGGTCCGGGGGCACGTCGGGGTTGAGGCGGCTCGGGGGGACAGGTTCCTCCTTGACGTGCTTGTAGGCGACGGCCACGGGGGTCTCGGCCGAGAACGGCGGATGGCCGGTGAGCATCTCGTACAGCACGCAGCCGAGCGAGTACACGTCCGACCGAGCATCGACGGCCTCGCCCTGAGCTTGCTCCGGGGAGAAGTACGTGGCCGTCCCGAGGACCGTCGCCGTCTGGGTGAGCGATTCAGAGGTCGTCGCCCGGGCGATGCCGAAGTCCATGACCTTCACGTCGCCGGACGGCGTCAGCATGACGTTCCCCGGCTTGATGTCCCGATGGATGATGCTGTTGCGGTGGGCGAAGGCCAGCGCCTCCGCTACCGCCAGGGCGATCTCCACCGCCCGCTCCGGCATGAGGGGCCCACTCTCCCGGATGACTTGGGACAGGGTCTTTCCCTGGACGTATTCCATGACGATGAAGTGCGTCCCATCGTCCGACCCCGTGTCGAACACGCTCACGACGTTGGGGTGGTTGAGGGCAGCGGCGGACTGCGCCTCCCGACGAAACCGGGTCACGAAGGAGCTGTCCTTGGAGAACTGTGAGCCGAGGACCTTCACCGCGATCTGCCGCCCGAGTACGCGGTCGGTCCCCAGGTAGACCTCGGCCATACCCCCACGGCCGAGTGTCGAATCGAGCTCGTATCGGCCGCCCAGAACCTTCTGATCAGCCATCAGTCCCCGCGCCCCTTGTCCTTGCCCTTCCCCTTGCCTCCGCCGCCACCGCCTTCATCGGCTGGGGTCTCAGGCGGCGTTCCGACGTACAAGGTTACGGTGCTGCCGAAGGCAACAAGGGTCCCTCCCGGGGGATCCGAGCGGACGACGGTGTCGGCCGGCCCCTCGATGAATTTGACGTCGGCGATGGCGAAGCCCCTGTCCCGGAGCGCCTGCTCGGCCTCGGCCACGCCGAGACCGGCCATCCTGGGAACCCTGACCTTCACCGCCCGGGCCGGTGAGGAGAGGTCGCCCCCGAGCACGCTCGACAGCAACAGGGCAAGGAGCAGCAAGCCGACCAGGATCCCTCCCAGGGCCCACGCGGCTCGATTCCTCGGGAGAACGATCCCGCGCGGGGGAATCGGCCTCCTTCGCCCCTGGGTCGGCTGTGGACCATCGGGCGAGGGTTGCTGGGTCGGGGGAAGGACCGCTGTGGAATCGGGCGGGGGGAGGACGGCCGTAGCTTGCTCAGTGGAAGGATGGCCATCCGATCCCTCGATCGAGGCGACAGCAGGATCCACCGGCTCGCTGGGCGCTTCCAACATCTGCCGAAAAGCGCCTGCGGTGGGCGGCCGGGCCGCTGGGTCCTTGGCCAGGGCCTGTTCACACGCCTGCGCCACGTGGGGGGGAAGGTCCGGAACCTGCTCGATGAGCGAGGGGACCTCGCGCGACACGTGGGCGGCGGCCACGGCCACAGGGCTCTCCCCGTGGAAGGGCGGGCGCCCCGCGAGCATCTCGTACAGGACGACCCCGAGCGAGTACACGTCCGAAGCGGGGGTCGCCCGCTCTCCGGCGGCCTGCTCGGGTGAGAGGTACGTCGCGGTCCCGATGGTGAACCCGGTGGCCGTGAGGCTGGGGCCCGCGGCGGCGGCGATGCCGAAGTCGAGCACCTTGACCTCGCCTTGCGGGGTGAGCATGACGTTCCCGGGCTTGATGTCGCGGTGGACGACCCCCGCTTCGTGGGCCGCATCGAGGGCTGAGGCGACCTGCACGGCGATCTGCGTGGCCTCGGCCGGACCCAGCCTGCCAACTCGGGCGATCCGCTCCGCGAGCGTCTCGCCCTCGATGAGCTCCATCACGATGAACTGCGTGCCGTCGTCCTCGCCGTAGTCGAACACCCCGGCAACGTTCGGATGGGAGAGGCCCGCGGCCGCCTGAGCTTCGCGGCGGAACCGCTCGGCGGAATTCGGGTCCGAGGACAGGCCCTCGGAGAGCATCTTGATCGCGACCACCCGGTGCAGGACGGTGTCCTCCGCCTCCCACACATGCCCCATTCCGCCTGCGGCCATCTTCCGGATCAGCCGGTACCGGCCGCCCATGAGGACGTCCGCTTCCACCCGGCTCATCCACTCACCGCCCTACCGCCGCTTGGATGACGGCCCTGGCGATGGGGGCGGCGACCTGCCCACCGGTCGCTTCGCTGCCCAGGCTCCCGCCGTTCAGCACGACGACGGCGACCACGATCTCGGGGTTCTCCGCCGGGGCGAAGGACACGAACCAGGCGTGGGGATTGCCCGACGTCGTTTCGGCGGTGCCCGTCTTGCCGGCCACCGTCACCCCCGGGATCTGGGCGGCCGCCCCGGTGCCCGACTCGACGACGCTGATCATCATCCGGGTGAGCTGCTGGGCGGTCCGCGCCGAGATTGGTCGCCCCCACTGTTTGGGACGGAACGTCTTGATCACCCGACCGGAGGGATCGCGGATCTCCTTGACCAGCCGTGGGTTCATCTCGACCCCCCCGTTGGCGATGGCCGCCCCCACCAACGCCATCTGCAAGGGATTCGCCCCGACGCTCTGCTGGCCGATGGCCGAGAACGCCACAGCCGGCAGGGCGTTCTGGAAGTCCCTGACCGGAGGGATCCTCCCTTCCGCGAAGGGGATCTCCAGCGGGATGTCCTGATCGAATCCGAACAGCTGAGCCTGCCGCACCAGCTTGTCCGCCCCCAGCTTGAGCCCGATCTCACCGAACACGACGTTGCAGGAGATCTGAAGGGCCTGGGCGATGGTGAGCTGGGAAGCTCCCCCGAAGCAGTGCTCTCCGCCGAAGTTGTGGAGCTGGTGGGTGGTCTGTGGCAGCTCGAGCACGGCGGGGTTGGGGAACCTCGTGTCGGGCCTCATCCCGTTCTCCAACGCCGCGGCGGCCGTCACCAGCTTGAACGTGGAGCCTGGGGGGAACAGCTCCTGCGCCGCCCGGGATAACAGGGGCTTGTCCGGGTCGTTGATGAGCTTCGCCCGGGCCGCCCTGACCTCGTCCAGATCGTGGGAGGACAGGGCGTTCGGGTCGTAAGAGGGGTTGGCCACGAGCGCGACGATCTCTCCCGTCCTCGGATCCATCGCGACCACGCCTCCGGGGAGCGATCCCAACTCTCTCGCCGCCACGCGCTGGAGGGCCGGGTCGATCGTCGTGATGACCGTGGCGCCCCGCTTGTCCCGGCCCAGCATCTCGTCGACCAGGTTCTGGGGCAGAAGCTCCGAGGCGCGGCCTGACAGCCAGTCGTTCTGGGATTGCTCGAGGCCGTAGCGGCCATACACGACCGAGTAGTAGCCGGTGATCCCGGCGTACAGCCTCGGCCTCGGGTAGGTCCTGAGGTACTTCAGCTTCCCCCCACTGGCCTTGCTCGTGGCGAGGATGGTCCGTTCGTCCCTGGCGAGGATCTGCCCCCGGTGCACGTTGTATTCCTGGAGAAGGAGTCGCTGGTTCGACGGGTTGTTGGCGAGATCGCTCGCGGCGTACACCTGGATGTAGTTCACCGCGGCGAAGAGCAGGACGAACAGGCCGACGAAGGCGAAGCCCAGACGGCGGATCTGCCGGTTCATCCGCCTCCTCCATCCCGGGAGGTGACCACCGTGGGTTCAGAGCTCCCCTCGGGAGCAACCGGACGGCCAGACCTGGCGCGGCGGGGTCGTCCGCGTGCGTGCGCCGGCGGTCGCGCCGAGACCCTCACCAAGAGGGCCAGGAGGACGAAGTTCGCCACAAGGCTTGATCCCCCGTACGACACGAACGGTAACGTGATGCCGGTGAGGGGGATCAGCCTGGTGACCCCGCCCACGATGATGAACGTCTGGAGCGCGAGGGCTGTCGTCAGACCGGTCGCCAGCAGCTTGCTGAACCCGTCGTCCCGCGAGATGGCCGCCCGCAATCCACGGCCGATCAGAACGACATACAGGAGCAGCACGGCAGTGGTCCCGAACAGCCCGAGCTCCTCGCCGACGGCCGGGAAGATGAAGTCGGTCGCCGCGTTGGGGATCAGCCCAGGGTGTCCTCGACCCAGACCGGTTCCGGCGATCCCTCCGGTCGCCATGGCGAATTCTCCCTGGGCGACCTGATACCCCACTCCCTGGACGTATCTGGGCTCCAACGCGTGCAGCCAGACGGTGACCCGGTTCTGCACGTGCCCGAATGCCGCGTATCCGAGGAGGGCGCCGCCGATGAACAGGACCAAACCGAGGCCCAGGTAGGTGGCGCGGGCGGTGGCCGCCCACAGCATGACCACGAAGATGCCGAAGAACAGCAGCGAGGACCCCAGGTCCTTCTCCATGAACAACACCGCCAGCGAAATCGCCCATGCCACCAGCAGAGGACCGAGGTAGCGGGGCTCTGGGAGCCGGATCGGTCCGACCCGCCGGGTAGCCACCGCGAGTAGCTCCTTCTTCGCGTTTAGGTAGGAGGCGAGGAAGATCACGATGAGCACCTTGCCGATCTCCGACGGCTGAAACGTGAGAGGTCCCAACGTGATCCACAAGCGCGCCCCGTGAATCTCTGTGCCGATGCCGGGGGCAATGGGCAGCAGCAGGAGCAGGATCCCCAGCAGACCGATCGTGTACGTGAAGGCGTCCAGAACGCGGTGGTCGCGCACGAACAGGAGCGTTGCCACATAGAGCGTGAGCCCGAGCATCAGCCAGCCGAACTGCTCCTCCGCCAGCCCAGGATTCAGCCGGGAGATCATCGCGTAGCCGATCCCCGCGAGGACCGCTGCGACGGGCAGCATCACGGGGTCGGCTCCGGGGGCGAGGCGAGTGGTCAGCAGGTGGGCCAGCAGATAGCTCAACCCAACCACGCCGACGAACCCGCCGATGCCCGGTGGGGTCTTTCCGGTCTTGCCCAACGTGACCAGGACATACGCGCCCACCGAGAGCACGACGGCCAGGATGGTGAGGGCGAGCTGGGTGCCTCTCGTCCGGTCCTCGATGGCGTGCTGCATCATCCGGACTCACCTGGCTGAAGATCGAGACGGATCTGCTCGACGATGCGCTGGGCATCGGCGAGGTTCCGGGCAGTGATGCCGTCCGGGAGAGCCGACCAGGGCTGAAGACGCTGGGCCCGGCGTGCATCCAGGTTCGTGATCTGCTGGACGTGGGAGAGCTCGAAGCCGATCACCGCCGTCGGGATGCCGTTGTAGATCGCCACCCTGCCGTTGGAGTCCCCCACGTACCACTGCCGATCGATGTATACCCGGGTCCCGACGAGAGCCGCAGTGATCAGTACGACGACGATGCCGGTCCACACGGCGACCCGGCGCCAATTGATGGTGCGCCGCCGCTGCTCCTTCCTCTCCGCTTCGCCTATCACGGGAACCGATCGCGTGGCGGACTGCCCTTCCTCTGGTGGACCGGCGACATCCGAGGAAGCGGGCCGACTTCTGGCGGAAAACGTTCTCCCTCCATCCTCAGCGGAGTCGGCCGGGCTGGCGGAGCCCGCGGAGGTCGGTTCGCCGGCGTCCTCCTCGAAGTCCAGGACGATCACCGTGATGTTGTCGTCGCCGCCGGCCCGGTTGGCGGCATCGATTAGCTTGTCGCAGGCGGCCTGAGGATCCCTCTCCCGCGACAGGATCTTCCTGATCCGGTCGCGGTCGATCATGTTGCTCAGGCCATCCGTGCACAGGAGCAGTCGGTCACCTGGGTGAACGTCCAAGCTGAGCTCGTCCACCGGGATGTCCTCGTCCACCCCAAGCGCACGGGTCAGAACGCTCCGCTGCGGGTGATGGGCGGCTTCGTCCTCGGTCAGCCGTCCCTCTCTCACCATTCTCTGGACGAGCGTGTGGTCCTCGGTGAGCTGTTGCAGGGCACCGCTACGCAGGAGATACGCACGGGAATCGCCGACGTGAGCCACGTGAGCCTTGCCGTCCTCCGCGATGACCGCGGTGATCGTGGTGCCCATCCCTCGGAGCTCCCGGTCGGCCTCGCCTCGCTCCATCACCGCCTGGTTGGCGCGCTTGATGTCGCCGACCAGAGCCTCCAGGGTGATGTCGCCGGAGTCGGCGGATTCGATCGTTTCGAGGGCAAGCGTCGAAGCGACGTCCCCGCCGCGGTGGCCACCCATGCCGTCGGCCACGACGAAAAGGCCATCCTTGACCAGGTAGGCGTCCTCGTTGCGCTGACGCAGGCGACCGATGTCGCTTCTCACTCCCACTCTGACCTTCATGGCCCCATAGTCCTCGGTCCCGCGGGCTCGGTCCACCCACCCGTCATCATCGTTTGAAGTCCAGGGTGGTCTTTCCGATGCGGACCTTGTCGCCGGCGCGAACCTCGGCCGGTGCGGTGATCCTCCGTTGGTTCAGATACGTGCCGTTCGTGGAACCGAGGTCCTCCAGGAACCAGGAGCCGTCGGACCTGTAGATCCTGGCATGGAACGACGAAGCGTAGGTGTCGGGCAACTGGATCTGACAGGCATCCGCCCTCCCGACCTGGAGCGTGCCGTCCAGACGGATCGTGTCGATCTTGGAGCCTGCCTCGTCCACCACCACGACACTCTTCGGTGCCCTCCCTCCACCTTTCGCTTTCGGCTTGGCGGCGGTTCGGTCCCTGCCGCCCCGAGCCCCCGAAGCCGGCTTCAGGTCGACCACGACCGAACGGATGGCCCGATAGATGAAGAAATACAGAAGGGCGAGGAAGACCACCTTCAGGACCGTGAGGACGAACGGAGGCACAGGCTAACGCCTCCGGAACTCCAGGACGGTTCGGCCGACCGTGATCCGGTCTCCCTCCTCGAGCACCCGTTCGCCGATCGTGGCTTCGTTCACCATAGTTCCGTTCGTTGAACCGAGGTCGGCGATCACGTACCTGCCGTCCTCCTGCCGGACCTCGGCGTGCCGCCGGCTCACTCCCGGATCCGACAGCACGAGGTCGGATTCCCCCAGCCTTCCGATGATTACCCGGTCCTTGCCCAGAGGGAACGCCTTGCCGGCCTTGCCCTTCTCGATCATGACGAGCTGGGCGCCACGATCCTGGCGATCGGCCCCCTGTACCTGGGTGGCAGATCCGTCCTTCACCGGCGCGGCTCCGCCGGTCGTCGGACCCTCGATCAGGAGCGGCTCGCATCTGAACTCGCCCTGCTTGAGTTCGGGATCGGTCTGGAACTGGACCTCGGGGGGACCCACCAGCCCCCAGCCGCGCTCGGCCGCCCCCTCCTTGACGACCTGTTCCAGCTCGCGGCGCAGGTGCTTCTCGGTCCCGCTGAACCGATCTCGATCCGGCTTGGATAGATAGAAGACGTATCCGTTGGGGACCCAAACGTCCCGGACGCCGATGGCCTTGTTGGCATCCATTTCCTTCAGGATGCGGGTGGCCAGCTCCACGGGTTGCAGGCCGGTCCGGAAGGCTTTCGTGAACAAGCCCTCGATGGCGCCCTCCAGGCGCCGCTCGAATTCGGAGAGGATGCCCAAGTCGTTTGCGCAGGTAGACGGGTACTTTCGCCGGGATTATATCCAGCGCCGCTCGCCTTACTCCTGGATCACTGGCGTGACTGACCTGCTGCTACCATCACCAGGCACGCGGGTGTGGCGGAATCTGGCAGACGCGCACGGTTCAGGTCCGTGTGGGCTTCGGCCCATGGAGGTTCAAATCCTCTCACCCGCACGACTCCGACAGTAGGTGAGCGGGCCTCGATCTGACGGTCAGTCGTTCGAAGCGACGCCCTCGAGGACGACGCCGTCGCGGATCGAAAGAACGGCGTCCGAGACCTTCAGGGCTTCCGGGTTGTGGGTGGCGATGAGAGCGGTGGTTCCCATCCGGGCGGCCAGCTTGATGGTCCGGAGCACGACCGCGGCCCACGACTCGTCCTGATGTCCAGTGGGCTCGTCTGCCAGGAGGAGGCGGGGCGACAGAAGCAGCGCCCTGGCCAGGGCAGCGCGTTGCTGCTCGCCTATAGAGATCTCCGACGGCAACCGTTCGGCGAGGTGGTCCAGCCCGAGATACCGGAGGAATCCTTCTACCCGCTCGTTCCCTGCCTGGCGAGACCCTCCCAGCCGCAGGGGAAGCTCGACGTTCTCGCGCACCGACAGTTCCTCGAGGAGTCCCAGCGTCTGCGGAAGGACGGCCAGGTCCGACCAGAGGCGTTCGGCAGGGGGCGGTCCCCCATCGGCCCACACGATCGATCCCTGGTCCGGCCGGTCCCACCCTGCGAGCACGGCGAGGAGGGTCGTCTTCCCCGAGCCCGAAGGGCCGAGGAGGGCGACGATCTCCCCCTTCCCCAGTGTCAGATCGACGCTGCGGAGGGCTTGCACTTGCTCCGGTCCTCGACGAAACGACTTCGACAAAGCCCGGACCTCCAACAGCGGCTCGATCGTCGGGCGACGGTCGAAACCGGCGCGCTCCTTGACCTCGCTCATGGCGGGGTGATCCTCACGTGCCCGTCGTCGACGGAGATCACCGCCCGGTGGTCGGGGAAGAGCTGGAGGGCGGCCGGTGGGAGCTGGATCCTGCCGAACGCGTCGATCACCGACAGGGCTCGGTCGGCGCGGGTCTCTGCCTCCAGGGCTCCATGACGCAGTGAGTAGATGCGATCGGCCGCCCTCATCACGATGGGGTCATGAGTCGCCACGACGAAGCTCGCACCGTCCTGGGCCAGGGCCTTCACCATCTCCATCAGGGTCTCCCCCGACGAGGAGTCGAGCTCCGCTGTCGGCTCGTCCGCCACGACCAGCGCCGGATCTCCCATCACAGCCGAGGCCAGCGCGACGCGCTGCTGCTCGCCCCCGGAGAGCTGATGCGGGTAGTGATCTTCCCTGCCACCGAGACCAAGCGCCTCCAGGAGCTGATGGCCTCGCTTCCTCCCGCTCGTTCCTCGAAGGCGGGCCGTCGTCTCCAATTGCTGCAACGCCGTGAGATACGACACGAGATTGTCCGAGGGCCGTTGGAACATGTAGGACACCAGCCGGCGACGGATGGCTCGGCGCCCCCGCGCGTTCATGCCAGAAACCTCCGTCTCTCCCACCCGAACCTGTCCCGCCGTGGGTCGATCGATGCAGGCCAGGATCCGCAGGAGCGAGCTCTTCCCGGATCCGGATGGCCCGACGACGGCGGTGATCGCACCGGAGGGGAACGAGGCATCGATCCCTTTCAAGGCGTGGACCTCGCCGGAGGCGCTCCAGTAGATCTTCACAAGCCCTGAGCATGACCCCGACGTGGCGACCACAGCATCAGGTGGCAACGCGCATCACCTCGGCCACGTTGGCTCGTTCGGCAGTCCGGTGGACCCGCCACGCGCCGATCCAGGACGCGAGCAGGGCGCACGATGCCGTCACGCCGAGCAGGAGGTAGGGAGATCGGAACAGGGGAGAGGGAGGAAGCAGCGGCATCGGGTCGAGCCTGCCGTAGACGATCCTCGCGGCGAGCCAGGCGAGACCAACCCCCATCACGACCCCAACCCCCAGCATCGCCGCCAGCTCGAGCCCGATAGAACGGCGGTGCTCCCCCCGAGAGAGCCCCATGCGGCGGGCCAACGCATACGACACCTCGCGCGATCGCTGGCGCGATTCGAGGTAGAGGACGATGCCGCCCAGTGCGATCAGCCCCGTCACGATCCCGAGTGCCTGCAGAAAGCCCAGACCCCATCGGAGCGACGTGAACTGCGGGAGTTCCTGGGTCTCCTCAGCCAGGGCCTCGCTTCCCTCGATGATCGACCCGGTGCTGCGCAGGGTGGTGAGGATCGAGCCCGGGTCTCCCTTCGCCCAGAGCTGTTCGATGCCTCCCAGGTCTCGCTGTCGCAGAGCATGACGAGTCGTCACCAGCATCGGCCGGTCCGCGTGCAAGCCGGCGAAATCCCGGGCGACGCCGATCACCCGGTAGGGGACGGTCTTCGCGCCGGCCTGGATGGTCCCGAGCCGGCGGATGGACCCACCGACGGAGATGGCCGGGAGCGGTTGGGACGGGGCCGACCGGAGGTTCTGGATCAGGCCGGCCAACGAGGACGTCGAGAAGCTGCGGTCCCAGTACGCCACGGCCGGGAAGTTGGCAGGCTCGATGCCCAGAAGATCAACGCCGTTCGACCCGTGGGACAGTCCCATGAGCTCCCCGTTCGTGACCCTGGTGATCCTCGTCGTAGGAAAAGGAAGCCGCTTGGGCAGGGGATTGGAGATGGCCAGGTTCACCGAGACGTCGCTGCCCACGAACACCTGCGCCTTGGCCCGGGCCGAGGCGGCCTGACTGGCCGATAGGGCCCCGGCGTAGGCCAGGATGCCGATGGCGAGGGCGGCGACGGTGAGCAGGGTCAGAGCGGCCTGAGGGGCCGACGAGAGTCTTCGCGAGCTGAGGTAGAACGCAGGCGCCCACCCGTGACCCGCCGACCGGAGACGCGGGAGGAGCCGATGAAGAACACGGGTGGCGAGCCCAGCCATCCCCGCGATGAACAGGATCGGGAACAGAAGGATGAGGACATCGGGCTTCACCGGAACGCGCACGTCGGTGACGTGGGGAGGCCTCCGACTGAAGATCTCGTACAACGACGCCGCGGCGAGGATCAACACCGGGACCTCCCACGGTGCGCGGGACAGGGCGCGTCGACTTCGCGGCCCCGTCGTTTCGCCTTCCTTCCTGACCGCGAATGCGGTGATCACGGCCAGGATGACCAGCGCAGCCGCCACCGTCCAGAGGACCGCCCGGAGCGCCGAGGTTGGGGCACCTGGCTCTAGCAGCGAGGTCGGCCCGAACCGGCGAACCAGCCAGAGGGCGACGAACCAACCGGCTAGCCCGGCCGCGGCGGCGACGAGCAGCACCTCCAACAGGACCTTCGCGCCCAGGCTCGACGGGCTCGAGCCCCTCGCCGTGAGAAGACCCACCTCGACCCGACGACGGTTGACCCAGTAGATCCCCGCGGCCCCGATCACGATGAGAGCGACGAGACGCCCTGCCAGCGAGACGGTTTCGACCGTTCCGCGCATGGAGTCCTCCGTGGCCGAGGCCAGGTCAGCGATGAACGGAAGGCCGAATTCGATCTTCGAACCGAAGCCCCGTCTGAAAAGCTCGTCGACTTTGGCCTGGGTCGCCGCAACGGCTTCATGTGCCTCACCGACGGTGAGCCCCTCTTCCCGGATGGGAACGTTCCAGGTCACGATGGAGCCCCGCTCGCCCAGGCGGCGGCCGAGGTTCAGAAACGTGCTCCGGTCGGACAGCACCAGCGGTGGTGGTGGCCTGCTAGCGAAGGCGCTGTACGGGTAGATCAGGCTCTCCTGGCCGCACCAGAACGGGGTCCGGGGCGACTGGCTCAGGTTCGTGTAGGTGCCGGCGACCCGGACCTTCACCGTCCGGTCGGGCCCCCGGAAGGCGACCCGTTCCCCCGCGCGCACCTTCAGCTGGCTCGCGACGTTGTCGGGGAGCCATATCCCGTCGCCCCCGGCCGAGGAGAGCTGGTGGATGTGGGAGCGCCACCCATCCTGGGTGAGGAGCCTGATGGACCCGAACTGAAGCTCGGTCCCGGGCTTCGTCACGGTGAGCGAGGACCCCACGATCGACCACTGAACGGGCCTCGTGCTCTCGATCGACCTGAAGCTGCGGCGTACCTGGCCATCCACCTGGACCAGCGCCTCCACGGCCGTTCGGGTCTCCATAGGAGGACCGAGCAGGCCGAAGTAGAAGGACTCTCCCGTGAGGGGAGCCGGGATCCGCATGGCCAGCCCGGCGTCCCACGAGCACATTTCCCGCAACGATCGGTGGAGCGTGGCGTTACCGGCCGAGGAGAGGAACAAGGGGCCGGCCGCGGTGGCGACCGCCAGGATCAGGACCGCGCTGGCCATGGCCAGGAGAAGGCCCGGGAATCGGAAGAGCAGGATTGGCGCCTTCAGCCAGGGCGCGCTTCCCAGCGCCGCCAGGCGGGCTCGTCCCGAGGCGACGAACCGGCCGGATCGGCGGCGTCCAACTTTTCCTCCCGGCGTTCCCCCGGTCGGCTCGCTCAATCGCTCACTCCATCGAATGCTCGACGCTCTACGTCCGGGCCTCGACGCAGGTTCCGTCTCTGTTTACGGGAAACCGCCGGGGAAGGTTCGGCCTACTCGTCGCCTTCGGAGCTCGCGGGAGGCGCTGCCTCCATGGCCGTCGCAAGGTGCGAGATTCCCTGGTGGAGCTGCCCCGCCAGCCGCGGAGTGATGTCGCCCTTGGACTCGCGCTCGGCTACCTTCCCTTGGAGCTCATCGAGCTTGTCGAGGGCGCCCGACAGGTCCCCATCCTGATAGTCCTTCAGCGCTTCCTCGATGTCGTCGGCGAACTTGTTGGCGGTGCCGCGCGACAGGTCGTCCGCGTTCACGCCCCCGACGAGGATCAGCTCCAGCCGGTCGAGGGCTCCTTGCACCGAGGTCGGTGCCTGGCGAGCTAGCGTCGGTGAAGGCGTGGGTGAACCCATGGACGGAGCGGGGGACCTGGGCCCACCAGTTCCTCCCGGGCTGCGGGAGAGCCCGGTGAGGGCGATCGACCCGAAGACTGCAGCCGCCAGGAGAGCCCCCAACGCCACCAACCAGGGAGCCCGTCGAACGCGCTCCCGAGCCGGAGGAGGGTATGGACCCACCTCGGGCGAGACGACCGGGGGAAGGACGGCCGTCCCCTGTATGGGAACAGGCTGTGTGGTGCGGGTGGAGGAGGCCAAGGCGACAGGAGTCGCCGCCTGGCCCCGGAGGCGCAGGAGGTCACGGCCCAGCTCGTCCGCCGTCTGATGGCGGGCCGCCCGATCCTTCGACATGGCCTTCAGCACGACCTGTTCCAGGGCGGGCCCGACACCTGAGTTCAGGCGCGATGGCGGGAGTGGTTCCTCTCGGACGTGCTGATACGCCACGGCGACGGGCGAATCGGCGATGAAGGGCGGCCGCCCCGCCACCATTTCGTACAACACGACCCCGAGCGCGTACAGGTCCGTCCGCGAGTCCACGGCCTCGCCCCTGGCCTGCTCGGGGGCGAAGTAGGTCGCCGTGCCCAGGACCGAGGCCGTCGTGGTAAACGCGCCCGAGCTCACCGCTCTGGCGATGCCGAAATCCATGACCTTCACCTCGCCCGAGGAGGTGATCATGATGTTTCCCGGCTTCACGTCTCGGTGGACGATCCCCTTCCGGTGGGCGTGGGCCAGGGCCGATGCCGCCGCCTGACCGATGTCGATCGCCTGGTCCGCAGGAAGAGCGCCGCGTTCGTCGAGGATGTCCGCAAGCGTCCGCCCCGTGACGTGCTCCATGACGATGAAGTGGATGCCGTCGTCGGAGCCGGTGTCGTACACGGCGACGATCCCCGCGTGGCTGAGCCGGGCCGCTGCCTGGGCCTCTCGACGGAACCGCTCAACCGCCTGAGGGTCCTGGGCCAGGTGGTCGGCCAGGATCTTGACTGCCACCGTCCGGTTCAAGACCAGATCGGTTCCGCGGTGAACACGGGCCATACCGCCCTGGCCGAGGAAGTCCTCGATCCGGTACCTGTTCGACAGAAGCCGGTGCTCGGCGGTCGTGCGGCTCATGGCGCTCTCTTCGATAGTACGGCCGAGACGTCGGCTGGTTCTGGGGCCCCCGCCTTGGAGAACTCGAGCTTCAGCTGGTTTCCTCGGAGTCCTCCGGGGCATCGTGGACCTCCGAGTGCTCCTTGAGGTCCTTCACCTCGGCTTCGCTGTAGGGCTGCTCCGCGTCGGGGTCGCCCTCGGGGTTGCCTAACTTGGACGCGTTGCTGTAGGAAACGCCGTCGCGCTCGGCGATCTCCCTCCCGAGCTCATTGGCCTCGTCGTCGGTCAGGCCGCTCGAGTCCCGCTTTCGGATCAGTTCCTGGAACCGCTCATCGTCCATTCCGCCATCTCCTCCCCATGATCGGGTCGCTTCTGTAGCATTCCCCCGATTCCGGCCCGGCACCCCCCGCCCCGATCTGCGTGGCGATGTCATGTCTTGGGGACTTGTGTGGGGCCGAGCAGGCTAGTTAGAATTATCTACTTCCAGAGTGGCTGTGCACATGGAAGCGAGATGAACACACGTAAAGCGCTCCTCACCGCCGTCGCGGCAGCGGTGATCCTGGGGAGCCCCAGGATCGGGTACGCTGCTCGGCCGTCCGGAATTGTCGGGCCATCGGATCTCAGCGACCGCTGGACCGGCAAGCACATCGACTTCGGCTCCGTGCCGTCCCCCAGGTTGTGCAACCAACGGACATGCGACTATTTCGGCCTCACCGTCGTTGTGCCTGGCGGATTTTGGGACTCTCACTCTGGTCGCGCGATCATCTCCATCCGCTGGGCCAGCCCCTCCGACAACTTCGACCTGTACGTGTACAGAGGAAGGAAGCTGCTGACGTCCTCGACCCAGCCGCTCAGCACCTCCGAGGCCGTTAGTCTCTCGAGACCCGGCGGGGGGTACAAGGTACGCGTTGTGCCGGTACTGGTCACCGACTCGGGATACTCGGGCTCGGCCAGGTTCGCCTCAGCGAAGAGATCCCCACCCTCTACCGGTCCCCCACCAGCGCCGGAGGAGGGCCGTGGCGGAGACTCGGGTGGTTCGGGGTCCGGCCGGGGGCCCCTCTCCGTCGAACCCCAGGACTGGACGATCATCTCCGAGCACGTCTCCCAGGGCCCTCGCACGCCTCCACCAAGAGCCGGCCCGAAGGGATCCGCGACCAGCGCACGGCCGGTTGCCCTCACCGTCCCTCGGCTCTCTCCATTCGTTTGGCTGCTGCTCCCTCTCGGACTGATCGTTCTGGCTGCGGTGGCCTATGTAGCGTTTGAACCCGAGCCCGAGGCCGCGGAGGAGCCTGTGCCCGAACCGGAATGGCGATCCGTTCAGCCGAGCTTGACGCCGGCGCCCGTTGCCCTGGCCGGTGCACTGCTCCGAGCGGCCAGCGGAGTGGGAAGATCGGCCCGCACAGGGCTCGGCCGGGTCCTTGGCCGTGGAGGGAAAGGTCGTCGCCGGTCGCACCTCGGTTAGCCGGCCCGGGCCAGGGAGGCCGCTAGTCCTGCGTCCAAGCCGGAAAGAGGGGACTGATCCGGATCTCCCCTGAGGTCCCCGAGTCTCGGAGGCATCGGATCACCTGATCCTTCCGATCAGACGAAGCGACGGCGGAGATCAGCAGCTGGGGCTGACCCCCGCGACCGACCACCGAAGTGATCCAGGCCTCTTCGGCGCCGGCACCTGTCAACTCCTCGATGAGTCGCTCGGTCTGTCCGGGGATCGAACCGGCCAGCGTGGCATGGATCATCAGCTGGCCCTGGGCAAGGACGTCGGCGAGCGCAACCGGTGGGCGGGCCCCGGTACCGGCGCGTTGCTCTTCGCCGATCACCACGCGGACGGCATTCGGAAAATCCGGCCGGAACGGGCCGGCTCCGTACCCTACGTGGTCGGCCCGCATCATCGGCATGTCTCCATACCCCTCCGAGACGGCGGAGAGGAAGGCGGCGCCCGTCGGCGTCACCAGTTCGATCGGGATCCCTCGCGAATACGTCGGAACGCCGTGGAGCAGCTCCATCACCACAGGTGAGGGGATCGGCATGATCCCGTGCTCGGTTCTGACCATTCCCATCCCGGTCGGAACCGGCGAGGCGAAGACCCTATCCACCTCGAGCATGTCGAGGGCAAGGGCGCAACCCACGAACGCGACGAGGCAGTCGACTTCCCCGAATTCGTGGAACGTCACGAGCTCGGGATCCTTGCCGTGCACGGTCCCGGCGGCGTGGGCCAGGCGATGGAACATCCTGTAGGCGGTGCGCCTGGCCTCCGGGGGCAGATCGGCTTCCTCAAGCAGCGCCGGCATGCTCGACCAGGTCCGGATCACGCCCTGGGGACCGGCCTGGACCCGAATGGTGAGCGCGGGCATCCCACGGACGTCGACCTCCTCCGCGGAGAGCTCGAATGCTTCGATCGAGAGCCTTGACAGGAACTTGGCGATCTCGTTGAGGTCGGCCCCTGCGTGGATCAGTGCGCCCAGAGCCATGTCCCCGGAGATGCCGGAGAAGCAGTCGAAGTAGGCCAGCCGCACTACGGGAGCCTTCGGCGCGGGAGAGCGGTGAAGAGATCGGGAGGAGCGTCGCCAGGAATCATCGTGGCCTCCTTCCCGGAATCGTGAGAGGCCCCATCGTATACTTCGCCGTCAGAGAGAACCGCGTCCATCTTCCCCGACAAGGACCGATGCACTTCTCCAACTCAACCCTCTCCATACTGGTCCTGCTGACCCTGATCCTCACGATCCTGGTCGTGGTCGTGCTCGTTCCCGCGGCGGTCAGAGGGAACCGGAGAAGGACCAGATCGGGACAGCCCAGCGGACGCAAGGTCGCCGTCCTCCTGGAGGAGCAGGCCAGGGCGATCGAACGACTCGAGGGTGCCGTTCGCAAGCTCGCCCTGGGAGAGCGCCACCTGGCGGAGCTCGCTGACGGGTCCATTCGCAACGTGGGTCTCGTTCGCTTCGACGCCTTCGAGGACATGGGCGGACGACTGTCTTTCTCCGCGGCCCTGCTGGACGGGCAGGGAGACGGGGTCGTGATCACGTCCATCAACGGCCGACAGGACACCAGGTGTTATGCGAAGCGGGTCAGCCAGGGGACCAGCCCCCACAACCTGTCGGACGAAGAGCGACAGGCCATTCGCGAGGCTCTGACTCGGAGGGACCGAGGGCCGGCCGTCTCCGGCGGCAAGGCCCTCGAGCCTGAAGAGACGGCTGTCGACCCGACGGCTCGGCGTGGGTTCGCCCAGGCCGAACACGGTCGTGGAGATGAAGGAGGTGTGCCAGATGTTCAGGCGGGGTGAAGGAGAGGACAGGCATCAGGAGCCCATCGATCCGAAGGAGGTTCTGATGAAGGAGACCCCTGGATCCGAAGTCACGGTCATCGGGCAGGGCGCTCGCATCGAGGGCACCCTCGTCTCGGCGGGCTCGCTTCGGATCGACGGTCGCGTGACCGGGAAGATCAACGCGGATGGCGACGTGGTGTTGTCATCCGAGAGCCAGGTCGAAGCGGACATCGACGCCCAGAACGCCACCGTGGCGGGCCGGTTCAAGGGAAACATCAACGTGAAGAACAAGGCGGAACTGGCCAAGGGTGGACGGGTGGAGGGGAACATTACCTCCAAGATCCTGGCCATCGCCGAGGGGGCGACCTTCTCCGGGCAGTCGATCATGGACCAGCAGGGAGGACAGGGCGGCTCGTCGGGCCGGGGGCAGGTGGCCCGTGTCGAGACCTCCGACGGCGAGGGAGCCTTCGCAGGCGACGCCGCTGCTCGTAGCCGCTGAGCGCGTTGCTCGATCTGAAGGCCATCAGGGAGGATCCCGAGCCCTATCGGAGGGCGATGGCCAGGCGGGACGCTGTCGAGGAGCTCGAGCGCGCGCTCGCCCTGGACGAGGAGCGGCGAAAGTTGACCGTTCAGGTCGACGAGCTGCGGGCGGAACAGAACCGTGGCTCCAAGGAAGTGGCCGCCGCGACTCCCGAGGAGCAAGCGAACGTCATCGAACGCCTGCGCTCGGTTTCCGAGTCCCTCAGCTCCCTGAAACCGACGCTGGCCGCCATCGAGGACCAGCTGAGCGAGGTGATGGCCCGCCTGCCCAACGTTCCCGACAATGCCGTGCCCGAGGGGCGAAGCGAGGACGACAACGTCGAGATCAAGCGGTGGGGCGATCCACCCTCCTTCGGCTTCGAGCCGAGGGACCACGTCGAGCTCGGCGAGCTTCTCGGCATGATCGACATCGACCGGGGGGTGAGGACCTCAGGCGCCAGATTCGCCTACCTCACGGGACCGGCCGTGCGGATCCAGTTCGCCCTCGTGCACCTGGGCCTGGAGTTCGCGGAAGCCCGTGGCTTCGTTCCCGTCGTGCCTCCGGTGATGGTTCGGGAGGAAGCGATGTTCGGAACGGGGTTCTTTCCGACGGACGCGGTGAACATCTATGCGGCCCGCGAGGACGATCTGTATCTCATCGGAACGTCCGAGGTTCCACTGGCCGCGTTCCACGCGCACGAGATCCTGGAGCAGGAAAGCCTGCCGCGAAGATACGTGGGGTACTCCACGTGCTTTCGGAGAGAGGCGGGCACCTATGGCAAGGACACTCGCGGGATCTTCCGGGTGCACCAGTTCGACAAGCTCGAGATGTTCAGCTTCGTGGCCCCGGGATCGTCCTCCGACGAGCACGAGCGATTCCTCGCCTTCGAGGAAGAGTGGGTCCAGGCCCTGGGCATCCCCTACCGGGTGGTCGACACGTGCCTTGGCGACCTCGGGGCCTCGGCGTCGAGGAAGTTCGACATCGAGGCCTGGATGCCGGGAGAGGGGCGGTATCGCGAGATCACCTCGACCTCCAACACCACCGACTATCAGGCCCGGCGGCTGGAGGTTCGGGTTCGTCTGCCGGAGGGCAACCGCCCGGTCCACACGGTGAATGGGACGCTGTGCGCCATCGGCCGCACGCTGATCGCGCTGTTAGAGAACGCCCAGCGAGAAGATGGATCCGTGGTCCTACCGGAGGCTCTCCGCCCCTATCTCCCCGAGTCGCTGTGGACAGTGCGGCCCTCGGCCTGAACGGCCGATGCCCCTCGATCACCGTCAGACCGACCGCTTACTGGTGTCCGGTTGCTCCTCCCCGTCCGTCTTGATGAACGAGAACTTCCCGTCGGGCTCCAGCACGGCCATCTTCACCTTGCCCAGGTCGTCGATCCCCTGCTCGCGAGCGCCCTCGATCACCTCGTCGATCGTCAGGCGTTCCAGCTTCATCGCCTCGTCGATCGGCCTGCCGTCGCGCACGACGACCACGGCGATCCCCCGGATGACCCGGCGGATCGGACGCCATCGATAGCTGAGCCAGGACAGGGCCACGATCAGCAGCCCCAGCGTGCCGACAGCCAGCATGGCTCCGGTTAAGGACTGGTCTTCCTGAGTGACACCCTGCTGAACCAGATCTCCGATGGTCACCAGGAGGATCAGCTCGAACGCCGTGAGCTCGGAGAGCTCCTTCTTTCCCATCGCCCGGGTTAGGAGGAGGATGAAGAAGAAGATCACGACTGTCCTGATGATGATCTCCATCAGGGCATCACTTTCGTCTGGTAACGGATGGAGACGACAGGAAGGTCGTCCTGCAGGACCGAGGTGACTGCCGAACTGCCGTGCTGTCGGGCAGGCTCGAGGCGACCGTCGAACGTGATCCGGATGGTGTCGCCCAGCGGAGGGTCGAACTCCCAGATCGACAGGGTGGCCGTGGTGGTCTGCTTGGACGGCACCGGATCGAGGTTGTTGAAATCGAAGAGGTTGAAGTAGCTGGAAGTGGTCGCCACCTGGATGGGACCGGAGAAGCCGCCGGCTCGATGGACGAACAGGATCCATCGAACCGCCAACCCTGGACGTGTCACCGAGGGATAGACCAGCTTCAGGTCGAAGCCGCCGCCGGACGCCTGTCGCGTGGAGGTATGGGCGCCCAGGAGGCTGGTCGCGCCGAGGAGAACGAAGGCGGCCAGGACGGTCAGGAGCGCGCGACGGCCCAAGCGAGATCGCCGCTGTGTCCGGAGCGTGGTTGGTTCTGGATCGGTGGATCGGGAGCGTCGAGAAGAGGTCGAAGGCACCGGGCTATCTATAAACCGACCACGAGGGCGGTTCAATCACAGTGGGGATAAGCCGCAGCAAGAAAAGTCAGTCGCCGGGCTTGCACTTCGGCTTGGGCTTGCAGGGCGGGCTGGGGCTCGGGCTCGGAGCAGGCGGCGGGGGGAGCGGGATGATGCGCTCGGGTTGCTCGGTGAATTCGGCGAAGCTGGGAGTCGCAAAGGCGAGCGCGGGTGTGCCCCTCAGGGACCGGAGCATGAAGTCGTGCCAGATCATGGCGGGAAGAGAGCCGCCGAAGACGTGGGCGAACCCCTCGACGTTTTCCATGGCGCGATCAGCAGTCTTCGGGTATCCCATCCACACGCACGCGGCCAGCTGGGGCACATAGCCGCAGAACCAGGCGTCCTGATAGTTCTGGGCCGTCCCGGTCTTCCCGGCGACCGGGCGCCCGATACCGGCGGCCGTCCCTGTTCCTCCCTGGACCACGCCCTCCAGCGCGTGCGTTGTCATGTCGGCCACGTTGCGTGCGAGGACCCGCTTGCCCTTGTTGCTGGGTTGAAGGATCAGCTTGCCCGACGGGTCCTTCACCTCGACGAGGGCCTGCGGCGCGTGCCGGACCCCGCGAGCGGCCAACGTCGCGTACGCGTTCGTCATCTCGAGGGGGGTCACCGACTGCGAACCCAGCGTGATGGAGCAGACGCCGGCGAGCTTGGAACGGATGCCCATCTTGCGGGCGACAGCGGCGACGTTGTCGGGCCCCACGCCCACGACGAGCTGAGCGAAGATCGTGTTGACCGAGCGTGCCGTGGCTGAGAGCAGCGACATCGTCCCCGCCGACGCATCGCCGTAGTTGCTGACCTCCCAGTCGCCCTTCTTCGGGTCCCGGCACATGGGATCGTCGATGGTCAGCTGCGACGGGCCGGTCATCACCGAGTTGGGGTCGATGCGCTGTTGGAGCGCGGCCACCAGCGTGAACGGCTTGAAAGCGCTCCCCGTCTGGCGGTGGGCCTGCGTGGCCAGATTGAACTTCGCCCGCTTGAAGTTCCTCCCTCCCACCAATGCCCGGATCTCCCCGGTCCGGGGATCCATCGCGACCAGCGCCGCCGACGGATCCCGGGGATCGGGGAGGTTGGTGGCGATGGCCCGCTCGGCTGCTCGCTGCATGTCCCAGTCGAGCGTCGTGGTGACGCGCAATCCGCCGGTGAACGTTCCCGAGAATCCGTATTTGGCCTGAAGCGTGCGCCGGACGTAGTCCATGAAATACGCGGCTTCCGTATCTGCGCGCTTGGCCTTCCTGAGCTTGATGGGCTTCGCGATGGAGATCCGGGCTTCATCCCAGGTGATGTAGCCCTGCTCGGCCATCGCCTCCAGGGACAGGTCGCGCCTGGCCTTGGCGCCCTTCGGGTCCCGGGCCGGGTCGTATCGAGCCGGAGCCCGGATGAGCCCGGCCAGGAGCGCGGCCTGGCGCACCGAGAGCTTGGTCGCGTGGATCCCGAAGTACGTCAGGGCGGCGGCCTCGGCCCCATAGGCGCCTCGGCCGAAATACACGGAGTTCAGATATTTCGTCAGGATCTCATCCTTCGTGTACGTCCGAGAGAGCTTCTGCGCGAGGATCGCCTCCTTGATCTTCCGGGAGATGGTCTTCTCCCCGCCCGTGTACACGTTCTTGTCGTACTGCTGGGTGATGGTCGATCCGCCCTGTTCCACCCGCCCCTGCCGGAGGTTGACCAGGGCCGCCCGGGCGATCGAGGAGAAGTTCACCCCGCTCTCCCGGTAGAAGTCCTTGTCCTCGACCGAGAGGACCGCTTCCTTCAGACTGTCGGCGATCTTGGACAGCGGAACCTCCGTGCGGTTTACTCCGGCGTGCAGGGTCGAGATCACTCGGCCGTCACGGTCGTACACGTACGTGGTCTGGGGCATGGGAGGGGCCTTTGGCACGGGGATGTCCGTATAGGTGTGCACGAAACGCGACAAAGGCATCCCGATAGTGCCTTGGAAGGTCAGGCCGAAGAGGAGCAGCGCAAGCGCCAGGCCCAACGGCAACAGACAGAACTGAATGAGCTCCCTGAACGGCCTGTGCCTGCTACTCACCGGTGCCAGCCATATCCGAGAAGGGTCGAAAGGCCGCCTCCCGGGCACCTCGCGTCGGATTGGAAGAGCCACTCGAAACCCTTGTTACCCGGCTCCGGGCCGCTCCAAGCATTGAGCGTTCAAGCCGGGACGGGCAGAATGCCGATACCCTTTGAGGAGATTATGGGGGGAAGCTGTGCCTAAGGGGAGGCCGTAATGGCACGTGCTCATGAGCCACCGAATGGCTCGGATCACCCGCCACAGAACGGGAACAAGGGCAAGCAGGTGGCCATCGCCCTGTTCCTCGCCACGACGTTCGGGATCATGGCCATCCTTTCCTTCCCCCTGTCCGAGGTGGGCCCTTTCCCGTTCAGGATCCCACCTCTCCAGGCGGCTCTGGCCCCGGCGGAGCGGCTGATCCGCCCGATCATCCCTTGGCTCGGACCCTTCGGTCCCAGGCGCGCCGGGCCGGCGGCCAATCCCCCGGCGCGCGCTGGTAGCCCACCCTCCGTGCCTTCCGTTCCCTCGGTCCCGACCGGCCCCGAAGGACCCGGGGAAGGACCTCCGCCACCGCCCCCTCCTCCCGGCGGAGACAGGTCCCCCACGCTGGGCACGTTGGCGAGGCCGAGGCGGCCCAGCCCGCCGACCCTCACCAAAGAGATGACCACGCTCCTGTCGACCCTCACCAAGAAGCTGACCGCTCGCGAAGCCCGCGTGGTGAGGGCCGAGCTCGCCTGGATCCGCCCGATGCGAGGGGAATGCCTCGCCGACCGGGCGTGTGCCAAACAGTTGAAGAAGCTCGAGAAGCTCCTCCGCAAGTACGAGGCACACCGGCGTGGCCGGCATGGAGGCAAGCACCGACATACCCCAGGGAACGAGTCCACGGAGGGCCGGTCGCGTTCACCTGGAACCTCGGACGATCATGGAAAGACCAGCCGGGCCTCCGGGAAGCAGGGCAAGCCCAAGAAGCACGGCAAGCGGCACCAGGGCCTGAGCAAGGGATCCAACGCTTCCAGGCGGGGATGAGAACGAGAGGGGCGTCCTGCCGGTCTAGCGGGACGCCGACACGCGCAGTCCTTCCTCACGTACCCTGCGGATCAGCTCGTCCGAGGGGACCGGCTGGCTGAACAGAAATCCCTGCCCCAGTTCGCACCCGTGGTCCACCAGGTACCGGAGCTGCTCCTCATTTTCGATGCCCTCAGCGAGCGGCCTCATGGCCAGGCTGTGGGCAAGGCCGATCACGGCTCTCACCATGCTGGTCGCGTCGGGATCGCCGGGAACGTCCCGGATGAACCGCCCGTCGATCTTCAGGATGTCCACCGGGAGATCCTTGAGCCGCGCGACGGATGAATACCCTGTCCCGAAGTCGTCGATTGCCAGGCGGAACCCGTGCTCATGGAGCTCCTGGAGGACGCGCTGGGTTCGCTCGGGATCGCGCATGGCCGTCGATTCCGTGATCTCGATCACCAGGTGGAAGGGTTCGACGCCCATGGCCGACACCTGAGCCAGGAGCCGCCCGACGAGGTCCTGCTGCCAGAGCTGCCGGGCCGACAGGTTGAAGCTCACGTCTACCGGTACCCGATCGTTCCGCCACGCGACGCACTGGCGGCACAGCTCCTCCATCACCCAGTCCCCGATGGTGGCGATCAGGCCCATCTCCTCGGCCAGTGGGATGAACTCGGAGGGACCGATCAACCGGCCGCTCGGCTGACGCCACCGGAGGAGCGCCTCCGCCACCACCATCTGCTCGTTGTGGAGGTCCACGATCGGCTGGTAATGAAGGACCCAGTCTCGCGCGTCGGCCGCCCTTCGCAGGCGGGTGGTAAGGGAGAGCTTGGAGAGCGACTCGGCGCGCTCCGAGGCGTAGACGACGGAGCCGCCCGGCGATCCCTGCTTGCTCCGGTACATTGCGGCGTCGGCCTGCTTGAGGAGGGTTCGGGCGTCGCCCGCACTCTCGGGAAAGAGGCTGATGCCGATGCTGGCCGTGATGTAGAACTCGGTGCCGGACAGGGAGAAGGGGCTCTTCAGCGCCTCGTGGATCCGTGAGGCCACTGAATTGGCCAGAGCGAGCCCGCTCATCGAGCCGTCTCGAGGGTCCTTCTCCAGGTCGGCCAGGAGGACGAGGAACTCGTCTCCGCCCTGTCGAGCGACCACGTCCGTCGCCCTCACCGCACCGGAGAGCCGCGTCCCCATCTCCCGCAACAGCTCGTCCCCGGCGGCATGGCCCAGGCTGTCGTTCACCAGCTTGAAGTTGTCCAGGTCGAGGTACAGGGTGGCGACCCCCTGCTCACTTCGCCTCGCTCTGGCCAGCGCCAGGTCGAGGACCCGCTCGAACATCACCCGGTTGGGCAGGCCGGTCAGCTTGTCGTAGTAAGCGAGGAAGGCCACCTGCTCCTCCGCGCGCTTGCGTTCGGTGATGTCGACGATGACGCCCTGCCAGAAGCGGTCCCGGCCCTTTTCGTCGGCCACCAGGGAGGCCTCGTCGCGTACCCACACCACGCGGCCGTCGCGGGCGATGAGCCGGTACTCGTCTCGGAAGGGTTCCCCGGTCTCGTTCGTCCGGTGATGCTCGGCCAGGACTCGCTCGCGGTCCTCCGGATGAAGGACCTTGTCCCACATCTTCGGTTCGGTCAGCCAATCTTCGGCCGCGTACCCAAGCAGCTCCTCGATCTGAGGGCTCATGTAGATAGTCGAGCTCTCCGGGTCGATTGCGTCGATGTAGGTAACCACGGGGATCTGCTCGACCAGCAAGCGATATTTAGCCTCCGCGACCTGGAGTCGCCTCAACTCTTGCTCGCGCTCCGCCAACCGGCGGGATCGCTCCCCCAGGAGCTCGTTGGAGAGGATCCCCCCGCCCAAGGCCAGAAGGAGGCCAGCCGCAAGCCGAAGGGTCATCCCCCCGACCTCGCCCGGCGTCTCGGGAAGGGAGCCGGCGGCGAACTCGACCGCCACGAATCCGAGGCTCGTCGCCGCCCAGGCATAGAGCCCCGCGGGGAGCCCGAGAACCATGCCCCCTTCGGCCTGAACCACGACCTGCAGGGCAAGCAGATACTTTCGCGGGTCGAAGGAGTAGAGGGCCAGGGTGGCAAGAACGGCCATGGCGTCGCCGGCGAAGCACGCGATGGCCACGTGGCGGGAGTCCCGGAACCGCGGAGCGAACTGGATCGCCACCAGAACCGCCAGGAACACGATGATGGCGATCGACGCGGGTCGGACGTAATTGGGCGCGGGGTGCGTGGGAAGGGGTCGGTACGTGGCGGTGTAGAGCGCCATGGCCACCAGCAGGCCGAGCCGAAGCAGGGCCAGCCATCCCCACCCGGTGGTGAGGGCTCGGATGCGAGTTCTGTCCGGCCGGGTGCTCATATCTCCCCTTGCTGCCGCGCGGTCGGCGTCTCGAGTCCCTTGCAGCCCCGTAATGAATCTTCGGCAGGGCACCCCGTCCCACTGTAGGCCCGTTCAATCCTGGATGAAGCTTCGTCGATACAGCAAGCGACATGGCGAACCACGCCCAAGAGGAGCTCGGCCGCATCGAAGGATCCGAGCCGGTGAACCATGGGCGCCGGACCGAGCCGGCTCCGCCGTTTCCGCTCCCCGATGGCCCCACGGCCGACGCGATCCTGGGGGCCGTTGGCTTCGCCGCCTCGGAGTTCCTCGGAGCCCAATCGTGGGAGAGCTGCATCCAGGCCGTCCTGGGCCGCCTCGGCCAGGCGGCCCGAGTGAGCCGGGTGTACGTCTTCCAGAACCACCGGGACCGGGACGAAAACCCGATGTTCAGCCAGCGCTACGAGTGGACCGCTGAAGGGGCGTCGCCTCAGATCGACAATCCCCAGCTTCAGGGTCTTCGCTGGGACGGCGCGTTCCACAGGTGGCGGGACATCCTGGCCCAGGGAGGCCTGATCCACGGCCACGTGAAGGATCTCCAGGAGAAGGAGCGGCGACTCCTCGAGCAGCAGGACATCCGATCGATCGTGGTTGTTCCGATCCTTGTGGGCGAGGACTGGTGGGGGTTCCTCGGCTTCGACGACTGCCTTGCGGAGCGCAATTGGTCGCAAACGGAGGTCGACGCCCTTCGAGCCGCGGCCGGGACCCTTGCCTCGGCCATCGCCCGCAAGCGAACCGAGCTGGCCTTGCGGCAGGCGGAGGTGAAATACCGCAGTCTCGTGGAGAAGATCCCGGCCGTCGTGTACGTCGCCGGGGTGGGCGAGACCGGTGACTGGCTCTACGTCAGCCCACAGCTCGAGAGGATCCTGGGGTACACCCCGCGCGAATGGCTGGCCCATCCGGCTCCCTTCTCCTCGTTCCTGCACCCCGCCGACAGGGAGCGGGTCCTGGCCGAGGAGGCCTTCAGTGGGGCCACTGGGGAGCCGCTCCGATCCGAGTTTCGGATGATCGCACGTGACGGCCGTTCGGTCTGGATCCGGGACGAGGCGCACCTCATCGAGGACGACGCCGGCCGCCCACTCCTCTGGCAGGGCTTGATGTCCGACATCACGGAGCTGAAGAAGGCCGAGGAGCAGGTGGCGTTCCTGGCCTATCACGACAAGCTGACGGGGCTCCCCAACCGGGCCATGTTCGAGGAGCTGCTCGACCTGGCGCTGTCCCGGGCGAGGCGCAAGGAGCTGGCGGTGGCCGTGCTGTTCATGGATCTGGACAACTTCAAGCTGGTGAACGACAGCCTCGGCCATGAGGCGGGCGACGAGCTCCTTCAGCAGATGGGGACGAGGCTGAGGCAGGCCCTGCGGGACATGGACGTGGTGGCGAGGCAGGGTGGGGACGAGTTTCTCCTTCTTCTCGGAGACCTGGAGCGAGGAGCGCAGTCCGTGAGGCCGGACGCGGAGGCCTCCGTGATCGCCGCAGAGTCCGTGGCCGAACGGATCCACGAGCTGCTCAAACAGCCCTTCGCCATCGGCGGAACCGAGTTCTACATCACCGCGAGCATCGGGATCAGCCTCTTTCCCCTGGACGGCGACGACGGCAAGGCCCTGCTGAAGAACGCGGACGCGGCGATGTATCGAAGCAAGCGCTCGGCACCGGGAACGTCGACGGTCTTCTCCAAGGAGGCGGTCGACCCGATGACCAGACTCTCCCTGGCCACCCGCCTCCGCCGGGCGGCCGAACGAAAGGAGTGGATGCTCCACTACCAGCCGATCGTCGATCTGTCCGACGGCCATCTCGTGAGCGTGGAAGCGCTTCTCCGGTGGCAGGACCCGATGACCGGCATGGTTCCTCCGGGGGAATTCATCCCCCTGGCGGAGGAGATGGGGCTGATCGAGGTCATCGGGGACTGGGTGCTGGAAGAGGTGTGCCGGCAGTCCCAGGGGTGGCGCCGGGAAGGGCTGGTCATCGAGGTCAGCTTCAACCTGTCCCCACGACAGCTCTGGCAGCGCAACTTGGTGAACAAGATCATCGGGCACCTCAAGTGGATGCGGATCAATCCCAGGCAGGTTCTGGTGGAGATCACTGAGTCGACGGCCATGATCGACCCTGACCGGACGATGCGGATCCTGGAGGACCTCCACAGCGCAGGCCTCCGCCTGGCCATCGACGACTTCGGGACCGGCTATTCCTCCCTCTCGCGGCTGAAGCAGATGCCAGTGGACATCCTGAAGATCGATCGGTCATTCGTGAGGGACATACCGGAAGATCGCCACGCCATGAGCATGGTCAAGGCCATCATCCAGCTCGCCCGTGGCCTGGAGATGGTGCCGCTCGCCGAGGGGATCGAGACGGAGGAGCAGTGGCGTTTCCTGGTCCAGAATGGATGCGCCCTGGGACAGGGGTTCTACTTCAGCAAGCCGGTTCCGGCGAGCGACATCAGCCAGCGCTACGTCTGGGGCACCGCCGAGTCTCAAGCCTGACGTTCCCTGCTTCGTGCTTCTCCCGGACACGGCTGTGGTCCTATGACGTGACCCGTCCTCTCCCCATGAGCTAGTAGAGTTCTCCGCTGATCCGGGCGAAGAGAGGTTCGAACACCGATGACGATCCGCGTCGCCGCTTATCAGCATGGGATCTATCCCCGGTCCGAGGACGTGGTCGCCGCGACTCGAGGCCTGGAGCGTGGCCGCACGTCCATCCAGGAGGTCGACCAGGCGTTCTCCGACGATCGTGTGGACTTCCTGAGGGTGCAGCAGGACGCGGGTCTGGACTACTTCTCGGACGGCCTCATCCGGTGGCAGGACCTGTTCCGACCTCTGGTCGAGGCATCCGGAGGGATGGACGCCCGGACACTGGTTCGTTGGTTCGACAACAACTCGTTCTTCCGCGCGCCCGAGGTCACCGGCGACCTGACGCTTTCGGCGCCGCTGCCAGGAGAGTTTCTGGTGGACGAGGATCTGCCGACCCCGCGGGTGGCCACCCTTCCCTCTCCGTACCTGTTCTCCCGTGCCGTCCAGGCTCACGGAGATCAGAACGCCCTGATGATGGACCTGACCAGAGAGGTCCTGCGCCCAGTGGCGGAGTCCCTGGCGGCCCGGGGCTACGAGGTCATCCACCTCCAGGAGCCGTGGCTCCCGTACTTCGGCATGGAGCCCGCAGACTGGGACGATTTCGAGAAGGCGCTAACGGAGATCCGGGACGGCCTGTCCTCGGCCGCATCTAGTCTCGTCCTGCACGCATACTTCGGTGACGCCGGGCCCTACGTCGATCGGTTGCGCAGGATGCCGGTCGATGCGGTGGGCATCGACTTCGTGCAGACCGACATCGAAGAGCTGGGAAGTGATTGGGAGACAGGGCTTTTGGCAGGAGTCCTTGACGGGCGAAGCTCACCGGTCGAGTCGGTCGAGGGGACGGTCGAGTTCGGACGACGGGTGGCTGAGGCGGTCTCGCCGCCCGTCCTGTTCCTCTCGTCGAACTGCGAGCTGGAATATCTACCCCGGGATATCGCCAGGCAGAAGGTGGCTCGGCTCGGAGAGGTATCGGCGCGCCTGAAGGAGGTCCTCGCTTGAGACGCGACACCGTTCCCGCTCTCGACATCATGGCCCAGCCGCTCCTCACGCACGAGGTGGGCTCGCTGGACAAACCCGGGTGGCGGGTGAAGGCGTACGCGGGAAAGAAGTTGGACCACCGGGACCTCGAAGAGGCGAGGAACTGGGGCGAGCGGATCGGGGTCGAGGGATACGGGGAGCTGCTCGACCTCCTCCGAGCCTCGCCCATCACCACGAAGCAGGAGAAGGACGAGGTGAAGCGGTGGTCGAGCCGCTACGGCCTCCGCCTCCAGGAGTCCGCCGGCCTCGACGTCGTGTACGACGGTGAACAGCAACGCTCGGAGATGTACGCGTGGGCGGTGGCCCACACGAACGGATTCGAATGGCGGGGCAGCGTCCGGGCCTTCGACAACAAGTATTACTCGAAGGCTGCAGTGACCGGACCGATCTCGTTGAAGGAGCCGTACCACTCCGAAGAGTTCGCGTTCCTACGCGACATCGCCAAGGCGGAGCTCAAGGTGCCGATCACGGGCGCGTACACCATCGCGGACTGGTCCTTCGACGAGCACTACTTCACGGACCATGACATGTCCCACGCCCACGCCGAGCGCCGGGGAAGGCGCCACGAGGCCCGGCGTCTGTTCAACCTGGACGTGGCCCGGCACATGATCCGTCCCAACATCGAGGCCTTGATCGACCTCGGAGCCAAGTGGATCCAGCTCGATGAGCCCGGGGGCTCTACCGATCCGGAGGAGCTCGACCTCTTCGCCGAGGCTTTCAACGAGAGCGTACACGGGCTGGATGCGGTCTTCTCCACGCACCTGTGCTTCTCGGACTACAACCTGTTCTTCCCCGGCATCGAGGCGATGACCGCATGCAGGCAATTCGCCGTTGGATTCGCGAACTACGACAGCCGGGAGCTCGGAGTCTCCGACGAGTCCCGCCCTGGGTACACGGTGATCAAGAAGTTCCGCGACCTCCCGTACAAGCCCGCCCTGGGTCTCGGAGTCCTCGACATCCACACGGATTTCATCGAGCCAACGGAGTTGATCCGAGACAGGATCCTGTATGCGGTCGAGGTCTTCGGCGATCCCAACCGCATCCACGTTACCCCCGATTGTGGCCTGAGGACCCGATCGTGGGACGTGGCGTACCGCAAGCTGCAGAACATGGTGGAAGGGGCGCAGGCGGCCAAGAAGTCGCTCGGCATCTGAGCGCGCGCCGCGAGCCGAGTCGCGATTCGAGAGCCGACTTCAGGGGCGTGGGCGCCGCCTGGCCAGCGAGCTGAGGACAGGGATCTCGCGGATCTTCTCCGCGTCGAGATCCGCCCACTGGATCCCTGGGGGGCGGTGACGACTTCTCCGCGTACGGATCACTTCGTGAGGAGTGACGATGAGGTCCACGCGGAAGTCGTGTCGGGTCTCCGGGAGATCCTGGTCCAAGACCTGCAGAGGATGGACTGTGGTGGCCACAACGGTTGCCTCACCCACCAGGCCGGCCTCAGTGAGCAGAGCGAGCTCGAGGTCGGAGAACCCTCCTCCCTTGCCGACCCGGGCCCCCTTGCGATTGACGGCCACGCTCCCGCACACCACGAAGTCGACCGGACGCACAGCGGAGGTAGCCACCGGCCGTCCCAGCTGGGTGGCGCCCCGGATGGAGGCGGCCTTCCTCGGGTTGACTCGGGACTCGGCGGGATCGAGGAGGAGGAACGGCTTGCGCTGACGAAGCCTGGGCACCGCCATGTACAACAACTTCCCCTCGGCGAGCGCCTTCGCTCGGACGGGTAGCTGCGGCGCGTCGGGGTTCGCCTTCACGACGCGGCACTTGGTCCATTCGACGGTTCCGGCCAGTAGCTCGGCCGCCTCGCCAGCACCTTCGAAGTTGGGGATGTGCCCCCGTGACCCGGGAAACCGGGCCACTCGCTCCTGGTCCATGAGCTTCCAAACGTGTTCTCTCACGGCTTGCTTCTCGACCATGGTCGAGAGGCTAGTGCCCGCGGATACACTCATGTGGGGGGGGATGGCCGAGTGGACGAAGGCGGCGGTCTTGAAAACCGCTAGGGGCGCGAGTCCCTCAAGGGTTCGAATCCCTTTCCCCCCGCACCCGACCAGCGGGTTTACGAAAGAAGCTGGATTGACGTGCTCGGTCACTGCCGTCTTACGCAACCGGGCTCGGGGTTACCGGGTGCCCAACTTCTCCTCGATTCGTTTGAGTGCTTCCTCCACGCGATCATCGCTGTCCTTGGACTCGGCGCTCCCGCGATGGATCAGCAGCGCGGCCAGAACGACGAAGGAGAACAGCTGGAGGAACTCCGACTGCCAGTTCTCCAGCGTGGACTGAGAAAATTCCTGGAGGTAGTCGACGATGCGGACCGCCTCATGATGCGCCCGCTGGTCGTCGACGAAGGTCTGCCACTCTGCGATCCCGTGAGCGGTCCAGGTAGTGAGGAAGAGGATGCAGAAGGCGATGCTCAATCCGAAGTTCGTCCAGACCTTGCGGACTCCAGAGCTCCTCCGCTCGACCTGGATACTCCTGATCATCGACCCGATGAGATACCCTGCGGTACCGAGCATCACGATCAGCACAACGATCAGCCCGACAGTCCCCATCTGATGACCTCCCTTCCGACTGTGGCTCGGAAGTGTTCCCCGCCTCCGAAGGGTCCTAGCTGACCGATGTCAAACCGCATGTTGTGTGACGCTGACACCGAGATTCCGCTTCCCTAGAGCTGGCGAGCTGACCACCACTCCCGATGCTCTCGACAGCGACCGTCGGGCGCGAAGGTGATAAGCAGGATGCCGTCCCACTCCCTTCGTCCTCCCGC
>JBKPAF010000056.1:0-24363 GCA_046726275.1 Actinomycetota bacterium
GTGCAATACACGGCGCCGTTGAAGTTCAGGCGGAAATATTTGTCGAATCCCTCCAGACGGATCTGGTCGAGGGTGGAGAGGAACGGGGCGGCTCCCGCGTTGTTAACGAGGATGTCGACGGTGCCGAACTCGCCTACGGTCCCATCGACCAGGGCCTGGACCTGATCAGGATCCGTGACGTCCGTCGGGATCGAGACGGCGCGCCCCCCCACGACCTCGATCTCCTTGACCGTCCTCTCGAGGTCCTCCTGTCCCCGGGCCGCCAGAGCCACGCTGGCCCCGGCCCCCGCCAGAGCTTGGGCGATCGCCTTTCCGATCCCCTTGCTTCCACCGGTGACGATGGCCGTCTTCCCGTGAAGGAACGTTTCGGTCATTCGAGGCTTCCATCCCCGTAGACTGGATTCGGATGCAAAGCAAAGCACATGCGCCCTGGGCGCACGATGCCAGACTCCGCCAGACGTGGCGCCCGCAACCCGGCAGGTTCTCGGAGGAGGAGCTCGCCCACGCCCTTCTGGCGTGCGGGGCAGCCGGGCCCGACTGTTCCCACGACCGGGCGAACGTCCTGTGGAAGGTCGAGCGGATGGTTTCCGGCGACCCGGACGGTCAGTTCGGACTCTCCGGACTCACCAGGTTCAGCGTGGACGAGGTTCTGGCCATGATCGGTGCCGAGGCCGGGTTCGACCCCGGCATCTTCGGCGAGGGTGAGGGACCCGTTCCGATCGATCCTTCCAAGGTTCTCGAGGCCTGCCGAGCGGCCGGTGATCGACTCGTCCACGCCGCTCGCAGGAATGAGCGGGTGATCCTGGCGACGGGGCACCCTTCCGGGCTCCCTCTGCTGTACATGGCGGTGGCGGAGCTGGTGGAGGGGCACGGTGCGTCTCTCCTCAGGCCGGCCGAAGGATTCGTGTGGCGCGAACAGGGGCGGCGCCGCGAGATCCGGTACTTCCACGGCGTGGCCATGCTGAGCGACCGGGCCTCCACCTTGCACACCCACGCCCCCACGGCGATGCAGGCGATGCTCGAGGAGGCGAGGCCGGACCTCGTCTTCGCCGACCATGGCTTCGCCGGCGCGGCGATCGAGGCCGGAATCGACACGCTGTCGATCGCCGACGTCAACGACCCGGCGCTGGTCGTGGCCAAGTGGCAAGGCCGCGCGGACACGGTCATCGTGATGGACGACAACGTGAAGCCCGACACCTACTGGCCCTGCTTCCAGGCCATCGCCGAGGCCTTCGCCTGATCGGCTTTGAGTACAATCTCCCTGGTAAACCTGAGCAAGGTGCCGCTTATCAGGCTCGATGCGTGAAGGAACCAGCGAGGTCGTACAGGTGACGAGGTCCAGAGAGCCCAGAGGATCTCCGGGCATCCGGGGGAGGCCCCTCCGGCAAGGCTCGCGCAGATGCTCCGACCGGACCGGGGTGAGAGCCGGCCATACGGAGGGCCCGGACTAGAGCTAGTACTCACGATAGGCCGGTCGAGAGACCGGCGCTGCGCCCAACGCATCGGCCGTCGGCGGCTCCTCTTCGAGGAGGGGCATGGACCGATACAAGGCCGTGGTGGACCGAGTGGCCTCGACCGCGCGGGTGGCCATGATGGTCGGAGGCCTCGACTCCGGCAAGAGCACGTTGGGGCTCACCATCGCCCGGGCGGGGTTGGAGGCCGGCCGGACCGTGGCCTACCTCGACGCCGACGTGGGTCAGAAGGTCGTGGGTCCTCCCACCGCCGTCACTCTCAGGCAGCTCCATGGTCCGGAGGACCTGGACCGGCCGTCACTCTCCCGGCCCGACGCCATGTACTTCGTGGGCGCGACCTCGCCGCACGGGCAGCTTCTCCCCCTGGTCGTGGGCGCCGAGCTGTTGCTGAATCGAGCCCTGAACGAGGGCGCCGACCTGGTCGTGGTGGACACCAGTGGCCTGGTGTCGGGCGTGTACGGACAGATCCTGAAGTACCACAAGATCGAGCTCCTCCAGCCCGATGTGGTGATCGGCCTGCAGCGAGGAGAGGAGCTCGATCCGCTCCTCGGGATCATCCAGCGGTTCTTCAACACGGAGGTGGTGGCCCTTCCCGTGGATCCGGACGTTCGGTCGGTGTCTGTGGAGGAGCGGGCCCGCAACCGGGAGACGGCGTTCCGCACGTACTTCGAGGGGCCGATCCAACGGTGGCGCATCAAGCCGACGGTCTTCATGCCTGCCCTCCCCGCCCTGTTCGAACAGGAGCAGCTCGACAGGATCCTGGTGGGGCTTTCGGACGGCAAGGGTGAGTACACGGGTCTGGGGTACCTCGAATACGCCGCGGATGAGGGTGTCCTGCGACTGCTCTCTCCGGTTCCAGAGGCCCCGACGGCTCTCAAGCTGGGCTCGGTCAGGCTGGAGGCGGACTTCCGGATCCGTCGCGTCGACCTGCGCAATCTTTTCGGAACCGACTAGACTCTCCGGGCCCGAACCCTGGAATGCGTGTTGGAAAGGACGAAGCTTGCCCTCCGTCGTCAAGAAGCGCCGTAAGAAGATGCGCAAGAAGAAGCACAAGAAGCTCCTCAAGAAGACCCGCTGGGAACGTCGCCAGAAATAGTCGAGGCGCCCGGAACCGCACCCATGGAGAGGGCCAGGCCCATCGTCTTCCTCTCGGACTATGGCCTCGAAGACGAGTTCGTCGGCATCTGCCACGCGGTGATCGCCCAGATCTCCCCGGCATCTCCCGTCATCGACCTGACCCACGGCATCCCTCCGCACGACGTGCTGCGCGGCGCCCTCGTCCTGGCCCGATCGATCCCGTTCCTCCCCACCGATACCGTGCTTCTAGGGGTCGTCGACCCGGGGGTCGGTACTGCTCGCAGGCCCGTGGCCGTGGAGACCATGCATGGTGGGCAGCTCCTGGTGGGTCCGGACAATGGGCTGCTGTCAATGGCGTGGGAGGAACGCGGAGGGGTGAGGGGCGCGGTCGAGATCACGGATCCGAAGGTGATCCTCGAGCCGGTCTCGGCCACGTTCCACGGGCGAGACGTCTTCGCCCCGGCCGCCGCGCACCTGGCAGCGGGGACCCCACTGTCAGGCCTCGGCCGGGTGGTGGATCCCGCGTCCCTGGAGGTGGTCCACCCGCCGGCTCCCGACGTGAGCCCGGGCCACATCGACACCGAGGTGTTCGGGGTCGACCGTTTCGGGAACGTCCAGCTCTCCGCTGGATCGGCTGAGCTCGAACGGGCCGGCATGGCGGGAACCGACCGGCTGGAGGTGGTGACTCGCCGCGTGACGTTGCCGGTCCGACGCGCCGCGACATTCGGCGACGTGACGGAAGGGGAGGTCGCGCTGATCGTGGATTCGAGCGGCCGGCTGGCGTTGGTTCTGAACCGAGGCAGCGCGGCCGAAGCCCTGGACCTGGCGCCGGGAGATTCGCTCAGCATCCAAGCCCAGGGGTAGGGTGAGGCATGCCCCAACGGGTCGTGATCACGGGCATCTCGCGTCACCTCGCGGCCAGGCTCGCCCAGAGGCTCGAGGGAGATGACGGGATCGAGTCGATCGTGGGCATCGACCTCGAGGAACCCGAGGTCGATCTGGAACGAACAGAATTCGTCCGCGCGGACATCCGGAACCCGTTGATCGCCAAGGTGATCCAGGCGTCCGGTGCCGACACACTCGTCCACCTGAACATCATCACCATTCCCACCCGGGTGGGCCGCCGAAGCGCCGGCAAGCAGATCGACGTGATCGGCACGCTGCAGCTCTTCGCGGCATGCCAGAAGGTCGCCACGATCCGGAAGGTCGTGACGAAGTCGACCACCGCGGTCTACGGAGCGGGACCGAAAGACCCCGCTGTGTTCACCGAGGAGATGGGGATGCGATCGCCTCCATCCCACGGCTACGCCAGGGACGCGATGGAGGTGGAGCAGTACGCCAGGGACTACGGGAGACGGCGGCCGGGCGGGGTGCTGACCGTTCTTCGCTTCGCCAACTTCATGGGCTCGGAGATCGAGACCCCGCTCACTCGGTATTTCTCTCGGCCAGTGGTGCCGACTCCGATGGGATTCGATCCACGGATCCAGTTCGTCCACGAACGCGATGCGGTAGAGGTGCTCTACCGGGCCGTCAAGGAGGACCACCGCGGGATCTTCAACGTGGCCGGCGACGGCGTTCTTCTCCTGTCCCAGGCCCTCCGCATCTGCGGGAAGCCGAACATCCCCATCCCGGTTCCGGTGGCCGTTCCCCTGACGAATGCGATGCGGCGACTCGGGGTGCTCGACCTCCCCGCCGATCAGTTGCAATTCCTGGTGTACGGCCGGGTGGCCGCCAACGAGCGTCTGAAGGACGAGTTTGGATTCCTCCCAAGCTTCACCACTCGCGAGGCGTTGGAGGAGTTCGTGACGGGGCAGAGGCTGCGGCGGGTGTACACGCCCGAGCGGGCGGAAGGATGGGAGCGGGACGTGTACGAATTCCTGCGCCGGGCTGCATCCGTCCGGCCAGGCGGTCGAGGGAGGTCCGGCTGATGGCGCAAGTCATCCCTCTCGAGCGGGGCCCCCTCGAGCTCGGCCGGTGCCAGGCGGTGACTGCCGCCGGCCGAGCCTGCCGGAACCGAGCGAAAGCGAACGGGTTCTGTGGGGTGCACCAGCCAAGGAGGCGTCCCGATCGAACGGGGGCTATCTCCACAGACCGGCTGCGGGATCTCCTCGAGCTGGCCAGGCGACGGTTGGTCGGTGACTACGAGATCGACGAGTTCGGGTTCGACCCCGAGCTGACCGAGAGGATCCTCCTTCCGCTGGCCAAGCCGCTGTACCAGTACTACTGGCGCGCGGAGTGGATCGGGCTGGAGAACGTGCCCTCCACCGGCGCCGCCCTTCTGGTCGGGAACCATGCGGGGACGGTTCCGGTGGATGCCCTGGTGATGAAGTTCGGGGTCCTCGACAAGCACCCGGCCCGCCGCCACGTCCGATTGCTCGCGGCGGACCTCGCGTTCCGCCTTCCGGTGCTGGCCCCCCTCGCCCGCAAGATGGGCAACACCCTTGCCTGCGAGGAGGACGCCCTCCGCCTCCTGGGCCGAGGCGAGCTGGTCGGGGTGTTCCCGGAGGGGTACAAGGGCGTGGGGAAGGGCTACCGGAACCGCTACAAGCTGGCGCGGTTCGGCCGAGGTGGGTTCGTCGAACTGGCCTTGAAGGCACGAGTCCCGATCGTTCCCGTGGCCGTCGTGGGCTCCGAAGAGATCTATCCGATGATCCACAACGCCAGGTCGGTGGCCCGGATCGCCGGCCTGCCGTATTTCCCCGTCACTCCGTTCTTCCCCTGGCTCGGGCCATTCGGGCTTATCCCCCTGCCGTCGAAGTGGGTCATCCGGTTCGGCGAGCCGGTCAGGACCGACCAGTTCGGTGAGGACGCGTGGAGGGACGGAATGCTGGTCTTTGAGGTGGCCGATCAGGTCCGAGATACGGTGCAGCAGATGCTGTACGAGAATTTGACGCTCCGCCGGAACACCTTCTACTAGATCGACTGGGTCACCCTGTGACGGTCGGACTCGGCGTAGCGGTCGGCGTGAACGGCGCTCCGGGACCCGGAAAGCGCCTCGGGCCCTTCCCTGCCTGACACTGGAAGTAGGCGGCGACGGAGAGCAGGACGAACACGACGATCAGCGTGATCAGGGTGAACCGCCGCACCCGCGCAGGCTAACAAACGGGTATCCGCGGGAAGCCGTTCCCCGGTGGCGTTCAGCGTCTGGCGGGGACCAGAGCCCGCTCGCAGAACTCCCGGTTGCGGACGAGCACCTCGTGGAGGGCGCCGTCGTCCTGGAGCCACGGCCGGAGATCGAGCTCGAGGGAGACGTTGCCGGCGAATCCGTCACCCACGAGGTCGTCCAGAAAGTCGTGGAGGGGAAGGACCCCTTCCTGGTACACCGGCAGGTGCGAGTCCCACCCCTTGCCGGCGTTGTTGGAGAGATGCACGTGCTGGATCTGATCCCGGTACTGGCGGTAGAGCTTTCGGATGTCCAGGTTGGACACCGCCGCGTGGCTGGTGTCGAGGACGAGGTACGGGAACCGTTCGAGGTCCTCGAGGTCCTGGCTGGCATGGAAGCGAACTCCCAGATCTCCGCCCAGGCGAAGAGGGAACATGTTCTCGACCGCCACCGTCACTCCGGTCCGGGCGGAATATTCGGCCAGGTTGCCCTCGATCCATCGGCGGAACCGGACCTGCCATCGATACGGAGGGTGGATCACCACCAGCGCCGCCCCGACCTGCTCGGCCAGGTGGACGGAGCGGTAGATCTTCCCTGTCGGCTCCGCTCCCCAGACGCCGCGGGTGATGAGGAGGAACGGGGCGTGGATCGCCTCGACCCTCAGTCGGAACTCCTTGGCCAGACCGTTCAGGAGGTGGGCCTCCTGCGTGTGCGGGTCCTGGGTCACCATCACCTCGACGGCGTCGAACCCCGCCTCCGCGGCATGCCGAAAGGCGTCTCGCAACGGCCGTCTGAAGAACGGTGCCGTGGAGAACAGGAGCTTTGGAACAGACTTCAGTTTGCGACGTCTCATGCTGGGCCGTTCATTCTAGGGGCCGCCTGACGGCGAGCATCGGCGCCTGCTCCTCCGGATAAGCTCTCGGCTGTGGCTGAGGAAGACAACGTTCATCGCGTCGCGGAGCGCGTCGGAGTCTACGAGGTCTGGTTCCTCACGTTCACCGATCCGGTGACGGGTCGCGGGTACTGGATCCGGTCCACCTACCTGGCTCCAAAGCGGGGGCTCCCATCGGCGGGCGTGTGGTTCGCTCGATTCGACCCGGCCGATCCTTCGCTGTCATTCGGGGTCCATCGTCGCTCTGACACCTGGGCCTTCTCCACGAGCCAGTTCGACGTGCGCGTCGATGGGACGTTCATGGCCTCGGGCATGGCCCAGGGGTCGATCGAAGGCGGGGGACATCACGCGAGCTGGGGGCTGGAATATCCGACTGGGGGCGAGACCTATCACCTGCTCCCCGAACCGCTGTACCGAGGGAGCCTGGCTCCGACCAAGCCGCTCTCGCCGAACGTCGACGCTCTGATCTCGGGGTGGGTGTCGGTCGACGGCGAGCGGTCGGACCTTTCAAAGGCTCCGGCCCAGCAGGGGCACCTGTGGGGCGAACGTCATGCGCTGCGATGGGCCTGGGCGCACTGCAGCGACTTCATCGCGGAAGAAGCGGTCGTCCATGCCGTGACCGCGCAGGGACAACGCGGACCGGTGAGGACGCCCTTCCTCACGTTCGCCGGCGTGTGTTGGGACGGCCGGTGGATCCGCCTGGCGCGGGTCGCCCGCAAGCCTGACTTCGGGCTCGGGGCGTGGCGGGTGGACCTGGAGAGCCGTCGGTACCGGCTGACCGGGAGGATCGAGGCGCCCTCCTTGGCCTTGCTCCGGGCGCGATACGAGGATCCCGACGGAACGCCCCGCTACGTCCACAACTCGGAGATCGCCTCGTGCCGCCTGGCCCTGTTCGAGCGGAGGGCTGGTGGATTCGACGAGATAGCCCTGCTCGAGTCCCGCGGCACGACGCACGCGGAGTGGGCCGGCCGGACCCCCGCCACTCAGGTGGAGCGGGAGTTCGTCGAGACTTCCGGGGACAAGCGGTGAACGTGGCCGACCTGCTCCGCGAAACGGTCTCGCGGCTCCCGTCCAAGCCAGCCTTCATCTTTCACGACCGCCCGATCGCGTTCTCGGACCTCGACGAACGGGTCGAACGAACCGCCGCGTCGCTGGCAGGGTTGGGGATCGCCAAAGGGGATCGGGTGGCCCTGCTCATCGGCAACGTCCCGGAGTTCGCCTCGACCCTGTACGGAGCGATGCGGGCGGGAGCGGTGGTCTGTCCACTGAACGTCGCGCTCACCTCGGAGGAGCTCGGATACATCTTGGCCGACTCGGGTGCGAAGGCCGCGGTGACGGAGCTGGCGTCCCTGCCGGGCCTGCTCGCGGTTCGGGACCGGCTGGCGGACCTTCAGACGATCCTCGTGGTGGGAGGCCCGCCAGCCCCTCGCGGAACCATCTCGTTGGAGGAGGCGCTCCGCTCGGCAGGCGAGCCTCCCGCCGTCGCAACGGAAACTTCCGACCTGGCGGTCATCGCCTACACGGCCGGCACCACGGCCGCACCGAAAGGGGCGATGCTGGCCCACGGCCACCTCCTGGCCAACCTCGACCAGATCTCGCTGGTTCCCGATCTGGCTGAGACCGAGGATGATGTGGCGCTGCTGGCCCTGCCGCTGTTCCACAGCTACGCGTTGAACGTGATCCTCGGACTCGGCATGAAGACGGGGGCCACCTCCGTCCTGGCGGAACGGTTCGATCCAGTCGAGGCCCTTGCCCAGGTCGAGCGACACGGCGTGACCCTATTGTTCGGCGCCCCTCCGATGTTCGCCGCGTGGGCCTCCATGCCCGACGCATCTCCCAGGGCGATGTCCTCCGTTCGCCTGGCGGTATCGGGCGCGGCCCCGCTGCCTTCGGAGGTGTTCGAGGGATTCCGAGATCGATTCGGGATCACGATCTGGGAAGGCTACGGGCTGACCGAGTGCGCTCCGGCCGTGACCAGCAACGCCATGGGGAAGGCGGCGAAGCCCGGCTCGATCGGGCTCCCGCTGCCGGGTGTGGAGATCCGCCTGGTGGACGAGGACGGCGAGGACGCGGAGGAAGACGATCCGGGCGAGATCTGGGTGCGCGGGGCGAACGTATTCGCGGGCTATTGGAATCGCCCGGGCGCCACGGCGGAAGTCATGGAGGGGGACTGGCTGAAGACCGGGGACGTCGCCTACCGCGACGAGGACGGCTACCTGCACGTGGTGGACCGGAAGAAGGACCTCATCATGGTGTCGGGCTTCAACGTGTACCCGATGGAGGTCGAGGAGGCCATCGAGCGCCATCCGGACGTCGAGGAGGCGGCGGTGGTGGGCATCCCCGATCAGCGGACGGGCGAGGCCGTCCAGGCCTGGATCGTGCCGAGGCTGGGCCGGGTGCTCGACCCTGAGGAGATCCTTGACTACCTGCACGGGTACCTGGCGCGGTTCAAGCACCCCACCGACCTCCGCATCGTCGACCGACTGCCGCACCACGTCACGGGCAAGGTGCTCCGCCGGATGCTCCGTGGCGAGGAGCTCGTCGAGGATGAGCATGCCGAAGAGGCGGGGGAGTGACCTCGCCGCTGGCCGCCTCCGACGGGCACGGTTGGGGCCTGGCGATCTTCCCTCTGCTCGCGGCCGGCATCGCCTTCGTGTTCGGGGTGCGGCTCGCCCGGCGCTATCTCGGTCGCAGAAGGCCCTACGAAGGGATTTGGGCCATCGCCCTGTTCATGTATGCGACCGCCTCGTTCGCCATGTTCCTCGGGGTGGTGGCAGGGTGGACCGCGACCGAGTTTCGCGTGTACTGGTTGCTCGGAGCCATCCTCAACGTCCCCTACCTCTTCCTCGGCGAGGCCTATCTGCTCGGCCGGTTCGGCCGGAACGTCTCGGTGGTGGTCTTCGCGGTGACCATTCTCCTGAGCGCACTGGTGGCAGGCGTCGTGTGGAGGGCGCCGATCGATCCTGCGGCGTTGGGCCGAGCCCTCCCACTGGGCAGAGAGGTATTCGGTGATGGCACGCTGGCGTACCGCTTGGCCCAGTACATCGCGCTGCCCGCCTACTTCCTGCTCCTCGGAGGACTGGTGTGGTCGGCGCTGCAGATGCGAGGCCATCCCGAGCTTCGGGGTCGGATGACCGGTACGTTCGGCATCGCCATGGGTGCGACCATCGTGGCGATCGGTTCGGGCATCGGCGCGGCCTTCGACGTCGTCCCGCTCTTCTCGGTCAGCCTGGCGGCGGGGATCGCCGTCATGTTCTGGGGCTTCATCCAAGCGACCCGATCCGGGGTGAGGGCGGCCACGCCGGCTCCGGTCGACTCCTGAGCCCGGCTCGCTTCGCCGAATAGCCGTCCCGGAAGAATTCCGCGCGCCCGATTGATCCGACCTTCCCTCCTCAGCGAACGGGAACATGAAGCCGTCGCCCGAGAGGGGGGTCAGGTTGGGCCCCGACGGAGAGTCCGCCGGAGAGCACCGACGGCACACGTTCGATCCTCCGCACACCAACGCACACGAGGAGGTAACCGCATTGCCATTTTTCGCCAAGCGTTACCGGAGGGCGGCGATCGCGATGGTGACTGTGGCGGCCCTGGGCGTCGGCCTCCTGGCCGGGCTGGGGCCGAACCCGGGCGCGGCATCGAGCCACCGCGAAGCTCCCCTCGTCTCGGCCGACCCTCAGGTCGACGGGACGGATCTGTACGCGTTCGTCAGTCCGGACAAGCCGGACACGGTCACGCTGATCAGCAACTGGCTCCCGTTCGAGGAGCCGGCCGGCGGTCCGAACTTCTACGCGTTCTCCGACCGGGCTCGTTACGAGATCAACGTCGACAACGACGGAGACGCCAGGCCGGATCTGGTGTACCGGTGGAAGTTCACCAACCACTACCGGAACAAGAACACGTTCCTCTACAACACCGGCCCGGTGACGTCCTTGGAGGACCCCGACCTGAACTTCTACCAGACCTATGACCTGACCGAGATCAGAACCGGGAGGTCCAAGAAACTCGTGGACGACGCCGTCGTCGCGCCGTCGAACGTGGGCGAGGCCTCGATGCCCGACTACGAGAGCCTGTTCCAGCAGGCCATCTACCCTGCCGGGTGCGCCAACTGCAAGACCTGGACCGGCCAGGCCGACGACCCGTTCTTCCTGGATTTGCGGGTGTTCGACCTGTTGTACGGAGCGCAGATCACCGGGGAGCCGTGTCTATTCAAGGAAGCCTGCGACGACACCCTGGCCGGCTTCAACATGAACGCCTTCGCCCTCCAGGTGCCGATGAGCACGCTCACCAAAGGCGGCGACGGCTCGGGCATCGTGGGGATCTGGACCACGGCCCTCCGGCCTCGCGTCCGCGTCCAGCGAAGTGACGGGAGCCAGAGCTTCACGGGCTCGTTTGTTCAGCTCTCTCGGCTGGGCATGCCGCTGGTGAACGAAGTGGTCATCCCCGTCGGGAAGAAGGACAGGTTCAACGGCTCGAGGCCAAAGAACGATGGCCAGTTCGCATCGCATGTGCTCGACCCCGAGCTCCCGCATGTCGTCAACGCGGTGTACGGGCTTCCGGTGCCGGACTGCGACGACGACCCCAGCAACGGCATCGACCGCAGCTGCGACCTGGTTCCGGTGTTCCTGACCGGGCTGTCCGGTCTGAACCAGCCGCCGGGCGTGCAGGCCTCGGAGATGCTGCGGCTCAACACGAAGATCCCGCCGTGTGAGCCGGGCTCGTGTGAGGAGTACTCGCCGCTGGGCGTCATCGCCGGAGACAACGCCGGGTTCCCCAACGGTCGCCGCCTGGCCGACGACACCATCGATGTCGCGCTCCGAGTGGTCGAGGGAGTTCTCATCCCCGGCCATGATCCGGTGGTGGACATCCTCACCGACGGGGTGGACGCGAACGACCTGGCGTTCCGGTCGACGTTCCCCTATCTGGCCCTGCCACATTCCGGCTCGAACGCAACGCCGCACCCTCTGTTGAAGGTGTAGCGGGCGAGGAGCCACGGCAGAGATGGGCATCTGAGGGACCTGGCGTGGAGCCGGGTCCCTCGTGCCCGAACCCGAGGGAGGGGAGTGATCGATGAGGCGAGCAACGAAGACCCTGGCCGTCGCCGGCCTGGCCGTCTCGATGTTCGTGGCCGGTGGGATCGGCGCGCTCCGCAGGGTCCACGAGGAGTCCCCGCCGGCGGTTCACGTGGCCGGTCCCGCCCTGTCGAGCAAGCCGGTGATCGAGGCTGGAGCCCTCTCCCGAGTGATCGCCACCCTGCAGGAGCGGCTTCGGACCGTCCCCTCCGACTGGCGATCGTATGCGGACCTCGGCCTCGCCTACGTCCAGCAGGCCCGGATCACCGCAGACCCGTCCCTGTATCCCAAGGCCGAGGCGTCCTTGAGGCGGTCGCTGAAGACGAATGGCCTCGACAACGTCGAAGCTCTAACCGGGATGGCCTCGCTCTCGGCGGCGCGCCACGACTTCGCGGCGTCCCTGGACTGGGGCCAGAAGGCCGTTGCCGCGAACCCCGACAGCGCCCAGGCGCATGCCGTGGTCGGCGACGCGCAGGTCGAGCTGGGGCAGTACGACGCCGGGTTCCGGACCTATCAGCGGATGATCGACCTCAGGCCCGAGCTGTCGACGTACGCGCGCGCGGCCTACTCGTGGGAGCTCCGGGGGAACACCAATGCCGCTCTGCAAGCGATGGTTCTGGCCCTGCACGCGGCCGGCTCACCAACCGACGCCGCCTGGGCGAGCAACCAGGTGGGCGATCTCTATTGGGGCACCGGAAGGCTGGCCGAGGCCGAACAGTGGTACCGGCGCGCCGTGGCGACGGACCCGTCGTTCGTGCCTCCCCATGCGGGGCTGGCCCGCGTGGCGGCGGCGCGAGGCCGGTCGGATGAGGCCATCGACCGTCTCCGGTGGGTCGTCGAAAGGTACCCGAGCCCCGAATACGTCATCGCCCTGGGCGACCTGTACGCCACCACCGGACGGAGTGATCAGGCGGCGCAGCAGTACGCCCTCGTCCGAGCCGAGGAGCGACTGCTGCGAGCGGCCGGAGTCAACGTCGACCTGGAGACCGCGCTGTTCGACGCGGACCACGGCGAGGACCTGGCGAGTGGCTTGGCCATCGCGCGGCAGGAATGGAGCAGGCGCGCCAGCATCCATGTCGCGGACGCTCTGGCCTGGCAGCTGTACGCGAACGGCCGGTACGGCGAAGCCCTGCGCTACGCGAGCAAGGCGCTCCGGCTCGGCACGCGAAATGCGCTCTTCTTCTTCCACAGAGGGATGATCCACCGGGCCCTCGGGCACGCAGGCGCGGCGCGACGGGACCTGGCGACCGCGTTGCGGATCAACCCCCATTTCTCGGTCCTCTGGTCGAAGCAGGCCGCCCGCATCCTGTTCTCCCTGGGAGGCGCTCCGTGAGAAGGCGGCTCCTGATCGCGTCGGTGATGACCGTGGTCCTGTTCGCCGGCATCGCAATCACGGGCGGTCACAGCGCCTGGGCCCACCCATTGGGGAACTTCACGATCAATCGGTACTCGGGGCTCGTCGTCTCGCCGCAAGGGGTCGACGTGCGCTACGTGGTGGACATGGCCGAGATCCCCACGTTCCAGGAGGCCCCGGCCATCGACTCCAACGGCGACGGGTCTCTCGACGCGGACGAACGTCGGCGGTGGGCGAGACAACGAGCCGATGAGGTCCTGGCCAACCTCAGGCTCACCTTGAACGGGACTCCCGTTGCTCTCGAGTCCGTCTCGCAGTCGGCGCGACTCCGCGCCGGCCAGGCCGGCCTCAGCGTCCTTTCGTTCACGGCGCTGTTCCGAGGTTCCCTCACTGAGAGCTCCGGGATCCTCCGGTATGCAGACCGGAACTTCGCCGGGCGGATCGGCTGGAAAGAGGTGACCGCGCGGTCGACTGCGGGCGTCGCACTTTCCAACTCCTCCGTTCCCGCCGTCAGCGTCAGCGGCGAGCTCCAGGCATACCCGCAGGATCTGCTGTCGAGCCCGATCGACGTGTCGGAGGCGACCCTGGCCTTCCACCCCGGCCCGTCGACCTTCGACGGTCCGGCTGCACGACCTGAGAGTGAGGCGCCTGGGGATTCCGGGCGGTGGTTCGCCGCTCTGGTGAGTCGGCCTCTGACCCCAGTCCTCGTGATGCTCTCCCTGCTGTTCGCCTTCGGGTTCGGGGCCCTTCACGCGCTGGGACCGGGCCACGGCAAGACGCTGACGGCGGCGTATCTGGTTGCGCGAGGGGCTCGGGCGAGGCAGGCCGCGACCGTAGGGGCGGCTGTGGCCGTCATGCACACGGCCTCGGTGCTCGCCCTGGGTTTGGTGGTCTTCGTGGCGGCGCGCTCGTTCCCGGCCGATCGCGTCTATCCGTGGCTCACGCTCGGGACCGGGCTGGTGGCCCTCTTCCTGGGGGGCGGGCTGCTCGTTGCGAGGGTCCGGGCGCGGCGAGGTGGAGTAGATCCCGGGCACGGCCACCCTCACGGGCATGGTGCGCACACCCATGGCCGCGGCAACCACGAGCACGGTCCGATCAGCGGCCGTGGACTCGCCGCGCTGGCCGCGGGAGGGGGCATGCTTCCCTCGCCAACCGCCTTCGTCGTGTTGACCGGAGCCGTCGCGTCACACCGGGTGGGATACGGCCTCGCCCTGATCTTCGCGTTCAGCCTGGGGCTCGCCGCCAGCCTGACGGCGGTCGGACTCATCGCCGTAAGAGCGAGGGCTGCGGTCAGCAAGCGTCTCTCGGGCGGCTGGATGAGCGTGGTTCCGATCGGCTCGGCCCTGGTGATCGTGGGCCTCGGGTTCTTCTTCGCTACGAAGGGGATTACCCAGCTGTCGTGAGAGCACGGCCTGCGTCTCGTCCCCCTCGCACAAAAACGAGAGGAGGCCGCAGGGGAGGCGGCCTCCTCTCCATGGATCACGCCGGCACGAGATTGTCTCGTGAAGGGTCCGGCGTTTCGTCCGGCCTTGCAGAGAAGGGGGATGCTTCTCACCTACATCTTCGGCCTTGAAGGACTCGAAATTCAGAGATTCGCCCGAAATTTTCTAGCTAGGATTTCGCCCTGTGGCCGGCGGAGCGGTTGTCCGGATGTACTCGCGGCGTCAGTGCGGGCTGTGCGACGAGGCCCGGGAGGTGGTCCTGGGGGTCCGGGCTCGGACGACGTTCGACTTCGACGAGGTCTTCATCGACGGCGACGAGTCGCTCGAGCTCGCCTACGGCCTGCGAGTCCCGGTAGTAGAAATCGACGGCGTCGAGGCGTTCGAGTTCGCCGTCGACGCGGCGACCCTGGAGCGGCTGACGGGTCCGCCCTCGAGGACTTGAGCGAGGCGCTGCCCGGCCCCTCCACGGTCGCTTGTACCTTTGTGCGGCCATTCACAATCGCGCTAGAATGGCCCCTGTGACTCTCACGTGAGAGACCGGGCCATCCCCGAAGCCACTGTGGGTCGCCTTCCCATCTATTTCCGCGCGCTCGTGGATATGGCCGAGAGTGGGGTGACCACCATCTCCTCCGGAGACCTGGCAGGCGCGGCGGGGGTCAACTCGGCCAAAGTTCGTAAGGACCTCTCCTATCTCGGGTCCTACGGGACCCGGGGCGTCGGATACGACGTGGCGTACCTGATCCACCAGGTCCGGCGGGAGCTCGGGCTGACCCAGCACTGGCCGGTGCTGATCGCGGGGGCGGGGAACCTCGGCCACGCCCTGTCCAACTACAAGGGGTTCTCCGAGCGCGGGTTCCGCATCGCCGCTCTGGTGGACAACGCCGACGAGCGGATCGGGGAGCAGGTGGACGGCATCGTCGTGGAGCACATCGACAGCCTTGCCGAGATCGTGCGTCGGGAAGACGTAGCGATCGGCGTGATCTGCACGCCGGCCGCCGCGGCCCAGGAGGTCGCGGACCGCCTGGTCGCAGCGGGGATCCGGTCCATCCTGAACTTCGCCCCCGCCGTGATCTCGGTCCCCGACCACGTCTCGGTTCGCAAGGTGGACCTGTCGATCGAGCTCCAGATCCTCGCATACTACGAGCAGCGCAAGGCCGCGCTGGCGGCGGTGAAGGGCGGCCGGGCGGCACTCGACCTTGCCGCGGTCCCGTAGGCTGATACCGGTCATGGAAAAGGCGCCCTGATGTCGGTGCTCGCCCTCGGCGTGTCCTATCGGCTGGCTCCGGTCGAGCTGCTCGAACGGCTCTCGTTCGTGGAGGACGACTACGCTCCCGCCTACGACAGCCTGAAGAAGATGGGTGAGGTGCAGGAGGCCGTCGTACTGTCCACTTGTAACCGCGTGGAGGTCTTCGCCGAAGTCTCCAGCTACCACGCCGGTTTCCTCGCCCTGAAGCGGTTCCTCTCTGAGTCGCGGAGGGTCTCCCCGGAGGCATTCGCCGAGCCGCTGTACTCCCACTACGAGGACGACGCGGCGGAGCACCTGTTCTCGGTGGCTTCGGGGATCGATTCGATGGTCCTCGGCGAGCCCCAGATCCTCACCCAGGTTCGGGAGTCCTTTCGGCGGGCCGAGACCGATGGAGCAACAGGACCAATGCTGTCGAGCCTGTTCCGGGCGGCCATCCGCACCGGCCGGCGGGTGAGGGCGGAGACGGCCATCGGGACCTCCCCGGCGACGTTCGTGGAGGTCGGGACGTCCTTGGCCGAACAGGAGCTGGGTGGGCTGGCCGGCCGGTCGGCCGTGGTCGTGGGAGCCGGGGGCATGGCCAGCTTGGCCGTCAAGCACCTGAAGGGTCGCGAGGTGGGACACCTCCGGGTGGTCAATCGAAGTCTCGATCGCGCCAGGCGTCTGGCCGCTCGAGCGGGCGGGGAACCGCACGGGCTGGACTCGCTGGTGGCGGCCCTGGCCCAAGCCGATCTCGTCGTGACCTCCACCGGAGCCGCGGGCACGGTGATCGGTCCCGAGGCCGTGGGCGAGGCGCTCGCCCGCAACGGTCGAGGATCGCGGCCGCTGTTCCTGCTCGACCTGGCGGTTCCTCGGGACGTCGATCCGGCCGTGAGGGACGTCCCCGGCGTCCGCGTGGCCGATCTCGACGACCTGAAGGGGATGCTGTCGGGCAACGGGACCTCGCCCGGGGATCTCGACAGGGCCCGGGCCATCGTGTCGGAGGAAGTCGCCCGGTTCGCCGCCTGGCGGCGCGCCGCCCGCCTCGCGCCGTTGATCCAGGCGCTCAGAGAGCGTGGGGCGAGGATCCAGGCCTCCGAGCTGGCCAGAGTGTCTTCCAAGCTGTCGTCGCTCTCCGACCGGGAATGGGCGGCTGTGGAGTCTCTCGCGTCCGGGATCGTGGCCAAGCTGCTGCACCATCCCATCGTTCGCCTGAAGGAACATTCGGGACCGGGTGCGGGGGACGACCTGGCTCGAGCCATCTCGGAGCTCTTCGGACTGGGCTTCGACCCGAGGGCCTGACCGGCGCGGACCCCGGCACTCTGGGACGGGAAACCAGAGGGGAAGCAGGACGTCGATGAAGCTTCGGATCGGAACCAGACGATCCCGACTGGCCTTGGCCCAGGCGGAAGAGGTTGCGTACCACCTGGCCCTGCTCGGGATGGATACCGAGCTCGTCCCCATCACCACGGCGGGGGATCGCGGAGGCGTGTCCACTCCGGGCGGTGGAGGGCTGAAGGGCCTGTTTGTCGCCGAGATCGTCCGGGCCCTCCAAGTGGGTGAGGTGGACGTGGCGGTCCACTCGGCGAAGGACCTCCCCTCCAGCGACCCGGAAGGAGTCGTGGTGGCGGCCGTTCCTGAGCGGGCCGACCCCTTCGACGTCCTGCTGACTCGAGATGGGGAGCTGCGGCCGGGAGGCGTGGTGGGAACCTCGAGCATCCGTCGCAAGGCCCAGCTGCTCCGGTCCCGGCCGAGCATCTCTGTGCGGGACCTGAGAGGAAATGTCGACACCCGGCTGGCAAAGCTGGAGGCCGGCGAGTTCGACGGGCTGGTGCTGGCCGCCGCCGGGCTCGCCCGGTTGGGTCTGATGCCGCCGCACGCCTTGCCGCTTCCTCTCGAGGAGATGGTGCCGGCCCCGGGCCAAGGGGCCCTCGCGGTGCAGGCCCGAGTCGATGACGATCGAACCCGGAAGATCGTCGAGCAGCTCGACCATCCGAGGTCACGAGTCGCCTACGAGGCCGAACGCGCGTTGGTGGGCCGGCTAGGCGGGGATTGCTCGATGCCGCTCGGCGCGTATGCCGAAGAGCGCGAGGACGGGGTCCGGCTGTTGGCGGTGGTCATCAGGCCGGACGGGAGCGACCTGGTGTGGGCGCAGGTCGAGGCCCCCTCGCCGGAGCGAGCGGCGGAGGAGGTCGCGCAGACGCTCCTCGACGGCGGGGCCGCAGACATCCTGGCGGAGGCCGGGGCAGGGCGGTGAACCCGAAGGAGACGACCGGAGGGCCGCTGGCCGGTCGGGTGATCCTGGTGACCAGACCGCCGGAGCAGTCGATGGAGCTCACTCGGATCTTTATGGAGCGGGGCGCGCGGGTAGTGTCGGCCCCGAGCATCCGACTGGTCGCGGCGCCTCGGGGTCCGCTGGACCGAGCGGCCAGGGCGCTGGCCTCAGGTGCCTTCGAATGGGCCGTGTTCACCAGCCGCGCCGGCGTCGAAGCTCTCGGTCAGGCTCTGGCCAGAGCGGGCAAGAGGTTCCACGAGGTCCCGAGCCGCCTGGCAGTGGTGGGGGAGGGGACGGCGCGGGCGCTGGAGTCTCATGGGCGAAGGCCGGACCTGGTCCCGGCCACGTTCACCACATCCGCGTTGGGCCGCGCCATGCCCAGGGGGAGGGGCTCGGTGCTCCTGGCCCGGGCGGACATCGCGCCGGAGGGCCTGGAGGGCCACCTCGTGCGCAAGGGATGGAGCCCGGTGAGGGTTGACGCGTATCGAACCCGAACGGCGGGTCGCCTTCCCAGGGAGGCCGCCCGGGCCCTCCGGGCCGGCACCGTGGATGCCGTTACCTTTACCAGTGCTTCCACCGTGGACGGCTTCACGCCACTGGCTCGGGCCCTGGGTGTCGACACCGTGGCGCTGCCCGATGCGGTGTGCATCGGACCGGTGACGGCTGCGGCCGCACGCCGCTCGGGATACCGCGTGGTGGCTGTGGCTCGGCCACATACAATCGATGGGCTGGTCGCGGCGGTGGAACGAGCCATGAGGTCGCGGCGGCGAAAGGAGAGCTAGGCCGTATGTCGTTTCCGCAGGAGCGGCCGCGCAGGATGCGCCGGACCCCGGCGCTGCGGTCGCTCGTCCGGGAGACCGATCTTTCGCCCCGTCACCTCATCGCGCCGCTCTTCGTGAAGGAAGGCGTGTCCGACCCCATCCCCATCCCGTCGATGCCCGGCCACGCTCAGCACACTCTCGAGTCGCTGCGCAAGGAGGCCAGGGAGATCGCCGAGAAGGGTGTGGTCGCGTTCGTCCTCTTCGGGATCCCCGAACGAAAAGATGCCGAAGGATCCGAGGCCTGGAATCCCGACGGCATCGCGCAGCGGGCGCTGACGGCGCTCCGCGAGGAGCTCGGCTCCGAGCACGTGGTGGTCGCCGACCTGTGCCTGGACGAATACACGGACCATGGGCACTGTGGGGTGCTCGCGCAAGACGGTTCGGTCGACAACGACCGGACGGTGGAGCTGTATCAGCGCATCGCGCTGGCCCAGGCCGCTGCTGGAGCGGATCTGGTGGCGCCCTCGGGCATGATGGACGGGCAGGTGGCCGCGATCCGCCGGGCGTTGGACGACGCCGGGCTGGCCTCGACGGGGATCCTCGCCTACGCGGCCAAGTTCGCGTCCGCGTTCTATGGGCCCTTCCGTGACGCGGCCGAGTGCGCACCGCAGTTCGGCGACCGAACGGGTTACCAGATGGACCCGGCCAACTCGGACGAAGCCGTGAGAGAGATTCGTACCGACATCGAGGAAGGCGCCGACCTGGTGATGGTCAAGCCTGCCCTCCCGTACCTCGATGTCGTCCGCCGCGCGAAGCAGGAGACCGGTTTCCCTTTGGCTGCGTACAACGTGAGCGGCGAGTACGCCATGGTGAAGGCGGCAGCCCAGATCGGGTGGATCGATGGGCGCAAGGCGACGCTGGAGATTCTCACCGGCATCCGGCGAGCGGGCGCCGACCTGATCCTGACCTACCACGCCAAGGAAGCCGCCGACTGGCTATAGGAATTGGTTACAGCGGTCCGGCCCGCGCCCCCAGCCTGGCAAGCAGCTCACGATGCCTTGAGACCCACCGGTACACTCGCTCGGTCGTTCGAGGAAACGTCGCCGTGAGCGCGGCGAGCGGACGCCCGCCGGGGAGCAGTCCGAACAACGGCGGCGCGGCCGCTCCACCCGAATAGACCTTTCCCTCGGGAATCACCAGGTGCCAGGACCTCATCCTGGCGCGCTCGTCCATGTCGGGGAGGAGCTCCTCGGCCTCCTGATCCTGAAGTCGGACCGGCCGGAGCCGGCGCACTCGATCCCAGGCCAGGATCCTCTTCGTGGACCACCGGCAGAACGGACAGTCGCCGTCGTAGAGCAGGGCTGCCTTCTCATCCGGGGTCATCACGGTAAGCGTAGAAGTCCGACGACCGCGCGGCTCCGGTAGCCTCCTCCAGACATGACCAACTCCGAAGAGCTGTTCCACGAGGCGAGCCGGGTGATCCCCGGAGGGGTGAGCTCACCGGTCCGGGCGTTCAGAGGCGTCGGGGGGACGCCGCGGTTCATCGCTCGGGGCGAGGGCGCCTTCGTCGAGGACGTGGACGGCCGGCGCTACGTCGATTACGTGCAGTCGTGGGGAGCGCTCCTGTTCGGGCACGCCCGCAGGGAGATCGTCGAGGCAGCGATGGAAGCGTCTGTCCGTGGCACCTCGTTCGGCACCCCCACTGAAGCCGAGGTTCGGCTGGCGGAGCGAATCGTCCATCACGTCCCGGGAGTGGAGATGGTCCGTCTTGTCTCCTCGGGGACGGAGGCCGCGATGAGCGCGATCCGGCTGGCCCGTGGGTTCACCGCCAGGCCGGGCGTGGTGAAGTTCGAAGGGTGTTACCACGGGCACTCGGACGCGCTTCTGGCCAAGGCCGGCTCCGGCGTGGCCACCTTCGGGTTGCCCGACTCCCCGGGAGTGACCCCGGGCGCGGCCGGGGACACCTTGGTCCTTCCCTACAACGACCTCGAGGCTGTGGACGCTGCCTTCCGCGCCGGAGGCGAGTCCCTCGCCTGCGTGATCCTGGAGCCCGTCGCGGCCAATATGGGCGTGGTCCCCCCGAAGGAGGGGTTTCTTCAGGGCCTGCGCTCCCTGTGCGACGGCCACCGTGCCCTGTTGATCTTCGATGAGGTCATCACGGGCTTCCGCGTGGCGTCGGGCGGAGCTCAGGCGCTGTACGGCGTGTCGCCCGATCTCACATGTCTGGGCAAGGTGATGGGCGGAGGTTTCCCTTGCGCAGCCTTCGGGGGCCGTCGGGAGATCATGGAGTACCTGGCTCCCGTCGGACCCGTGTATCAGGCGGGGACCCTCTCCGGCAACCCGGTGGCGGTCGCCGCCGGCCTGGCCGCGGTGGGGTTGATCGAGCAGCTCGACCCCTACCCGGACCTCGCGGAGACCGGGAAACGCCTGGCCGACGGCCTAACGGACACGTTCCGCGAAGCGGGACTCCCGGTGACGGTCAACCGGGCGGAGTCACTGTTCTCCCTGTTCTTCTGCGAGGGCCCGGTGACCGATTACGCCCAGGCCCGAGCATCCGATCACGAGCTCTTCGCCCGTTTTTTCCACCTCATGCTGGACGAGGGCGTCTACCTACCGCCCTCGGGCTTCGAGGCCTGGTTCCTGAGCACCGCCCACGGGGATCGAGAGGTGGAACGAACGCTGCAAGCCGCGAGAGCGGCCTGTGCCCGGCTCTAGCGAGACACCGTGAGGAGCAGCGTCACGAAGATGGCGATCATCATGATGGTGAACGCGATGAACGCGTCGCTCCCGTTCGTGATGGCTGCCAGCAGGTCCACGCTACCTCCTCGCCTCCTCGCCTAGGCCGGCCCGTACCACGGTGGGGCTGTGCCCCCGGTCAGGAGAGCCTTGCGCTTCCTCTCTGCCTTGTCCAGGAAGGGGATGTGGATCACGAACCCGAGGATGGAAGCCGCCAGGAACGCGAACGAGTACACGGGAACGTTGCCGGAGTCGTGGTAGGCGTAGACGAGGACTTCGGGCCCTCCGGCCGCGAAGAAGGAAGGGCCTGCGGTGAGGGCGGTGCCGTCCTCTGCCGTCATGAAGGCGAAGTCGGTCACGATGAAAGTGGTCGGGTCGAACGTGTAGCAGCTCGGAGAGGGGATGCTCTCGGGGGGACAGACCTTGACCCCCTCTTCCTCGAACTGCTTTGTGGCCTGCTCGACCATGTACTTCTGGATGGCGGTCTTAGCGGTGTCGACGGATGAGCGATTCGACGCGGTGGGCGGAGCCCAGGGCGAGCTCGGATAGTTCTCGGTCCCGGGGTACTTCGTTTCGAGAGGTCTGGTTCCGGCCGCGAAGACCTGCCAGTGCGGTTCCGTCCCCCGCGGTCCCAGGTTCTTGAGCGTTCCCGTCACGCCGAGGACGGGGGGTTGGCCGAAGGCCCAGATGGCGGAGAACACGATCATCCACCCGAAGAAGGAGGTGGCCAGCACCAGGTACCCCATTCGAAGGCCGAACACCGCGGCCAGGATCACGTAGACGCTCCCCACGAAAAGGATGAAGGAGCATATGACGACCACGATGCCCTTCCAGAACGTCGAAGAGAGCGCCAGGAGATCGATCACGGGGTGGCCGTAGGACTCGGGGTCGCTCCTCCCGATGTGGGAGAGGCGGTGGCGGTCGGGCTGGGGGAGGCCGCGGCCGGATTCGTGCACACGTTCTGCTCCTTGGGGACCTTCTGGATCGACAGCAGATAGTTCACGACGTCGTTGATCTGCTGGTCGTCCATGGCTCCCGCGAACAGGACACTCCAGGAGGGCATGTCAGTGCCGGGCCGTCCCTGAGCGATAGTGTCCACCACGTCCTGCAGGCTCTTGATGAGGGGGTGTCCGAACGCGGCGCCGCCGCACACGGTCTGGAGATTCGGGACGGGGACCACGCGTTGGTTGAACACGTTCTGTCCGCCCGTGAGGCCCTGGCCGTGGCACCGCTCGCAGTTGAACCCGAGTTGGTTCTGCTCGTTGCCCGGGAGGGTCGTCAGGTACCCGCGGTTGACGGATTCCTCGATGAAGGTCTCAGTGTCCTGGGTGTTCGTGGTCGGCTCCCGCAGCCATACCACCGGGACCCAGATGGACAGGAACAGGATCACCAGGGCTCCCCACGCGTAGAGCTTCTCCAGGATCGGTCGCTCCAGGTCCGGATCCGAGGGCCCCGGCTTCATCGCGTTGGGGATGTCGAGCTCCGGCTTGGGAGGGGGCCTTCTGCGAACGCCGGCGATCGCGGCTACCACGACCAGGGCCAGAACCACCCCCGAGGCCACACCGATGAGGATGGCCCGGCCGGTCGACAGCGCGGCCAGCATGCTCATCGACCGCACGCCGCTCGTCCGGGCATCAGGCGCCCCCTACGCAGAAGGGGCCTTCCGGAGGCTGGCGGATCGTGTCCGTCCCGCGGGGAGGCCCCGCAGTGGGATTGCCCGTGTCCACGGTCACCTGGTTCCCCTCGATCTTGACCACGAACCGTTGCAGGCCGTTCGGCGCGGGACCGAGCTCGTACTCGCCCGCGTAGTTGTACTTGGACCCGTGGCACGGGCACTCGAACCACTGGCTCTGGTCACAGAACGGCACACGGCACCCGAGATGGGCGCACTTCTGGTACAGGGACATGAGAGTACCGCCCCCCGGTACCTCGGCGGTGAGCCCCTCGTAGACACCCCCGGGCTTGTCCCCGTTTCCGGTGTAGTTGATCAGATAGAACCGACCCGCTCCGTAGTAGAAGGGCTGCCTGGACGACCGGATCTCGTCCATGATCGCCTCCGGGGGGTCGGCGAGGGTGATCACCGATCCGAATCCGCCGGTCAGGTTGGGCCACAGGAATGCGAGGGTGGCTCCGCCGAACTGGGCCGTGAACACTCCCAGGGAGGCCAGCAGCCCCCCACGGAAGAAGTCCCGCCTCGACATGACCTGCGGCGGTTTGGGCGTGGGCGCCGTGGAGACGGCCGCAGCCGCCGGCGGGCCGCTGACGGCCGGCCTCTTGGCCGAACGCCTGGCCCGGGCCAGCGAGCCCAGCAGGAGCAGGACGAACACGGCGAACAGAACCGCCACCACCGCCACGGCGAAGGTGGATGCGGAGATCCCGAGCATGGTCACAGCTCGAAGAACAGGCCCTGGCTCCACGGCCAGGCCCAGTTGTAGCCGGTACCCCGGAAGAATGAGCCGACGATCGTGAGCGTCGCCCCGAACATGAACAGCATCGTGAACAGCGTGATGATCAGCTTCCGGTCACCGGGCTTGGTGCTGGGGTTCCTGTCCACGTAGGGGATGGCGCCGAGGCCGACCAGGATCAGCGTCGGGAAGATCACTCCGGCGATCATCGGGTGGAAGTACCGGAGCAACTCCTGGAGGCCCAGGAAATACCAGGGCGCCTTCGATGGGTTCGGGGTCAGGTTCGGGTTGGCCAGCTCTCGCAGCGGCGCATTGACGAAGGTGGAGAACACGGTGAGGAATCCCAGGACCACCAGCAGGCTGATGAACTCCTCGATGAGCAGGTGAGGGAACACGTTGATCCGGTCACCCTGCTCTCGCTCCACCCGCTGCACGCCCTCGGGCGGAACGAGCGCGAGGAGCCGGTGCTTGTCCGGCGCTCCGGGCTTCGGTGTCGGGGCGCGGCCGGTGGGCGGAGGCGCCGTCCGGGGCGCGGCCGGGGGTGGCGCGGCGTAGACC
>JBKPAF010000057.1:0-17913 GCA_046726275.1 Actinomycetota bacterium
CTCCTGGAGCCGTCGCTCACGATCGACGAAGCGGCGGCCAATCGCGCCACCCTGGAAGCGGTGCTGGCCAGCCTGGCCGTTGGGTCGGTGGTGCTCCTGCCTTCGCTCGCCTGGCTGTTCGTCCTGTTCCAGAGAGGGCGAAGGGCCGATGAGATGGGTGAGAACGCGGAGCGAGTCTGAGTGCCGACGACGGCGATCCGTTGAAGCGACTCTGAGCGCGCTCACAGCTTCTCTTAAGGTTCCGGTGCTGAACTCGCCTCCAAGGACAGCAAGCCGGGTCTATCCCGAGGGAGGTGCTCGAGTGATGTTTGTGGCGCTACTTGCTAATCACAGTCACCGCTTTTTCGGCGAACGAGGGTGGTGGCTTTTGGGGGGCCTGGTGCCCTTCCTGCTGCTGCTGGCGCTGATCGGCCTGGCCGTCTGGGTGGTCGTCAGGATGACGTCCCGCGGACCGCGAGTGCTCCCTGCCACCGGTCCAGCATCGGGCTTCACGCGGCCCGATGGGGCTCTGGAGGAGGTGCGCCTCAGGTACGCTCGAGGCGAGATCAGCCGGGAGGAGTTCCTGCAGAGGTCTCAGGATCTCGGAGGACCCGGTCCCGCCATCGGGGAGCCGGGGCCGCCCCCTCTCGGAGAGTAGGTGACGCTGATGGAGTCCTCGACGATATCGGTGCCGGTGGGGTCCGCGTCCACCGTCGAGCGCGCTCGGGTCCTGGTCGTGGACGACGAGACGTACATCACCGACCTGGTGGCGACGGCCCTTCGGTACGAGGGGTTCGAGGTCGCATCGGCGGCGAACGGGCGCGACGCGCTGGCACTGGTCGAGTCGTTCCGGCCGGAGCTGATCGTGCTGGATGTCATGCTCCCCGACGTCGACGGCTTCGACGTCCAGCGCAGGCTGGTTGATCGAGGCCGACGGGTACCGGTGCTCTTTCTCACCGCCCGAGATGCCACCGAGGACAAGGTGCGGGGCCTTACCATCGGCGGTGACGATTACGTCACCAAGCCCTTCAGCCTCGAGGAACTGGTCGCGCGGATCCGGGCCATCCTCCGGCGAGCCCGCGGAGGCGCGGGGCCCCGTCCCGAGCGCCTGCACTTCGCCGACCTGGAGATGGAGGAGGAATCCCACGAGGTCTGGAGGCATGGCCAACCGGTGGACCTCACCTCCACCGAATTCAACCTGCTCCGGTTCCTTCTCTCGAACCCTCGGAGGGTCCTCTCCAAGAGCCAGATCCTGGACCACGTGTGGAACTATGACTTCGGTGGCGACTCATCGATCGTGGAGACCTACATCAGTTACCTGAGGAAGAAGGTGGACCGACGCGAACCCCGGCTGATCCACACGGTCCGGGGAGTGGGATACGTTCTCCGCCTGCCGCCGGAGTGAACCCGTGCCCCTCCGCCTGAAGCTGCTCGTCGCGGTCATCGTCCTCGTCTTCGCCGGCCTAGCCGTGACGAATGTGGTGACCTACACACAGCTTCGCTCGTCGCTCCTGCACCGCGTCGACCAACAGCTGACCGCGTCCGAATTTTCGGTGGCTCACGCCCTCGGCGAGCGGCGGCCCTTCCCCGGGAGTCGCCGACAGCAGGCATCGCAGTTCCCCTCAGGGACGTACGGCCAGCTCCTCGACTCGAACGGGGACGTTCTGAAGGAAACCACCTTCGCGCTCGGAGGGGCCTCGCTGCCGGAACCGGCGCTTCCCCCCGACCTGCCGCGTCAAGGCGGGCCTCCGATCGGTGCGGACTTCTTCAGCGTAGGATCCGTGGGCGAGTCCTCCACGCGGTATCGGGTGCTCGTCGACCGGGTGGAGATCCATTCGGGCGGCCGGCCCGAGCTGGGGACGCTCGTCGTGGCCATCCCGCTCACGGACGTTGACGACACCCTTTCCAGACTTCGGCTCATCGAGGGGATCGTCTCCGGGGCTGTCCTCCTGGGCCTGGGCCTCATCTCTTACTGGCTGGTCCGTCGAGGGCTCCGACCCCTCGAAGCGATGGGCGCGACGGCGGGAGCGATCGCGGCGGGTGACCTGACCCGCCGAGTCGAGCCATCGGACGACCGGACCGAGATCGGTCGACTCGGGCTGGCCCTGAACGAGATGCTGGCCCAGATCGAAGCCGCGTTCGAGGAGCGAAGGGCTTCAGAGGCTCGACTGCGCCGGTTCGTGGCCGATGCCTCGCACGAGCTCCGGACGCCGCTCACCTCGATCCGGGGTTACGCGGAGCTGTTTCGGCGCGGGGCGGACTCGCGGCCCCGCGACCTGGCCAAGTCCATGCAGCGCATCGAGGCCGAGGCGTCTCGCATGGGGGTGTTGGTCGACGACCTCCTCCTCCTTGCCCGGCTCGACCAGGGGAGACCGCTCGAGCGGGAGGAGGTCGATGTCTCGCAGATCGCCACGGACGCCGCGGAGAGCGCCCGGGCCATCGACCCCGAGCGTCCGATCAACCTCCTCTCGGATGGCCCCGCGTTCGTGACCGGCGACGGGGGAAGGCTGCGGCAAGTTGTGGACAACCTGCTAGACAACACGCGGGTCCACACTCCCGATGGGACACCGGTCAGCGTGTCGATCTCGCGCGAAGACGACCACGTCGTCCTCTCCGTGGCGGACGAAGGGCCGGGTCTCCCGCCGGACGTGGCACCCAGGGTGTTCGAGCGCTTCTATCGAGGTGATCCGGCCCGATCCAGGGGAACTGGCGGCGCCGGCCTCGGCCTGTCCATCGTCTCGGCGATCGTGGAAGCCCACGGAGGCACGGTCAGCGCCACGTCGAACAACGGAAAGGGCGCTGCGTTCGAGGTTCGCTTGCCGGCTCGCCTCCCTGAAGAGCTCGCCGACGCTCCTTGATCGATCAGGGCCGCTTCGGTCGGATGGCCTTGCGAACCACTGGGCGCGTCTCCTTCCGGCGGGCCACCTCCTTGAAGCCGGCCCGGTCGTACATGCTCTTGGCGCCGAAGAACATGAAGTCGGGGTGGCTTCGCTCCTTCTTGTCGACCGGATAGGCCTCCAGCAGCGTCGCGCCTTGTGATCGGGCGTAATCGATCGCGCCCTTGAGGAGGGCCGCCGAGACCCCCCTTCCCCTGGCTTGCTTGTCGACGAAGAAGCACACGATGGACCATACCGGCTTGTCGTCGACGGGCTTCATGACCGGGGAACGCTTGAGCTTCGCGTAGTCCTCGCGTGGGCTGAGTGAGATCCAACCAACGGGACTACCGTCCTGGTATCCGATGAGGCCCGGAACGTAGCCACTCTCCACGAGCGATCTGAGGGCTTTCTTGTTTTTCTCCCCCGGCCCCACGCCGCTTTGACCCGACCGCCGGTAGTACATGCACCAGCACCCCCGGACGATCGACGCTCCCGGGCGGCTGAACAGCTCGACCAGGTCTTTCCAGGTCTCATTCGAGAGGGGTCGGACCTCGAGCTTCACGGCATCAAATCTATCCATTTCGATGCTCGCCACGATCAGGGTCGAGGCAACTGCCGCCAGAGCGGCGTCGACGATTCACAGGAAACTCCGAGGCGACCTTCATTCGGAGCCCAGGGGCATCGGTTTCAGTGGCCGGGAACGATCAGTCGGTGGTCTGGAGGGAGGCCGGGATGCCCAGATGTCCTGTGTGTCGGTCGGTTCGGATCGTGGTAGTTCTGGCGTCCGCGCGCCGCGCGTTCTGTACGAGGTGCGGAGCGCGATGGATCCAGGAGGGCTCTGAGCAACGAGCCATCCAGCGCCTCTCGCCAGCGGTTCGGAGGGGTAATCGCGCAACCACGCTCCGGGTTCCAGGGCCGTAGGAAACTCGGGGTATCCCGGTTTTTTAAGCTCGGCCCTGGCCCGCTGACGGTCGGGGTGAGCGATCGAGTTCTTAATCCGCGCACGGGCTCCGCGACCGTTAGACCGAACTCGGCTCTTCCCCTCGAGACTCCGGGGGGGTGAAGGCCTGACGCTCAGGAAGAGGTGCTAGCACCGCTCGACTGCCTCATCGGCAAAAGTCTCGGGGCTCATGTTCTTGTCGAAGATCCAGATGCGACCGGGTTTCAATTTGTCCACTGTGAACGTTGAGAGGTTCTCGACGCGGGTTGTGTCCACCAAAACGCCTAAGAGCTGTTGATGCGACGGCTTCTGACGAAGAGGTGCCACTTGTATGAATCCGTCCGGCAGCTGCCCAACTTCGAACTTTGAATCTGTGGAGCCGGAGGACGCGATCCTCCAGAGCGTTTTGTCGTCCGCGTCCCCTATCACGCCTCCTTCGGTTTCCACTAGCCAAACCCCTGTGATTCTCTCGCCAGGGCATAGCACGTAGTGAATCTCGATGTTGCCACCTTCACTCAGCGACACACCTACAGCCTCGCGAGGAGGCCCCGGATCACAAGTTGGCAGAAGCAGCAAGCACAGCGTAGATAGGGCCAGCAGCCGTCCGAGCCTTGTTGTGCGGGGCTCGCCAGGCGAGATCGATGTCAGCCGGTCCGCCGCCATAACCGCCTCACCAAGTAACGCCAATCCCTGCGAACAATAGAACGTCGAGTGATCGAGTTTTTATCCGCGCAGGGGCTCCACGACCTTGGTGGAGAACTGGCGGTATCGCGGCGATTTTTTAAGTCTCGCGTCTCGGCCGCTGACGGTCATCAGCGGAAGAAACCCACGCGGGCCCGCCCCTCGCCCATTCAGGCCTTTCCGCCGGTCAATGGCACAACGCGTGAGGGAATTATCCCCTTGACGCCGGTACGCCTCCCAAGGCCGTGGGCTAGTTGCTATTCGGACAGCAGCCGCCGGCCGATACATCCGCCGAACAGGGCCTCGATTTCCCGAATCGCCTCCTCGAAGAAGCGGATGACTGCAATGGGCATCTGCCACCGTCGGCAATGAGCGAAGGCTACTTGCAGGATGAATTGGAGTAACACGTGCACATCTGGCCCCGAGACCGGGACGCTCGCGAGCTTTGTGCGGCCTTCAACCACGCCGCCGAAGAAGTCTTGAATGTCCCACTCACCGGCCCAGCCCGCCGATCGGATCGAAACCACGCCCACGTGGAGATGCCGGTGTTTGTCCGCGTTGCTCAAGCGATTGAGGACGGCAAGAACGTCGTTCCTCGGCAACTTGTGCCCTCTCGCGTAAGGCTGCGATTCCTTGACGAATGTTTGTGCGTCATCGGGCATTCCCTGGATGAAGGGCTCGCCCTTTCTAGAGAACTGCCCGGGGTCGCAGAAGATCGGCCAGAAAGTCTCCCGGTCGTTAATGTCCCCACCGGCGAGCTGGTTGGCAAGGTGATCGAGAGCCGACCGGCTGTTATAGAGCACATCACCGATGAGCGGTCCCCACTCGGGCGGGGATGGAGTGGGGTCGAGCCAGAACTCTTGGCAGCTGGTCTCCTGATTGAACTCTTGGGTGACTCGTTCTCGTTCTGACTGAGCGAAGGGCTGAAGAAGGTCATTGAGACTGTTCAAGTGTTCCTTTGCCCGATTGAGCTTGAGGCGCGGTCCTGCGAGGTAGGGTGTCATGGCGCGTAAGAATGGAGGCACAATGCCGAAGAAGTCCAGCGACGACCTATCCCGCGAGCCAAGAGACCCAGGCCGGCCATTCGCCCCAGGAGGCGCTTTAGCAGGCGGCATGGAGAAGGTCGACTACGACGCACGCCTGCACGCCGTCTACGCCGCCGGCCGGCAGATGTCGCCCGATGCACTACAAACCTGGATGGAGGCGTTCGCTCGCCACTTGCCGGAGACACGGCCCCTGGTCTGGCTCGACCTGGGCTCGGGTGCCGGCCGCATGACCCCCTCTTTGGCGAGTGCCTTCGGCGGCCCCGCCCACGGAGTCGAGCCGTCAGACAAGATGCGTGCTCAAGCCCTTGCCCACGCTTGCCATCCCGCCGTCAAGTATGCGGCTGGGTCTGCCGAGCACATCCCGTTGCCAGATGCCTCGTGTGACGCAGCCTTGCTGTTCTTCGTCTGGCACCACGTGAAAGATCGCGAGGGCGCTGCCCAGGAGTTGCGCCGGGTCGTCAAGCCAGGCGGCACGCTCTTCGTGCAGGCGAACTTCTCCGACAGGATGCCTGATGTCTGGTGGTTCCGCGTCATGCCCGAATGGAGGAAAGTCGACGCGGCGCAGTTCCGGTCCGAGGAAGAGGTGAGAAGTGATTTCGCCGGCGCCGGGTGGACGCTCGTCTCTCGTGATGAAGTCACCTGGCTTCGCTCGGCGAACCTGGCCGAGGACTTCGAGAGGCTGAAGCTGCGTGCCGTGTCGGTCTTCGAGTACATGAGCGAGGAGGTCGTCGAAGAGGGCTTCGCCAGGATCGCGGCAGCGCTGCCCTCACTCGGCGACGGGCCTCAATACGAGACCAGCGAGCTGCTCGTCTTCCAGCGCTAGGGGTCGCCCGCTCCTGGCCCGTCGGCGTTCAAACCTCAAGTCACCGAGGGTGATACAGATTGCTCGGCCCGGCCGTGAAAATCGCTCTACGCGCTTCCCACGGCGTTTTCCGCCGGGTCCCAGCAGGCCCAATTAGGAAGGCGCCGATCCCACCCGCTCCGCGAACGCGGCTCTACAGGGCTCCCATGGCCTCGGCTTGGACCTCCCGCCTGGCGCGGACCAGGGACGCTCCCGTCGTCGTCAGTCGCTCGTGCGAGTGCGGGTGACGTCGTCGCCAGCTGGCCAGCTCCAGGCATTCCCGGGAGCAATACCGCACCGGGCCGCGCTGTCCCATCCTGTGGGCTTCCCGCAGCCCCCGCACCGCGGGCTCCTGGGCGCCGTCCACGGGTCGGCGGCGGCCCAGTCGGTGTTGACCGAGATCGGCGCCCAGGCGTTCGGGGACGTGTTCTTCACCTCGCGCCCGTTCGCTATGTCCTGGGCCTTCGCGTGGAGGTAGCAGTAGCCATCTCATAGGGCCTCGGCGCCGCAGGGCCGGCGAACCGCCAAAAGCTCGTCCAAAAACGCCACGGCCTCCGCCCGGGTGGAGTGGCCGGCAGCCTCATGCGACCGGCCGCCCTCCCACCATCTGGGAAAGCTACCCGATCGCCGGACGCCGCCACATAGAGTGGAGAGGGGCTGGGCGACCGGTCCCTCTCGTATGTGTATCTTCGCCGAAGCATCACCTTGACCAGCCTGGTCGCCAGAAAGGATGACGCGATGCGCATCAATCATCAGGTCGTTGTGTTCGATGCCGCAGACCTCGAGGCCGAGAGCAGCTTCTGGGCGGAGGTGCTCGACGGCACCGTCGATGCCGAGGATGACTGGCACATGGTGATCGTCGATGGTGCGCCTCGGGTCGGGGTTCAACTGGCGCCCAACCACGTCCCGCCGGACTGGCCCGACGGGACACCGCCGCAGCAGATCCACCTCGATCTGTGGGTCGAGGACTTCGGCGCCGCCCACGATCGGGTCATGTCGCTGGGTGCGAAGGTGCTCAAGGCGGCAAAGGACGTCGACGCCGTCGACAACTTCCAGGTCTACGCCGATCCTGCCGGGCATCCGTTCTGCCTGTGCTGGGTCCAACGACGCGAGCAGCCATAGCCTGAGCTGTTTGCGGTGTGTGGGCCCCAGATATCACTTCGAGGTGGGGCCCGCTTGGCCCCCCACACTCATTTCCAACCGCGAACGCGCCCTGCCTGTTCGATCCACTTGCGCATCATGGGTGCCTGCGCCTCTTCGAGCGTCTTCACCTTCACGTAGCGGGTCCGTTCGGTGGCTCCAAGCGGCGGCGGCGAGTCGAATTCCGCGCCGCCGAAGAAGACGACATTCACGGAGACGTCGTAGGCGACCATCTCGATCATCCACCAGAGTTCTGGCAACCCGTAGTACGCCTTCTTCCACTTGACGGCGTACTGAAGGCTGGGGATTGTCTCGCGGATCAATTCGTCCAGCCCCTGGACGGTGGGATGCAGGCCGGGCATCACGCTCCGGATCCAGTCGTCGATCTCGGCGTGGTTATCCGTCGGCACAGGCGGCCGTCGGGCCGTGCTTGACCGCGGAGTCTTCCCCCTCGATTTCATGCCTCCTCCTACCGTCCAGGTTCCGCGAGTGACAGTCACGAGCGAAAGTCCGGGCCGATGACCATAGGAAGCCGGTCCATCGCAATAATGTTCGTCGATCGTGGCGACGACGACCGTATCACCCTCAAGGCTATGCGCACCGCTCCAAGTTGACGGGCCAAGTGCTTCCAGGCGGTGAGCGGCGTCTACATCGACTGGTAGGGCGTGAAGAGAACCGGGACCTCGCTGCCGGCCAACTTCGCTCTGAGCTCTGCGCTCGGCTCACCGAGGAGTTCGCCGTGAACCACGGAGACCGTCGCAAGGATCGCCTCCGATAGGTCGGCAAGGTGCGCGGCGTGCTCGATGAGCGCCTCGGAGTCCCTGAACCGCTCGAGGACGATGCACTCGGAGTGGTCGTCGTTGAAGTAGATGTCGTATTGCAGCGTTCCGGTGTCCTTGGTCCGCACGATCTCCATGGCTTGAGCGGACAAGCGCTTGAACTCCTCGACCTTGCCCTCATGAAACTTGAACCGAGCGATGCCCTGAAGCTCACTCATGCTCCGGCCTCCAGACTTCTGCGTTGCTGGCTGGGGATTGACGCGCTCGGTTGCCCGGGCAAGCGTCCTCCCGATCATGGTACGCGGACTGCCGGCCGGGCAATCGCCCGGCCGCGCGCAGAGACGACGCGAGCATCGGTCGAGGGCGGGAAGTCGAGCGATTTAGCCGTGTGAAGCCGGGTAGCGCTGGATCGGGGTTGGAACCAAGGCGATTGGGTCCGTCGAGGCTCGCGCCCGGGAAATGGCTTCGGACCTGCACGAACGCACGATCCGGCGGCTGCTGTGGGCCCTACAGGATTCGAACCTGTGACGCGCAGATTAAGAGTCTGCCGCTCTAACCGGACTGAGCTAAGGGCCCAGGGAAGTATAACGAGGCGCCTCTGGTGACCGGACTGTGGGGTGACCGAGGGGACTCGAACCCCCAACCCCCAGGACCACAACCTGGTGCTCTAACCGATTGAGCTACGGCCACCGTGCCCGAATTCGATTCTAACAGCGAGGCTGGAGGGCCTTGGCGTCGCGCCGCATCGACTGCCCGACGGTTTCGCCTGATCTGGCCAGGGGAAATCTGAAGACCGGGCTCTCGAGGGATACTGCCCGCCTTCGCGGGGCTCGGGTGATCTAAGCCGTTCGACGTAGGTAGGAGTTAGATAGTTCGTCTCGTATCGCAGAGGTGGAGAGCCTGACATCATGATGACGACGTGAACTGCCCTCTGTGCGGCTCGGAGCGGGTGATCATCCTTGTGCACTCGCTCCGCGCGCTCTGCTCGGAGTGCATGATGCAGTGGGCTCCTCCCGACGAGCATCCGGACGTCCTGACCGCGGCAGATTCTGCGGCGAAAATTCGCGCGATCAGGTCGGCGGATGGGCAACTGCCGGGGGCTGCGTCCTAGTCAAGCACACACATTGACGCGCCGGGCCCGGATGCCTGAGCCGGATTCAGGCAGGGACGACCCTTCTGTTCCCTCCCTGGACTCGTGGGGCGCATTCGCCGGGAACGTCGCACGGGTGCAGGCATGCCCGCAGACCGGCGCAACCTCCATCACAATCCGGGTCTACCGGAGCGCACCGCTCCCCTGGCAGCATGCAGTCTGCATCGGTCTGGCATATCGGGTCAGAAAAGTCGCAGTAGGCACAGATCCAACAGACGCAGTCGTTGCTCAGGGTGACGTTGCACCCAAAGCCAAAGCAGTCCCCGGTGCAGCCCACACCCGGATCAGTGCATGCGGGATCGGTGAATGGGCAGCCGAACGCCCGGATCGGACGACAACCGGGCGACTGGGCATAGGCAGGAACCCGTATCGAGGAGATTACGGGGGCAGACCATACGATGGCGGTCCCGGCGCCAATTCGCTTGAGCAGGCGTCGACGAGAGATCGGCTGATTCTGTGTTTCCTCGATCTCGACCACCTCGCACCCGGGCGTACACGAGGAGTCTCGACCTGCACGCTTCCGAGCTGATGCGTCAACCGCGGTAGTTTGCCTAGTCCATCAGTTGGGACTGGTGCAGATTCGGTGGAAGCGCGCCGGGCAGGATTCGAACCTGCGACCCGCTGCTTAGAAGCTATCCGGGGTTGAGCGCTGTGCTCACCAGGGGTTTTGCCTCGCCCTAGCCGAGCGTCGGCGTCCAGTTATCGGGTGCTCACGGCCCTTGGCGAATGCTTCGCGATCACTGGCACTACGTCCAGAGATTCGTGTGGCACGCGCACGCAGGGTCACAGATCTGGAACGCGTTAGGCTTCGGGCGTGGTCAGCATGAGTCAACCGTCGGTGGCCTCATTGCTTGTCGAACCAAGATCGAAAAGGAACACTCTCGCTGCTGCCACCGGGTTTCTAGTGCCTAAGGATGACTCGCTCTATCTCGTGACGAATCGCCACGTCGTCCGGGGTAAACACAACCAGACCGACGAAATCATGCACACCTCGGGTGCAGTGCCAGATGAACTGGGTGTCGTCCACAATGTCGCCGGTAGGCTCGGTCAATGGAGGAGGGAACTCGAGCCCTTGCTTGACAAGGACGGTCGACCACTCTGGCTCGAGCATTCCGGATGTGGTGGCCTTGTAATAGACGGCTCAGATGGCAGCGATCGAAGGTGCTCAAACTGGAGGGTGTGAGCAGATGCCGGGACGGGGGAGACCCGCAGGTGCGGGTTTGATGTCTTGACGACCTCCAAGGGAGTGACATGTCCACAGTGCGCCTACGTCAGCGACTCGGTCAGGGCGAGGTTCTGTCCTAGCTGCGGTGCGCCCTTTCCGAGTGTTCTGCCGGCTTCCTCAGGTCCAGTGCGGCCGGGACGCAGCCCCCCACGCGAAACGGACAGAATTGACTTTTCCGACTTCGCTCTCCGCGCCTGGAGAACCAACCGAAGCAGCGTGGAGGTGCTCATTCAGCAATCTCCGGTGGGTGATCTTCGGAATCCAGTCTCGTCACGTGGCGAAGGCGATCGTCGCAGACTGCAGACCGAGATCCCATCCCTTTACTCAAGTTGGGGGCCAACTGCACTTGAGAGGGCCGTGGGTCTAGGCAGGCGGCTCGCTCAAACGCTATTGCCTCCTGCTGTCTTTAGCATGCTCACTAGAGCCCTCGACCGGCTGGAGCCTGATCAGGGGCTTCGGCTTCGCTTGTGTCTGGACGATTCTCTGGTTGACCTCCCCTGGGAGTTCCTGTATCGACCTGACGTCAAGCGAGGAAGATGGGGGGGTTTCTTGGCTCTGGATCGGCGCATCTCGCTTGTCCGAGAGGCTCCGAGGTCGGTGCGCGTACCCCGCCCCTCCCGGCGACGAGAGCGCCTGTTGTTCGCAGGCACACCCTGGCCTGGCCACAAGGAATGGGGGGTCGAAGAGGAATATCGTCTGCTCGCGGCTGCGCTTCAGCCAGTACAAGACTATCTATCGACCGAATTCGTCAATGCCTCAGGAGACAATTTGGAGGGAGCGTTGCTATCCAGATGCGCTCTGCTCCACTACGCCGGTCACACTCACGTGGCAGACGGAGAGGGATTCCTATTTCGCGAGATTCGTCAAGATGCACCCACCGGCGCTATGTCGTCGGAGCTGCTTGCCACCTTGCTCGCTCGATGCAAGTGCAGGCTCGCTGTCTTCAGCGCTTGCGACAGTGGCCGGTGGGAATTCGTTGAGCCGTTGCTTCGAATGGGTGTTCCAGCCGTGATCGGACACCAGGGATGCCCCTCGGTCAGGGGCATCCTGGCTTTCTACGAGAAGCTCTACTCCTCGTTGGCCATCGGGCTGTCTCTGGACGAGGCTGTGACATGGGCCCGCCTCTCCCTGCTGGAGGTCAATGAAGGTATGACCGCGCAGACCTGCGAATGGGGAGCATTCATGGTGTACATGCCCACCAGTGAGCCGGTCTTGATGCCACGCCCATCGACTCCCGCGGTACGCACCCAGCAAGACGCCACGCGCCGATCACGGCACCAGACCATCATCAACGTCGTACAGAATATCGGTACTGCGAGTGGCCAGGTAACCGGCGTTTCGGCCCTGCCATGAGCCGCGAAGGAATGTGCCTGCTGACAGCAGCCCGGCTGCACCAGGACGCTCCACGGCATTTCATCCGCAGGGATTCGATGAGCCCCTCTAGGGCGGGGACGCCCGGACCTTCCTGTCTCGGTGGGTCACCAGGTAGCTTCTCCACCGGCCCTTGATCAACCTAGGCCTACCGAGTTACGGGGAATGCCATGTCTGGTAGTACAGGCTCCCAGCGGCGTCGCCGACTAGGATGGAGCCATCCTCGGATGGCGACCCTAGGGTCGTGATCGCTCCATCGAGAGCTGCGACACCTAACATGACGCCGCGGTCCAGGTCCCACCGGCCTAGGCGGCGGTCGAACGCTCCCGATACGACTTGTGAGCCATCTGGGGTCGAGCGGATCGTCAGGGGAGGTGCCGTCGATTCGACCGCTGGCATGGGGTGGCCCTCCAGAACGCGCACCTCGCTCCCCTCTTCCAAAGTCCACACACGGAGGCGTCCGTCGCGCCCCCCAGCGATAACCCTGTTAGGTGGAACGATGGATAGGGCGACGACTTCTGCGTCGGGCGTATCACGTGACCACAGCAAGTCACCCGTGAGTGGATTCCATGCCCGCACACTCAGATCCTGAGACCCAGAGACCACTCGCTGCCCGTCTGGAGTGACAGACATAGTGGTCACTGGACCCCGATGGCCGTGGAGCGTTTCGATCGAGTCTCCCGTTCTCAGGCTCCATATCCGCAGGGTGAAATCGTTTGAAGCAGACACGGCCCGATCATTCAGGAGCAGGGCCACTCTCCACACCGGCCCTGTGTGCCCAGTGAGCCTCTGTAGCAGTTTCCCATTCGCCAGATCCCATAGGCACAGTTCATGGTCCCAGGACCCCGAGAGGACCTGCTCGCCGTCCGGAGAGATCACCAGGCAGAGCACCGCCGCTCGGTGTCCCTTGAGGGTTTTGATCTCTTCGCCTGCAACCGGATCCCATACCTTGAGCGTGCCGTCCCATGATCCTGTAACGGCCATTGTCGCGTCGGCTCTGAGGGCCACAGCGCTAATGCGTTCAGCGTGTCCGGTCAGGACATGCAGCTCGCGGCCGTTCTCCAGGTCCCAGATTCGAGCCGTACGGTCACGCGAGCCCGAAATCCCGACGTGGCCGTCCGAAACCTCAGCGAGGTCGTCGATTGCATCCGCATGCCCTTCATGGGTCGCATGCTCCGGGCGTTCTTGGGGTTTCCAAACCTTCACCGTCCGATCCCAGGAGCCCGACACCACTCTCGTCCCAGTCGCGCTGGCCGCGACTGCCCACACCTGGTCCTCATGTCCCGTGAGAGTGTGCGTCTCACGACCGGACTCCACATCCCAGATCTTGACGGTCCGGTCCCATGAGGCGGATACCGCCGTATGGCCGTCCGCTGTGAGTGCGACGGCCTCCACATAGTAGCGGTGGCCTTCAAAGGTGCGAAGCGCTCGCCCACTCTTGACATCCCAGAGTCTCAGTGTTTTGTCTCGCGACCCCGTCAGGATTCGATCTCCATCACGCGTGATCGCCACAGCACTGACCTGTCCGTCGTGCCCTCGGAACTCGGCAACTTCCTGTCCCACATCAACGTCCCAAGACTTGGCCGTCCCATCCCACGAGCCGGAGACAGCCACTCGCCCCTCGGGTGATAGGGCCACGTCGAGTACCGGTCCCTCGTGGCCAGAGAGCCTGAATAGTTCCGTTCCCGCATCCAAGTCCCAGACCCTCACTGTGCCATCCCAGGAGCCGGAGACTCCTCGATGTCCGTCGTCGGTGATGGCCACCGCCATCACCGAGTCTGTGTGACCTGTGAGCGTGAGGAGTTCTTGGCCCTTCTCGATGTCCCAGAGCCTGACCGTGCTGTTCCTTGATCCTGATAGAGCTCGTCGACCATCTGCGGTGATGGCGACGGCTGCCACAGCGTTCATGCGCTTTGATGGGAACAGGACCGCTCTTCCGGCCTCGGTGTCCCACACGGGCCTTGGGCGACTCACGCCGGTCCAGCCTCGTACCTGAGCGGTTTTGATTTCTTCCTGTTCGCTCGCTTGCGGCGAGAGGAGGTAAACAAGATTCCCGTCCGCCAAGTTCCACACTCGTAGCGTCCCGTCGGTTGAGCCAGACACGGCGCGGAGGCCGTCAGCGGATATTGCGACTGCGCGCACCGGTCCATCGTGGCCAGTGAGCGTCCGCTCGAGTTGGCCGGATTCTCCGCGGGAGCGCCACCGAAGCCGCCAATAGGGAAGTCGGAGCGATTGCAGCCGCCGGTCGGCAGCGTCCGCTACCTCTTCAAAGCCCAGGACAAGGGCTCGATTCCGAATCTGCTGGGCGAAGAAGGCCGGTATTCGCTCACGATCCCATGCGTGAAGGTTGTGGCCTTCCAGATCCACCACTCGCAGGATCGACCCCACGGGGATGTTCTCAGGCAACAACTCGAAGGCCAGACGGAGATCCTGATGGGCCTCCTCGACCCCGAGAGGCGCAGTCTTTGCCTCCAAGAATCCGATGTTGGTAAGCAACCCCTCGAGCACTTGCGCTTGCTCCGTCCGCGTCTTGTGCCGGCCGGTGCCCCGGATGGCCTCAATGACATGGATGGGGGTGTGCCTTAGGGCATAGGAATCGGTGCAGTGGACCCAATCCTCTCCGTAGGTCTGAATGAAGTAAGCGCCGATGGCCTGATTGTGAAGTGCGGGATACACACGGAATTCGGAATCCTCGACTAAGAAGTCACGGAAGGACTGGTGGTAAATGCGGTATCGCCCCTCAGGATCAGGGCCGACGAGGTATTGACGGCATGCATTAATCGTGTCATGCGTGCGGTCCTCGGGGAGGTCGATGATGTCGCCGATCTGTTCCGGTGTGAATCCAGCACCTCGTGCTGCGGTAAGGACGCCAAGCACTGGCCGATATCGATCCTCCCATCGCTCTTGGTCCCTGGCGAGTTCACGTCGGACGAACTCGCGGTAGTGGCCCTTGAGTCCGTCTGGCAGGCGCAGGCCCCCTGGATCCACGTCCTCGGGGTGAGGCTCGGCAAGCAGGCTGTCCACCACGTACCGCGCGTATAGAAAGTTCCCCCCTCCGGCCGCGGCGACCTTGGCCGCGACTTTGCTGCGAGCCGGCTCGGGAAGTGGAGCGAGTCTGCGATGGGCGTAGTCTCGGACGTCGTCCGTGTTCGATGGGGCGTCGGCATCGAGGTCCAAATGCGTTTCACCCAGCGCAGCAAGGATCCTGGGATCGGGACGAGAGGCTAAGACGAACCGGACTCGTCCGGGAAGTTCGGCCGGGTGGTCCAGCAGGTCATCCAGGAGAGCAACCAGGTGTTCCCCCGACGTGTAAGTGAGAGCCTCGTCTAACCCGTCCACCAGCACGAGAACGGAGCCCTCAAACCCATCGGAGTAAAGAGCTTCCAAGGGTTTTCGGACCATGCGGTCGAACGCGACTCGCGGAGAGGTATTGCCGACGTGAAGGGACTCGATGACCACATTCCTTACTTGCGCACCACTCGTGGCCGTGCCCACGTGCTGCGTTGCCTTGATGTTGATGTCGTGCCCGGTCGATGCCAGCAGGGCTACGGCGAACGCCTCGTTTACAGCCAAGCTGGTCGACAGCCCTTCCACGAATCGAAGCGGGTCAAGAGAGACGTCTAGGGCTCGGCAGAAGTGGGCGTAGGCGATGCTTCCTGGACCGAGGTGAGGATACCGGTCGGAGGGGGCTTCCCCTGCGCTCATTTGGGCGAGCCTTGCTCCGATGGCGGACTTGCCTGAGCCCGGTGCCCCCGTTAGCAAAAAGGCGCGACCGTCGCCTGTGCCCTTCACCCACGCGTCGAGACGCTCGAAGACCCAGGCTCGCCCAGTGAAATCCTTAGTGCGCTCGGCGAGCTCAGAAGCGGTCAGCGATCCGGAGGCAGGAGCCCCAGCGATGGATTCCCCCCGTAGCTGGTATGTCGGGCAGTGTCGACCACCCAACTGCAGGTTGGAGGCGGTGTCAAGAGAACCCTGGACCTGCTCTCCTAGGCCTTCAATTGTCCGAGGGCCTAGTGTGTGGGGCTTCCGTCTTCGGCGGCGAAATGCACGATTCGATACACGTTTCCGGCTCTGTCCCCGGCTACGACCACTCCCTCGTCGGAGAGGTCGGCCCCGAGAATCTCACCATCCAGCATGATTTCGTTAGACCGACCCTCGTGATCACGATCCCATACCCTCAGTGTTCGGTCATACGAACCGGAGGCGATCCACCGGCCATCCGACGCGATAGCAACGGCCTCGACGGAATGTCGATGTCCCTCGAGCACGGAAATCTCCTTTCCCTGCTGCAGGTCCCACACCCTCGCGGTCCTGTCTGCCGATCCGCTCACCGCCAGGCGACCGTCGCCGCCCACGTCCACGGAAAAGATGGGTCCTTGGTGTCCGCCGAGCCTGAGCACCTCCTCTCCTGTGTCGAGTTCCCAGACTCGGATCGTTCTGTCCCACGATCCGGAGACCGCGCGACCGCCGGGCGTGATCGCGACCCCTCGCACGGACTCCTCGTGGCCGTGCAGCGTGCGTATCTCCCGAGCTTCTTGGACATCCCACACTTTGAGTGTGGCGTCGTCTGAGGCAGACACCACGAGTCGGTCGCCAGGCACGAAGGCAACGCCTCGGATGGGGCCGCGATGCCCGATCAGGGTGGCCACCGCCTGTCCTGTGGCGAGGTCCCACACCCTCAGGGTCTGGTCGTAGGAACCCGACACGGCTCGGGTGCAATCGTTGCTGACCGTTACCGCCCGCACCGAGTCCTCATGGCCCGACAAGGTCATGAGCTCCTCTCCGGTCGTCAAGTCCCACAGTTTGAGCGTGCCGTCGTAGGACGCCGAAATGGTCCGCTTCCTATCCGCCATCAACACCACGGCTCGAACGGGGCCTCGGTGGCTGGCAACCTCCGCATTCAGCTTCCATTCCGCCTCGAGGTCCCAGAGCTTGAGTGTGCCGTCATCCGAGCCCGACAGCCCCCATCGTCCATCCGGAGTCACCGCGACGGTCCGAATGGGACGCCCATGACCAGCAAGCTGCCGCACCTGGGACCTGGTGGTCAGATCCCACACCCGGAGCGTCAGATCTCCGGAACCGGAGATCGCTCGCCTGCCGTCGGGAGTTACCGCAACCGCCCGAACCCATCGGTCGTGCCCCTCCAGGGCCGCCACGGATCCGGTCGCGAGATCGCAGACACGCACGATTCCATCCGTCGAGCTCCAGACCACGGTCCGACCGTCCGGTGTGATCGCCAGAGCCAGGACGGGGACGTTTGGTCCGTTCAGCGAGGAATGGATGCGAGCGCTCCCAATGTCCCAGACCTTTACCGTGCCGTCCAGGGAGCCTGAGATCGCCGTTCGTCCGTCTTCGGTGAGTGCGACACCGTACACCGATCCGCGATGGCCGCTCAGTGAGGCCACTTCTCTGCCTGCCTGCAGGTCCCAGATGCGGACCGTTTGGTCCGCGCATCCCCAAGCGGCCACCCGCCCATCTGGCGTCACCGCCACCGCCAGCACTGGGCTGGTGCCGGTTCCGATCGTCGCCCGTTCGCGGCCGGCCCCCATGTCCCAGACCTTGACCGTGCCGTCCGTAGATGCCGACAGGGCAGTGCGGCCGTCTTCGGTGAGTGCGACACCCCGTATCCACCCTCGGTGCCCACGTAGGCGACGGACCTCGCGGCCCCAATCGGGCTCCCAGACTACGACCGTTCGGTCGGCGGAACCCGACACGGCGAGCTGTGCATCGGGCGTCATGGCTGCCGCGAGCACCGCTCCGTCATGCCCGGACATGGTCCGAGCAAGTGCGTTTGACTCAGGACCTCTGCGCCACTGAAGCTCCAGGTAGGGGCCACCGAGTTCCCGCAGTCGGCCCAAGCCGGCGGAGGCCAGCTCCGGTAGGCC
>JBKPAF010000058.1:0-14842 GCA_046726275.1 Actinomycetota bacterium
GTCATCGGGCGCATCGGAGACCTCATCATCGGCGATCATCTCGGCAAGCCGACGTCGTGGGCTCTGGCCTTCCAGTATCGGGGCGGGACCCTGTCCGGCTATGACTGTGTGCGGGAGGTGTGCACCACCCTCCTGTCCGGAGGGAAGACCCAGACCATCACCTACACGGGGGCCACGTTGGTCGGGGCGGATGGCACCGTCCTCGGGCGGGGAGTGGGAGTGCACCAGACCGCCCTGTACGACCTGTTCATCGCCATGGGGCTCGTGCTGTTCCTGGTGTTCCTGAACCGCACGCTTCGGCGGCCGGGTCTGTTGTTCCTCGTCTACGTCGCCTGGTACGGAACCGGACGCATCATCACCGACTTCCTCAGGGTGGAGAACCGCTTCTGGGGCCTCACGGGAAGCCAATGGACGAGCGTCCTGGCGGTGACGGTCGCCGTCGTCCTGTTGATCCGGTTCGCCGTGAGGCCTGAGCCTCCACCGGCTGGCGAACCACCGCCACCGGTCGGGGGCTTCAGAGCCGCGACGGGCTGAGCGCCAGGAACCTTCCACCGGCCGGGGCCGTACATCGAGTGAAATCTCTCCATGGGGGGCCGACCACTGGAGCCAGAGGAACTCGTCGACCGGGCGAGAAATGGCGACGTGACCGCTTATGAGGAACTCGTGCGCATGTACCAGGACCTTGCCGCCAGAACGGCGTACGTAATCACGGGGCAGGCCGCCGATGCCCAGGACGCCGTCCAGGAGGCCTTCGTGAAGGCGTACTACTCGCTGGGCCGGTTCAGGTCGGGCGCGCCGTTCCGGCCGTGGCTGCTTCGCATCGTGGCCAACGAGGCCATCAACCGGCGTCGATCCGCACGAAGGCAGGTGGGCCTGGCTCTTCGAGCTGCCGAGGGCCGCCTCCAGGACGATGCGGTCCCATCGCCGGAGGGGGCGGCCCTCGCGCAGGACCAGCATCGCCGTCTCATCGGCGCGATGAACCAGCTCCGCCCCGAGGACCGGCTGGTGATCGCGTACCGCTACTGGTTCGAGCTGTCCGAGGCAGAGATGGCAGAAGCGCTCGGGTGCGCACGCGGGACGGTGAAGTCGAGGCTGTCCCGCGCGCTCGACAGGCTTCGTGAGGTGATGGGGCCCGCCGGCTTCGGCGAGGCACGAATAGGTCTGGAGGGTGCGACCGATGCCTGATCCGGCACTGGAACATCTGGTCGCGGAGACCGGTCCCCTCGTGGACTTCCCCGTGCTCCCGGACCTGTCGATGGCGGTGGGCCGGCGTCTGCGAGAGGCCCCGGCTCCCTCCCCCTGGTCGCCGGCGTCCCTCCGGATGCGGCTTAGAGGAGTACTTCGCCCGGTGCTCCAACCGGCTTGGCAGCCGGTGGCGGTGGCGCTCCTCGTCATCGTGGCGCTGCTCTCCGGGACCCTGGCCTTCTCGCCCAGCGCGCGGCGAGCCGTCGCGGACTGGCTGGGTCTGCGAGGCGTCAGGATCCAGTTCACCCCCACCCCCTCCGCATCCCCGCTTCCCCTCGGGACGGGGTTGAACTTGGGGGAGCGGATGACGCTGTCGGAGGCCCAGGCGCGCGTGCCCTTCCGGATCCTGGTGCCCCATGTCCCCGAGCTCGGCCCACCGGATGCCGTGTACCTGCGAACGGGCAACTTCGCTGAGCAGGTGACGCTCCTGTGGCGCGCTCGGGCCGGCCTTCCCCGGGCCGCCCAGACAGGAGTCGGCTTGCTCCTGACCCAGTTCCAGGCGAGCGTCGACGTGGATTATCTGAAGAAGATCACCTTCGAAGCCACCAAGCTGGAGTTCCTCACGGTGAACGGGGGCAACGCCTTCTGGATCGCCGGGGCTCCTCACCAGGTCTCCCTGGTGAACGAGGACGGTCAGCTGGTGCCTGAGACCATCCGCCTCGCCGGGAACGTGCTCCTGTGGGAGCGGGGTGAGCTGACCCTTCGCATCGAGTCCGGGCTCACCAAGGAAGGGGCGGTGCGCGTCGCCGCCTCGGTCCGCTGACCGGGACGCCGGAACCGGGCCCGAATTCGCGGTGTACCAAGGGGGAAGGCCCGCACCACTCGATCCGAATGACGCCTGATCGGAAGGAGGGTTTGATGAACGTACGGCGACTCCCCCTGGTGCTCGCGCTCGCGGCCGGACTGACGTTCGTCCTGTTGCCCACGGTTCCCGCCCACGCCGGCGCGGGATGCCACAACGCCAAGATCAGGGACGTGGCAGGGACCCACGTTGACCTCAAGGACTCCTGCTTCGTCCAGACGATCCTGCGGGTGCAGCCCGGGCAGGCCGTGACGTGGACGAACCGCGATGGCACGGAACACGCGGTGACGGGCGTCGGGGGAACGTGGGGTGACTACACGACCTTCCTCAACGGCCGGTCCGTGACCTACCGGTTCAGCCGGGCCGGGATCTTCCCCTACTTCTGTTACGTCCACCCCGGGATGGTCGGGGCGATCGTGGTGGGGAACGGGGGCAAGGCGACGTCGACCCAGTCGGCCGATGGAAGCGTCGTCCCGGTGCTCTCCCCGATTCCTCCTCGCTCGGACACCGGGTCGGTCCCGGCCGCGGATGCTCCCGTGAACCCTGTGGCGTCGTCTTCCTCGGCTGACCCGTGGCGGACGGTGGCCCTGGTGACGCTGGGACTGCTGGCGGCCGTGGCGGCGGGGGTCGGCGCGCGGCGCCTGGGAGTCCGTCGCTCGCACGCTCGGGCCGGGGTGAGCTGACCGTTCGAGGGCTGGCCCGCCAAACGGCGGTCTCCACCATATCCTCTTGTCGATGAGACGCTTCGGCCTGATGGTTGTTCTGGCGTTGGTGGCCGCGGCCTGTGGGGGGAACGCTCCGACGGTCGCGCCACCCGCGAGCACCTCGGCGTCGCCCTCCGGCGCTTCCGGCGGATCGCCGTCCACATCGGCCCCCTCACCCGTCGCTACGGGAGGCAACCTCGCGAACGTGCGTATCCGCGTCGAGGAGATCGCCAAGCTCGACGGGAGTCCCCTCGGGATGGCCTTTCGGTCCGGCGACGAGAGCCTGTACGTGGCCGACAAGTGGGGCCGGGTCAGGGCGATCCGCGAAGGGCGCTTGGACCCGAGGCCCGTCCTCGACATCAGCGGGCGGGTGAGCACCGGAGGCGAGCAGGGGCTGCTCGGGTTGGCGTTCTCACCGGACGGGCGGTTCCTGTACGTGAACTACACGGACCGCAACGGGGAGACGAACGTGGTGGAGTACCCGATGGGCGAAGACGGGGTCGCCGACGCTCGATCGGCCCGGAGGGTCCTGTTCATCGAGCAGCCGTTCGCCAATCACAACGGAGGCAATCTCGTCTTCGGGCCCGACGGATACCTCTACATCGGGATGGGCGACGGAGGGAGTGGGGGGGACCCCCTGGGCAATGGGCAGAACATGCAGACCCTGCTGGGGAAGATGCTCCGGATCGACCCGCGGCCCGGTGACGGCCGGGCGTATGGGATCCCGCCCGATAATCCCTTCGTGGGACGCCCGGACCGGCTCCCCGAGATCTGGGCGTCCGGACTGCGGAACCCGTGGCGATACTCGTTCGACCGGGAGACCGGCGACCTGTGGATCGGGGACGTCGGGCAGAGCGCGCGCGAGGAGGTCGACTTCGAGCGCCCCGGATCCGGGGGTGGCAGGAATTACGGATGGAGCCTGATGGAAGGGACCATCCGCCAGAGCGAGAACCTGCCGTCGGGGCTCATCAACCCGATCTACGAGTACGAGACCGGATCGGACGGCACCTGCGCCATCGTCGGAGGCTACGTGTACCGAGGGTCGGCCATTCCGGGTCTCCAGGGCGCCTACCTCTTCTCCGACAACTGCGCGGGGAAGATCCGGGCGCTTCGAGTCAGGGACGGAAAGGTGGCGCAGCAACGCGCACTGGGTCCCGAGGTCGGCGGGTTCGCGTCCTTCGGCGAGGACCAGGACGGTGAGCTGTACGTGCTCTCTCTGGCCGGAGAGGTCTACAGGATCGTCCCCGGCTAGCGGGGCGCCACCGTCAGGCCAAGGGGCTTCTTCAGGAGCGTCCTCGACTCTCTGGCCAGCGTGCGGGCTGCCTCGAGGAGCGCCCGGCCCGCCGGTGAATCCGGCTGGGAGACCACGATCGGCGTGCCCGTGTCACCACCCTCTCGAAGTTCCGGCATGAGGGGGATCTGCCCCAGCAGCGGGACGCCGAGCGTGTCGGCCGCGAGCTGCCCCCCGCCTTCGCCGAAGATCGCCGTCTTGTCGCCGCAGTGCGGACAGACGTAGTACGACATGTTCTCGATCACGCCCAGCACCTTGAGCCGGGTCTGCTCGGCCATCTTCCCGGCCCGCTCCGCGACCTTGCGGGCGGCGTCCTGCGGGGTGGTCACCACGAGCATCTGGGCTCCGGGGAGGAATCCCGCCATCGAGATCGATACGTCGCCCGTCCCGGGCGGAAGGTCGGCGAGTAGATAGTCGAGGTCGCCCCAGTACACGTCCCCCAGGAACTGGTTGACGGCCTTGTGCAGCATGGGCCCCCGCCAGATGACCGGCGTCTCCTCGGGGACGAAGAACCCCATCGAGATGATCCTGACCCCGTGCGACTCCAGGGGCATGATCATATTGTTGAAGGCCACGGGCCGGCCGCTCACTCCCATCATCCGAGGGATGGAGAAGCCCCACACGTCGACGTCGACGATGCCGACCCGGTTTCCCTCGGCAGCCAGTGCGGCCGCCAGATTGGCCGTGACGCTGGACTTCCCCACGCCGCCCTTGCCGGAGGCGACGGCGATCACCGTGGTGTTCCCGTCGGTGAAGAAGACCTGCTGCTGAGGTGGGGCGCCGCCCCTGAGCTTGCTGACCAGACCCTGTCGCTGCTCGTCGGTCATCTCTCCCAGGATGACCTCCACGTGCTGCCCCGGGTCGAGGATCGGCCGCACCGCGTTCGTCACGTCGGTGTTGATCCGGTCCTTCAGTGGGCAGCCCGCGATGGTGAGCAGGACATAGACCCGCACCACCCCGTTGTCGACGACGATGTCCTTGAGCATCCCGACGTCCTCGATCGGCTTGCCGATCTCGGGATCGAGGACGTTCCGCAGCGCTTGCCTGACGTCTTCTTTGGTGGGCATGGACCTCTCCGGGATTATGCTGATTGATACCGTGCTTACCTCGATAATACGACCTGCTGAATCCGCCGAACTCCTCTCTTCGGGGGCCGTGGACCGTGCCTGAGAGCCGCGACCTCGAGGTCCACAAGGCGCTCGCCGACGATACCCGGTATCGGATGTACCGATACATCGGGCTGGCCGGCCGGCCCGTCTCGGTGCGCGAGATGTCCCGGCGGCTTTCCCTGCATCCCAACACCCTCAGGCCCCACCTCCGCCGGTTGGAGGAAGCCGGGCTCATCTCCAGGGAGATCCGAAAGACCGCCTCGGTGGGGAGGCCCCAGACGATGTATTCGACCCGGGAGATCGAGGGTGATGAGGGGCGCGACTACCACCTGCTGGCCGAGATGCTGTGCGGGATCGTTCGAGGGCAACGCGCCATGCAGCAGGCTCGGGACCTGGCCAGACAATGGGGCGCGTACCTCGTGGCGCAGGGTGGGCCGAAACCCGGCGTGAAGCTTCCTGCCCGGCGCAACCTGGCCGTCCTTCAAGAGGCCATGGCGAAGGCCGGCTTCCAGCCGAGGTTCCGGCGGGAGAGCAACTCGGCCATCGAGATCACGCTGCGAGACTGTCCGTTCAGAGAGCTGGCCGACGACTATCGCGAGCTCGTCTGCACGCTCCACCGGGGCCTGCTCGAGGGCATGGTGGCCGGGCTCAATCCGGTGCTCTCGATCAAGGAGTTCCGGCCCTTCGCCGAACGCGGCATCTGCCGCGTCAACGCCGGCTGAACCGCGTCACCCGGACTTCGTGGCCACCAGGGTCAGCCGCTTCGCTCCGAAGGCGAAGGGTTCCCGGGTCAGAGAGTCGTAACCCTCGAAAGAGACGAACCCCACGGCTTCCAGCATCTGGCAGAGCTGGCTGTACGTGTACAGCCGGATCGAGGATGAGTGGACCACGGGCTCCTCGCCTTCTCGGATGAAGGTCCACTCGGCCTCGACGCGCCCCTGCTCGTGCTGGTACGTCCTGCTCTCGAGAACCAGGATCCCGGCGTGGCGGTCCCACCAGCGTTCCTGGAAGTACGGCAGGAGCGTCTCCGCGGTGAACGTCTCGATGAGGAACCGACCGCCGGCTTTCAGCGCTTTCGCCACCGCCTCGGCGCAGGCGAGGTTCTCCTCGTCGTCGAAGTACCCGAAGCTCCCCCCGAAGTTCACTGCACCATCGAACTCGTCCGTCCATGGGAGATCGCGCATGTCCCGCTGTTCCCATGAGACGTCGAGGCCACCTTCGCCGGACAGGCGACGAGCGTCGTCGAGAAGTGCCTCGGTCAGGTCGACCCCGGTCACCCGATAACCGCGCGAGGCGAGCTCCCGCGAGATCCTTCCCTCGCCGCAGGGCACGTCCAGGATGGCGCTTCCCTCGGGGAGACCGAGCCGCTTATCGATCCTGTCGGCGTCGTCGCGGGTGCGCTGTTCGTCCCACACGGTTCGTTGCACCTCGAGCCAGGGACCGGTGAAGAACTCCTCCCACCACTCGGGGGCCACGTCCGCTCCTACGAGGAGGTCCCGGTCCCGAGCAAGGAAGAGATCTCGGCCGGGTCGGAGGTGGGCGGGTGGCAGACGGTTCCGACGCAGACATAGGCCTGCGCTCCATCTTCGATCGGGTATCCCGCCCTGGCCAGCAGCTCGTCGTCGCGGCCCGGCGACAGCGAGTCCACCAGCCGATAAGGACGGTAGCCGTTCAGGGCAGCCCGACGCAGCGGTGCCCCGTCGCTCACGTCACCGACCACGCTGATATGCAGGGGCTCCGCGAGGAGCTCGTCCACCGCGAGGGCGAACGGTGCCCCCATCAGGTCGTACAGGTCATAGCCGCCCGCGTAGATCGAGAGCGTGTCGCGGGCGCGGTGGGCAAGTGATTCGTCGCGGAGCAGACGACCGAGTCGGAGGAGCAGCGTGGCGAACGTGGCGTTGTCCTCGAGGGGCCGGGCCGGGACGCTCAACGCGCCCTCTCCGGTACCGGGCCGCCGGTCGAAGAATCCCCCGTCCTCGCCGCTCAGGTGGTCGAGGGCGAAAGCCGCTGCATCCATCGCCGAGTCCAGATACCGCCGGTCACCGGTATCTGCGTAGGCCTCGACGAACGCGAGGCCGAGCTCCGCATGGTCGCCCAGGAAGCCGCCGACCTCACTTCGGGAACCATCGAAATAGTGAGCGAATCCCTCAGCCGGGGGGCCGAGGGCCGACAGAACGCGCTCGAGGGCAGCCAACCCCCGGTCCCGGAGCCCCGGCTCGTTCAGGATCCGGGCGCCCAGCAGATGGGCCCGGGCCATGAGCCCGTTCCAGTCGGCGTAGAGGGTGGGATCGACGAACGGAGGCTCTCGCCCGGCCCCGCCCTCCTCCCCCTGCGCGTAGTACTCCTCGTCGGCGTCCTGGCTCCCGTAGAAACCGCCCTCGGGATCGGCCAGCGTGGCTTCCACGTACCTGAACACATCGAGGGCAACCTTGTGGAAGCGCTCGCCACCCTCCAGAGTCCCGGCGGCCAGATACACGATCAGCAGCCTGGCGTTGTCCTCGGCCATCTTCTCGAAGTGAGGGACCGACCAGTCCTCGGTCGTCGAGTAGCGGAAGAAGCCTCCCTCCACGTGGTCGTACATCCCACCCGACGACATCCCGTCGAGCGTGTGGAAGAGCATCTCCTTGAGCGGTTCCTCCCCGGTGGCGAGATGTCGGTTGACCAGAAGCTCCAGCGCGGGCGGGTGCGGGAACTTCGGGGCCGGGCCGAACCCTCCGTACCTGGCGTCGTACCGTTGGGCAAGCCCCCCGATGATCCGCTCGACGATCGAGGAGCCGAGCGTTCCCCTCTGGGTCTGCTGCCGGGTCCGCCGCTCCGCCAGCTGGGCGATCTTCGCCTCGAACTCCTCCTTCCGGTCGGCCCACGCAGAGGAGACCTGCCGGAGGAGGCCCTGCATGGTCTCGGGCGGGAAGTAGGTGCCGCCGGTGAGGATCTCGCCCGTGGGCGTGAGGAACGCGGTGGTGGGCCACCCGCCCATGTTGTACCGCCGGTTGACGTCCGGCCTGCGGTCGTTGTCCACCTTGACCGGGACGAAGGAATCCTCGATCAGCCTCGCGACCTCGGTGTCGCTGTATGTGGTTCGGTCCATGACGTGGCACCAGTGGCACCACACGGCGCTGATGTCCAGGAGGATGGGGACGCCCCGGCGCTCGGCCTCCTCGAACGCCTCGTCACCCCACTCGCGCCACTGGACGCCGGTATGCGGATCGGTCATCGCCTCCAGCATACCCACGGGGCCGAGGCGACCCCCTCTTCGCTTACGACTTCGCGCCGTCTCCCGCGCTGTTTCCGAACGCCTTGGTGGTCAGGCCGGTCACCCCGGAGAGGAGGTTGGCCAGCTCCATCGGTACGACGAACTTGGTCGACGGCGACGAGCCGATCTGCTTGAGCGCCTCCAGGTACTGGAGGCTCATGGTGTTCGCGTCGACCCCCTGGGCGACCTCGAAGATCTTGGAGAGTGCCAGGGAGAACCCCTCGGCCCGGAGGATCGCCGCCTGCCGGTCCCCCTCGGCGGAGAGGATGGCGGCCTGCTTCTGGCCTTCCGCCACCGTGATCGCCGCTTGCTTGCTCCCCTCGGCTTCGGTGACCACGGCTCGGCGGGTCCGCTCCGCGGACATCTGGCGGGTCATGGCTTCCTGAACCGCGGGTGGCGGGATGATCTCGCGCACCTCCACGTTCGTGACCTTCACGCCCCACCGCTCCGTGACCTCGTCGAGCTTGGCCTGGAGGATCCGGTTCATCTCCTCCCGCTTGGACAGCACGTCGTCCAGCGTCATGTCGCCGACGACGCTCCGCAGCGTGGTGGCCGCGATGTTCTGAGCGGCTCCGGCGAAGTTCTGCACCTGGAGGACGGACATCGCCGCGTCCACCACCTTGTAGAAGATGATGAAGTCGATGCTGATCGTGGCGTTGTCCTCCGTGATCGCCGCCTGGTGCGGGATCTCCAGGTACCTCTCCCTGAGGTCCACCCGAACCACCCGGTCGATGATCGGGATGATGAGCACCAGACCTGGTCCCCGGATGCCGATCGCCCGGCCCAGGCGGAACAGGACGACCCGCTGATACTCGGGAACGATCTTGATGGCGTTGGGGATGAACAGGAGCAGGAACAACACCACCATCGCCAGGACGACGATGAGCGTTACGTTCATGTCACTCCTTCCTTTCCATGGGCCGCTCCGGAGTCACCGGCGAGCTGCCCCTCAGGCGCCGAGGACGCGGGAAGGGGCTCATCGGCCTCGGAGACCGTCGGTGGGACCTCGCCGGCTGGCTCGACGACCAGCCGGATTCCTCGCACCTGGAGCACCCGAACGGAGCTTCCCTTCGCGATGAAGGGCCCGGCCGACTCGGCGGTCCAGTTCTCCCGCCGGACGCGCACCCGCCCAGACGGGTTCAGGTTGTCTACGGCGACGCCGAACTCGCCCGCCATGCTCTCGATGCCGGCCGTGCGCGGCAGATGCCGGGACCTCATGACGGCACCGACGACGAAGCCGAAGAACACCACGAGGAGGACGGCCACGCCCGCCAGGAGCCACGGCGAGACCCGCGCGTTGGGCACGGCTGAGTTGAAGAGGAGCAGGCCTCCCAGGACCAACGTGACGACCCCGCCGACGGTGGGGAGGCCGATCCCCGGATGCTTCAGCTCGAGGAGGAAGAAGATGGCCGAGAGGACAAGGAGGATGACGCCGGCAAGCTGCACCGGGAGGAACCCGAAGCTCACGAACGCCGAGATCAGCAGGACGGCTCCGAGGATCCCGGGGACGGAGACCCCTGGGTGCAGGATCTCGATAACGATGAGGGCCAGTCCCAGGTAGAAGAACAGGAACGCGAGGTTCGGGTCGATCAACCCGTGGAGGAAAGCCGCACCGAATCCCATGTCCCGTTCTTCGATCCGAGCCCCACTCAGCGCCTGACCGGGGCAACGTTCAGCCGCGATCGACCCTGTCCCTCCGGACCGGCAGGATTGGTCAACGGAGCGGAACAGCGCGGCCGGCGTGGCCGAGACGAAGTCGACCACGTTCGTCCGCAACGCTTCCTCCGCCGAGATGCTCACCGAGTTCCGCACGGCCTGCTCCGCCCAGTCGGCGTTGCGCCCCCACCGCTCTGCTAGCGATCGGATGTACCCGGCGGCGTCGTTGGTGACCTTGTCGCTGGCGATGGCCCCTGAGACCCCGACCGGATGGGCGGCCCCGATGTTCGTTCCGGGCGCCATGGCATTGATCGGGCAGGCCAGCATGATGAACGTTCCCGCCGACGCCGCCCTGGCTCCCTGCGGAGCCGTGTAACAGATGACCTGGACCTTGGAGTTCAGGATGGCCTGGGTGATCTTGCGCATCGAGGAGTCCAGACCGCCCGGCGTGTCGATGGTCAGGAGGACCGCGGCGTCCCCGTCGGCCTCGGCGCGGTCGATGCCCCTGATGATGTAGTTGGCCACGAAGGGGTCGACCACGCCCTCGAGGGCGAGGGAGAGGACGGTCGTGGGTATCTGGGTGCCCGCCTGGGCCTGAGCGAGTCCCATCGAGGCGCCGAGGGCGGCCAGGCTCGCCAGGACCACTCCCAGCGCCCTCATCCTGCGCATATATCAATCATGCCACCGCCGACGAAGTGCTGGATGCCTCCGCGGTCGCCTGCCGGCGCAGCGGCGGACGCTGGACGCTCCGGCGTCGGATAATGGACGTGCTTTGGGGAAAACTCCGCGCCACCGAGGCGCCGTATACCAATTGGAGGCCCGATGACCTTCGAGGTTGAAGGTCCCCTCTCTCGAGAATCGGAAGAGGAATTGATGCGCCAATTGGTTGCTGGCGACGAGGACGCGATCCGGACGCTGTACTCGCGGTTCGGGCGATCCGTCTATACGCTGGGGCTCCGGTTGCTCGGAAGCAACGAGGGCGCCGAGGAGCTCACCCAGGACGTCTTCCTCACGGCGTGGCGCAAGGGCAGCCGGTTCGACGCGACCCGGGGCAGGCTGTCGACCTGGCTCATGGCGATCGCGCACAACATGGCCGTTGACAGGCTCCGTCACGATCGCGGAGCGGGCCGGCCGTCCCTGGTGTTCATGGAGGAGCTGCCCGAGCCCGCCCCCCACGACGAGGAGGCCGGGCTCATCGAGCGGGACCAGGCGCGCAGGGCCATGGCCTGTCTCTCGATCCCGGAGCGCCGGTTGCTCTCCCAGGCCTACTTCTACGGTTGGACGGCGAGGGAGATCGCGGAGGCCGACGGGATCCCCTTGGGCACGGTCAAGACAAGGCTGCGCACCGCCCTGATCAAGCTCCGCCGGGCCGGTGCGGAAGAGGCTCGGGCCGCGGCTCGCGCTGTGGACGGAGGTGCCCCGTGACCTGCCTGGAGGTGCGGGAGCGACTCACCGAGCATGCCCTGGGCCTGCTGGCCAAGGTCGACGCCTCGGAGGTCGAACGCCACCTCGAGTGGTGCGCGGGGTGCCGGAAGGAGGCCGCCGAGCTGGAGGAGGGTGCGAGCCGGGTTGCCCTCGCCCTCCCAATCGCTGATCCCCCTTCCTCCCTCGAGACTCGGGTCGTGGACAGGCTCCGCACGGCCTCCGGAAGGATCGTTCCCGGAGGTCGCCGCCGCATCCGCGTGCTCCTGGCGGCCACGCTCGCCGCAGCCATGCTCGCGCTGGGAGCGACCGGGTGGGCCATCGCCGAGCGGGGTCACGTTCGATCCCTGGAGGAGCAGGTCCTCGCAACCAGGTCGCAGGTGCATCGCCTGGCTCGAGCCCTCGACTCGTTCAAGGGCCAGGCTGGAAGGGTCACCAGAGCCAGTCTCATTCCGGCTCCTGGAACTCGGGGGACCGGGTCCGCGGTGATCTTCACCGCCCCGGGGGTCCGGGACCAGGTCGTGGTGGGCATGGTTCTCCCCTCGGCCGCGAGGGGGCCGTACGTCGTGCAGCTCGTCGACGACCGCTCGGCCATCAAGGTGGGGAGGCTGGAGAAGCGGGTCGAGGGCGACTGGTTCATGTGGGAGTCCATCAACCAGGACCTCTCCCGGGTGGTGACGATCACCGTCCTGGACGGCGCCAGCAGGACGCTCCTCGCCGGCACCTTCCAGCCGAACGCCGGCTAGCCCTTCTCCACCGTCGCCAGACGGCTCACTCCCGCGTGGCCAGACTGCTCACTCTCGCGGCCATTCCCCGGGGCCGTGCTAGCCTCGGTTACGAGATGGTGGACGTGAGGTTCATCGATGCTCTCCTCGGGGAGGGAGACCCCGGGGTCGTTCCCGCGGCAGAGCCGGACGAGGACGAGGCTCTCGACGCCTACTCCACCGTCATCACCCGCGTGGCCGAACAGCTCATGCCGTCGGTGGCCAATCTCCGGGTGACCCGGCGGGTGTGGCAGGGTCAGCCGGCAGACGGAGGTGGCAGCGGCGTGGTCGTCACGACGGACGGATTCATCCTGACGTCGGCTCATGTGATGGCCGGCACCGAGCGCGGGAGCGCGTCCTTCGTGGACGGGCGCGAGTTCGGGATCGAGACCGTCGGGACCGACCCCTTGTCGGACCTCGCGGTCGTGCGGGCGTCGGCGTCGGGACTGACCCCGGCCCGGTTAGGAGATGCTTCGAAGCTCCGTGTGGGCCAGCTGGTTGTGGCCATCGGGAACCCACTCGGGTTCACCGGGTCGGTCACGGCCGGTGTGGTCAGTGCGCTCGGACGATCCCTTCCGACTCGGGCGGGCTCGGTGAGCCGCGTGGTGGAGAACGTGATCCAGACGGACGCCGCGCTCCATCCCGGAAACTCAGGTGGCGCGCTCGCGGACAGCCGGGGCCGCGTCGTGGGCATCAACACCGCTGTCGTCGGTCCGGGGATCGGCCAGGGGCTGGGGTTGGCGGTGCCCATCAACCCGACGACCCGACGCATCGTCGCCGCGCTCATGAGCGAGGGCCGGTTCCGCCGGGCGTTCCTGGGCATCGCAGGTGGTCCCCGGCCGCTTCCCCCTCGGGTGGCCCAGGAGGTCCAGCAGGAGGCGGGGGTGGAGATCGTGCAAGTGGTCGAAGGAAGCCCGGCTGCCCGAGCCGGCCTGAGGCCCGAGGACCTCATCCTTGACGTGGACGGCGAGCCGATGGAAGGCATGGACGACCTCCAGCGGATCATGGCGAGCGACGCCATCGGCCGCCGAGCTATCCTGAGGGTCTACCGAGACGGGGAAGTGCGGACGATCGAGATCACTCCGATCGAGCTGACCACCTGACCACGATTCGCTCAAAGGCGACGCGGCGACTGGTCGCCGCCCTCACCGGCGATCGTGATCAGCGCGACAGGCGATCGGCGAGGTACTTAAGCGACAACGGATACCGGTACTCGATGGCGCCGTGCTTGGCGTCGAACAGCTCGAAGAACACGTCGGTGACCCCGACCTCCTCCAGGGCTCGCCGGAACGCCTCGGCCCCCAGGTCGAGGTAGTACTCATCCTTCTTTCCCGCGTCGATGTAGATCGCCGTCATCGAGCGGAGATCCTGGGCGTGACTCGGCACCATCCGCACCGGGTCCCAGGCGAGCCACCGTTCCCAGATCTCGGGAACGAGCTCGCTCGTGGCGGGGTCGAACGGAAGTCGGACCGTGCCGTCCGGATCGGTCGAATAGCAGGCCGCCATGCACCAATCGTTCAGGAGCTCGGCGTCCGAGTCCTTCGAGAAGGCTGGACGGCTCCGGAAGTCCTCCCAGAACCGGTCGAACGACCCCTCGTACTCGTCCCGAAGGGTCCGGGCACAGACCCGGAACTCGGGCAGGTAGCACGCCTCGAACAGCGCATCTCCGGCGTGGGTGGCGAGACCTCCCCACAGATCCGGTCGCAGCATCGGGGTGACCATGGCGCCGTAGCCACCGCTCGACTTCCCGGCGATCCCCCTCCGCTCCCGGTCGGGGAGGGTCCGATAGGTCCCGTCGACCCAGGGCACGACCTCCTCGCACAGGTACGTGTGGTACTGGCCGGTCCCGGGCGAGTCGAGGAACTGGCTTCCGCCCAGAGAGGTCCAGCAATCGACCCACACCACGATGCACGGCGGGGCCTCCCCGCTCCCGAAGAGGTCGTCGGCGAGCTCAGGAAAGTTCTTGCGGAACGGCGCGCGGTTGCGCCACATGTCCAGTTGACCCGTCAGACCCTGGATCACGTAGATGGAGGGATACCGCCGACGCGGCTCATCGTCGTAGCCGGGCGGGAGGTAGACCCACAGAGGCCGCTGATACGGGTCGTGCAGGGGATTGTCGCGGAGAGCCTTGCTCTCGAAGACGGTCTCCTCGACGCGTCCCGCGAGCTCGAACGACCAGGGTCGCATGGGTCCCTCCCTCCGGACGGCGGCGCCCGATGCTAGCAGGGAGGGGGTGAGCGCCTACTGCGTGTTCGAGCGGACCCGGATGACCCCCCGGCCGAGCTCGACCACACCCTGCCCGACGAGTTGCCCCAGCATGCGGCTCACCGTCTCGCGGGAAACGTGAAGGACGCCGGCCAGCTGGGCATGCGTGATCCTGACGGAGACGGGATCACCGTTCTGCCCGGCCGGAGTGGCCAACTCCTCCAACAGCATCTTCAGGGCGACGTCGGCAGGGGCCTGGGTGAGGATCGCGGCCCGGCGGATGGTCTGGGTCAGGCAGCTCCCCGAGCAGCGAAGGATCCCCGCCGCGATCGCGGGACGGGCGTCGATCAAATGATCGAACTCCGAGCGATTCAGCAGCAGCAGCTGGGAC